>NZ_VWXF01000030.1:0-856 GCF_011752615.1 Candidatus Pantoea multigeneris
CTGCTGACCTGGAACCGCCAGGGCCAGCTGACGCAGTACACCGACTGCTCCGGCAGCATCACGCGCTACGACTATGACGCGCTGGGGCAGCTGACGGCGGTCACGGACGCGGAGGGCAGCACCCGGCAGTACCGCTACGACAGCGCCGGACGGCTGGCGCAGCTGCTGCACCCGGACGGCAGCGACGAGCAGTTTGCGTGGCGGCCCGACGGCCAGCTGAGCCGCCACACCGACCCCGGCGGCAGCGTCACGCTGCGGGAGTACGGTGAATACGGCCAGCTGCGCGCGATAACCGGGCGCAACGGCATCACGCAGCGCTTTGGCTACGGCGTGCGTGGCCGGCTGGAGTGGCTGGAGAACGGCAACGGCGAGCGCCACCGCTTTGCGTATGACCCGCTGGGCCGCAGGCTGGCCGAGCAGCGCCCGGACGGCCTGACGCTGCACTGGGGGCTGGACGAAGACGGCTGGCCCGCCTGGCGTAAAGAAACCGGCATCATGCTGAACGTCACGCCGCCGCGCACCCTGGCCGAGGCGTTCCGCGCGCTGGAGCAGAACCCGCCGGGCAGCGCGGTGGACGGCGAAAATGCCGACGGCACGGCGGTCCCCGGCACCGACGGCGGGCCGTACCCGTCCGATGCGGTGTTTGAGCGCCTGCAGCGGCAGCCAGAAAGCCATCAGGGTGACGGCAGCCAGCACCGCGCCCCCGCCACGCCGCGCGCCGACGGCCCGGCACGCCAGCAGCAGATGCGCTACAGCCCGGCCGGTCGCCTGCTTGAGCGTTCGACGTCGCAGGCGCAGTGGCAGCACGACTACGACAGCTGCGGGCGGCTGGTGCGCCTGACCCGCACCCCGACGG
>NZ_VWXF01000031.1:0-716 GCF_011752615.1 Candidatus Pantoea multigeneris
AGGGTACTCCCACCGAAGGAGGTGGGAGGGGAATTTGAATTGACGCGGTAGCGTCAAATATTTCTCAGCCTCGCGGGTTTTGAAAGTACTTTTTCACAACTTCAGGCGGCGATCCTCTGTATGAGCCACCTCGCCGTCACACGCATTTAGTTCCGCCCCGAAGTCACCCCACATTTCAGCTGCACGCTGGCTGATGCGCGTAGGATGTCATTTCCCAAAGGCATCTTGTCGGTATTTCGTCATAAAAAGCGATTAACATGCAGTAAAATGGCGCTATATCTGTTTTTTTTAAAAAAACCTGCGCAGCTTGACTTCAGATTAAACACATGGTTATTTATCCAGCATTCATTTACCTGACACTGAATGCACATGCTTATCCTGAAGGCGTATAAATACCGGCTGGAACCCACGGACGCACAGGCGCAACGACTGCGCCAGATGTGCGGCTGTGCGCGTTTCATCTGGAATTATGGCCTGGCAGAAACGCAGCGCATGCTGGATGCCGGACAAAAGCTGCCCACCGCCTTTGCGCTGAATAAAATGCTTACCGTGTGGAAGGGCCTGCCCGAGCTGGCGTTCCTGTCTGAAGCATACACCGACAACCTCCAGCAGAAACTGAAAGACCTGCACGGGGCATGGAAGCGGTGCTTTGATAAGCGTCTGGCGGCTAAAAAGCCGGTCTTTAAGCGCAAGAGCCAGGGCAACGATTCCATCAG
>NZ_VWXF01000032.1:0-709 GCF_011752615.1 Candidatus Pantoea multigeneris
TCAGCAGGCCGCGGGCGTCGTAGTAAAACAGGGTGGCGTTCCCGGCGATGTCGCTGATGCGCGTCAGGCGGGCCACGCCGTGCTCAGGCAGCGGCGCGTAGTGGTAGCGGGTTTCGCCGGTGTCGAATATCTCGAGGCTGCCGTCGGCGTGCTGCATCAGCCAGCACTTCTCCGCCTCCGACCAGGTTTTGCAGCCCACCGGGGGCAGCGGGAAGGCCACGTACTCGCCGGTGGGGGTGTACCACGCCACGCCGTTCTCATAGCGCGCGATGTGGCTTTCACTCTCCAGGCTCCAGCCGTGGCCGAGCACGCCTTCGGTGGGGTTGGCGCTGTGCCAGCTGCGCTGCCAGGTCAGGGGCAGGCGCGCGGGCAGCACGAAGTCCAGCTCGTCGTCGCCGCTGAGAAACTTCTGGCCGGTGATGATATCCACCGGGCGCAGGATAATCCCGGCGGCGGCGTTGGCGGTCATCAGCACGCCGAGGCGGCAGAGCACCCGGCCAATCTTGCGCACGCCGCGCAGCTTGCTGAGTTTCTCCGCCAGCTTCATCACGGCACCGATCTTGCGCGGGGTGAGGGAGAAGCTGAGCAGCCCGGCAAACAGCAGCGTCAGGTCCGACACCTGGCCGACCCACTCGGGCACCTCGGGCTTGATGGGCAGGGTGGTGACGGTGCCGCCGCCGATAATCACGTTGGGCGAGCCGGAGAGGAT
>NZ_VWXF01000033.1:0-635 GCF_011752615.1 Candidatus Pantoea multigeneris
TTTGTGATTCATGACTGGGGTGAAGTCGTAACAAGGTAACCGTAGGGGAACCTGCGGTTGGATCACCTCCTTACCTGAAGATACTTTCCCGCGAAGTGCTCACACAGATTGTCTGATAGAAAAGTAACGAGCAGAAAAAACCTCTACAGGCTTGTAGCTCAGGTGGTTAGAGCGCACCCCTGATAAGGGTGAGGTCGGTGGTTCAAGTCCACTCAGGCCTACCAAATTCGCACTCATGCGGCGTTATGTACTCGGTCGTTTACCAAAGTAAACTTCCCTCCTACATGCCTTGCCTGAGCACGAATTTACGTTTTCATGTTAAATGAAAAAGTAACTCCTGGTGAGTGGTAGTAGAAGGTCTCTGCAGTAACTGTATGGGGCTATAGCTCAGCTGGGAGAGCGCCTGCCTTGCACGCAGGAGGTCAGCGGTTCGATCCCGCTTAGCTCCACCATTACAGTGACTCAACAATACTTCAGAACGTACCGGTAACGGTAGGTTGCGAAGTATTTGCTCTTTAACAATCCGGAACAAGCTGAAAATTGAAACGACACGTCGTATTCATTCTCCGTAATAAGAATGAAGCTATCGATGTGTTCGAGTCTCTCAAATGCTTGCAGCTTGCATGCGTTGTAAA
>NZ_VWXF01000034.1:0-611 GCF_011752615.1 Candidatus Pantoea multigeneris
CGCCGCCGTTATCAGGCGGCCGCAGGCGTCGTAGCCAAAGCGCGTCTGTCCGTCCGGCGTGCTGCGGGCGGAGGGCAGCCCGGCGGCGGTGTAGTCAAAGCCCCAGCGGATGGCCTGCCGGTGCCCCCGGGCAAACACCTTCTCGCGCAGGCGGCCCGCCGCGTCGTAGCCGTAGCCGGTCACCACCCCGTCGCTGGCGGTCTCCGCCAGCAGCAGCCCGTCCGCCCCGTAGCGGAAGGCGGTGGCCTCTCCGTTCTCATTTATCAGCCGCACCGCCCGGCCCTGCGCGTCGCTCTCCAGCCGCACCGTCTGGCCCGCCGGGTTTCGCGTCAGCACCAGCTGGCCGCTGGCGTCATACTCCCGCGCGTAGCGCCGGTTGTCCGGGCCGGTGTAGGCCACCGGCAGCCCGTTGTGGTCCCACTCAATGCGCTCCACCGGCCGGTCGGGCTGGCGGCGCGTCAGGACCCGGCCCGCCGCGTCGTGTTCGTAGTCGGTGTGCCTGCCGTCCGGCAGGATTTCCCGCAGCAGCCAGCCGCGCGGGTGCCACTCGTAGCGCGTCTCGCTGCCCGAGCAGTCGGTGTCGCTGGTCAGCAGGCCCCGGTCGTCATATT
>NZ_VWXF01000035.1:0-588 GCF_011752615.1 Candidatus Pantoea multigeneris
CATACACCGACAACCTCCAGCAGAAACTGAAAGACCTGCACGGGGCATGGAAGCGGTGCTTTGATAAGCGTCTGGCGGCTAAAAAGCCGGTCTTTAAGCGCAAGAGCCAGGGCAACGATTCCATCAGGTTCGTTAATTTTGACAAGTACTGCCAGCTTGACCGCAAACGCGTTAAATTGCCGTCCGGGCTGGGCTGGGTGAAGTTCCGCCAGTCTCGTGCCGTTACCGGCAAAATCAAAAACGCCACAGTCAGCCAGCACGCTGGCGGCTGGTATATCTCGTTTCAGGTCGAAACGGAGGTCGAACAGCCCGTACACCCGTCAACGTCCGCCATCGGACTGGACGCGGGTATCAGCAAGCTGGCAACGCTGTCCGACGGCACGGTCTTTGAGCCGGTAAACAGCTTTAAAAAGAATCAGGCAAAGCTGGCGCGGTTACAGCGCCAGCTGGCCAGAAAAGTGAAATTCAGCGCGAACTGGAAGAAACAGAAGGCGAAAATTTCCCGCTTACACGTGCATATCGCCAATATCAGACGCGACTACCTTCACAAAGTCACCACCACCATCAGCAAAAACCACGCGATGATAG
>NZ_VWXF01000036.1:0-560 GCF_011752615.1 Candidatus Pantoea multigeneris
CGCCGCCGTTATCAGGCGGCCGCAGGCGTCGTAGCCAAAGCGCGTCTGTCCGTCCGGCGTGCTGCGGGCGGAGGGCAGCCCGGCGGCGGTGTAGTCAAAGCCCCAGCGGATGGCCTGCCGGTGCCCCTGGGCAAACACCTTCTCGCGCAGGCGGCCCGCCGCGTCGTAGCCGTAGCCGGTCACCACCCCGTCGCTGGCGGTTTCCGCCAGCAGCAGCCCGTCCGCCCCGTAGCGGAAGGCGGTGGCCTCTCCATTCTCATTTATCAGCCGCACCGCCCGCCCCTGTGCGTCGCTCTCCAGCCGCACCGTCTGGCCCGCCGGGTTGCGTGTCAGCACCAGCTGGCCGCTGGCGTCATACTCCCGCGCGTAGCGCCGGTTGTCCGGGCCGGTGTAGGCCACCGGCAGCCCGCTGTGGTCCCACTCAATGCGCTCCACCGGCCGGTCGGGCTGGCGGCGCGTCAGGACCCGGCCCGCCGCGTCGTGCTCGTAGTCGGTGTGCCTGCCGTCCGGCAGGATTTCCCGCAGCAGCCAGCCGCGCGGGTGCCACTCGTAGCGCGTCT
>NZ_VWXF01000037.1:0-546 GCF_011752615.1 Candidatus Pantoea multigeneris
GCCGGGTGCTGCCCTCCGCGTCCGTGACCGCCGTCAGCTGCCCCAGCGCGTCATAGTCGTAGCGCGTGATGCTGCCGGAGCAGTCGGTGTACTGCGTCAGCTGGCCCTGGCGGTTCCAGGTCAGCAGCGCCTCGCCGCCGAGGGCATCGGTGATGCGCGCCGGCAGGCTCTCTTCCTCGTCGTCGTAGTGGTAGTCGGTGTGGTTGCCGCGCGCGTCGGTGCGGCGGGTGAGACGCCCGAGGGTGTCCCAGTGCTGCAGGTGCTGGCTGCCGTCGGGGCGCTTCACCCCGAACAGCTGGCCGCTGTTGCGCGAGTACTGGTATTCGGTGGCGTGGCCGTCCGGGTCGGTCTCTTTCAGCAGGCGGCCGTAGCGGTCCCACTCGCTGTGCCAGGACGCCCCGGAGGGCAGGCGGACCGCCACCGGCTCGCCGCGCGCCCACGTCAGGGTGTAGCGGCGGCCGTCATAGTCCCACAGCTGCGCCACCTGCTCGTCGTCGTCCAGCACCCACCGGGCGTTCTGGCCGCCGTCGCGCTGGACGCTGCGGC
>NZ_VWXF01000038.1:0-534 GCF_011752615.1 Candidatus Pantoea multigeneris
ACTGCACCACCGTCTGCGGCATCGCCGGGCGGTCCGGCGTCACCGTGACTTTCGCCAGCCGGTGCTCCCCGTTCCACTCCAGCGCCAGGTGCCGTCCCGGCTCGCGTTTCCCGATTACCCGCCCGTGTACGTCGTAGCGCCATTCCACCTCGCCCAGCCGCGTCACCCGGTTATGGGCCACGTAGCGCCGGCCAGGCTCCCCGGTCACGCCCGCTTCCGGCGCACTGCCCTCCCCGGTCAGCCCGTGGGCGGCATACAGATTGCGCCACATCTCCGGCAGGTCGTCGTTGCCGGGCGTGCCGGACCGGGCCGGCGTGTCCCGGCGCGGCGTGCCGCTCTGCGCTGACGGGCCGCCCGCGTTGGTGCCCGCGTCCAGCGGGTTCCCGGCGGCGTCCCACTCCCACTGACGGTTGCCCGGCAGGCTGCCGGACTGCTCCTCCAGCCGGTCATCCTCCCCGTAGCGCCAGCTGCGGTAGCGCGAGGTCATCTCCCCGGCCTTTTCCGTCTTCAGCCGTCCCGCCAGGTCCCAGCTGC
>NZ_VWXF01000039.1:0-513 GCF_011752615.1 Candidatus Pantoea multigeneris
CATACACCGACAACCTCCAGCAGAAACTGAAAGACCTGCACGGGGCATGGAAGCGGTGCTTTGATAAGCGTCTGGCGGCTAAAAAGCCGGTCTTTAAGCGCAAGAGCCAGGGCAACGATTCCATCAGATTCGTCAACTTTGACAAATACTGCCAGCTTGACCGCAAGCGCGTTAAGCTGCCCTCCGGGCTGGGCTGGGTAAAGTTCCGCCAGTCTCGCGCCGTTGTGGGCAAAATCAAAAACGCCACGGTCAGCCAGCACGCAGGCGGCTGGCATATCTCGTTCCAGGTCGAAACGGAGGTCGAACAGCCCGTACATCCGTCAACGTCCGCTATCGGACTGGACGCGGGTATCAGCAAGCTTGCAACGCTGTCCGACGGCACGGTCTTTGAACCGGTAAACAGCTTTAAAAAGAATCAGGCGAAGCTGGCGCGGCTACAGCGCCAGCTGGCCAGGAAAGTAAAATTCAGCGCGAACTGGAAGAAACAGAAGGCGAAAATTTCCCGCTTACACG
>NZ_VWXF01000003.1:0-428486 GCF_011752615.1 Candidatus Pantoea multigeneris
CGACGAAGTCTGCCTCGTTGGGTGCTATCACGGAGAAAGGCAACGGCCTGTATGAAGTCACCCTGACGACGGGCACACGCTCAAGCCTCGCGGTGATTACAGCCTCTCTGGACGACGTGAGGTTGCCACTGGCCAGCGTTAAACAGATTGCGGATGAAGCGTCAGCGAGCCTGAACAAGGGAGATCTGACGCTGCTGAATACCGGCCCGGTAACGGCGAACGGCACGAGCCAGGCGCAGGCCAGTGCGCGCGTGCTGGATACCAATAACAACCCGGTGGCGGGCGTTGACGTGACGTTTTCACTGAGTGGTTCGGCGAAGCCCGTGGGCGGTGCGCTGGTGGTAAAAACCGACAGCAAGGGGATCGCTCTGCTGAAATTTACTAACACCGTGGCAGAAAAGGTGAAAGTGACCGGCAAAGTGGGCAGCGGCACGCCTCAGAGCGTGGAGGCAACCTTTATCGCGGACCGATCGTCAGCGAGCCTGAACAAGGGAGAGCTGAAGCTGGTTAATACCGCCCCGGTAGCGGCAAATGGCACGAGTCAGGCGCAGGCCAGTGCGCGCGTGCTGGATGGTAAAAACAACCCGGTGTCGGGCGTTGACGTGACTTTCACGCTGAACGGTTCGGCGAGGCCAGAGGGGGGTAGGCTGGTGATCAAAACTGACAGCAAGGGCATCGCTCTGCTGAAATTTACCAACACCGTGGCCGAAAAGGTGACAGTGACCGGCAAAGTGGGCAACGGCACGCCTCAGAGCGTGGAGGCGACCTTTATCGCGGATAGTGCGTCAGCGAGCCTGAAGCAGGGAGAGATGAAGCTGGTTAATACCGCCCCGGTAGCGGCAAATGGCAGGAGTCAGGCGCAGGCCAGTGCGCGCGTGCTGGATGGTAAAAACAACCCGGTGTCGGGCGTTGATGTAACGTTCACACTGGGCGGTTCGGCGAAGCCAGAGGGGGGTAGGCAGGTGATCAAAACTGACAGCAAGGGCATCGCTCTGCTGAAATTTACCAACACCGTGACCGAAAAGGTGAAAGTGACCGGTAAAGTGGGCAACGGCACATCTCAGAGCGTGGAGGCGACCTTTAAAGCTGATGAATCTACCGCGAATATCGTTGGATCCAATATCAAAACGAATGTCACGAAGATTACTGCCGATAGTGCTTCAAGCGTGCTTTACACGGTCACGGTTAAGGATGCTTTGGGTCATCCCGTACCCAATATGGCTCTCGTCTGGTCAGATGTTCCCGACGGCGCTACGCTGACAGGGCAGACCAAAACCAACAGTGAAGGCAAAGCAACGGTCAAAATGCACACGCGCAAGGGTGGAGATGCAGTACTTAAAGTCAGCGTCAACGGTAAAAGTAAAGTCTCAGCGCCGAAAATTATCATGGAGCAGAGTCGTGCCTCCTATAGCCACCAAATGACGGCTGCGAAGTTGAATGCGATACTCTTAAAATCACACGATGTCCTCATTCGATTTACTTATCCTACTAAGGGCAGTGGCACCGCCGTTTTTACTTTCCCTGCCGCAAGTGCGTCCAATAAGGGAGCTCGTATAGAAATATGGAGTCATGGCTACGGTGGTGTGCACGTTTACATAAATGGCTTAATGCTCAAACAACAATACGAAGCTGCTATGTATATATCTAACGGTGTAAAATGGACCAGAACTCGTTAAGACGAAAAACGATAACTATAAACTAACTAAAACCCCGGGCATTCCGGGGTTTTATTTTAAAAATCCAGTAAATGAGTGCAGGGATAATATCGTCCAATACTTGGTGGTGATAAATATAGAATACGCAAAAAATGATTTTTTCATCTGTGCCGCAATCAAAAGCAATATCAACATTATCCTTAAGGATATTATGGGCCGGGTATTGAGGTATCAATACTTTGACGAAGGTAGTGGAAGGAGGGGAGAAGCACGATATGCCACGAGCAGCAGTAAGGGATGCATGCATGGTAACGGCTGTCATTTGCAAGAAGGCGCTTTAACGTGCGCGATTTTGTGTGGTACCGGTGTGCACTAAACCACCACCACAGAGGGCAAAAAAAATTTCTTTTATCTACTCCGGTCAAACGCATCATTAGCAGTATTTACCTGAGGCAAAATTGTGATATGAATGCTGTATTAACATAAAAAAGGGTTCGCAGGATGTCGTCACAACAGTTAGCCAATCGAGTTAAAGCACTTCAGTCATCAGCCATTCGTGATTTGCTCAAGCACAGCAAAATGGAAGGGGTCATTTCACTGGGCGGGGGGATCCCTAACCCGGATCTGTTTGATACCGAAGGGCTCGAGTTGGCAATGGAACGAGTGATGACCACGGAGCGCCATAATGCGTTCCAGTATGGGCTGAGTGAAGGGGACCCGGCGTTAAGAGCGGCGATTTGCCAGATTCTGGCAGAGCGCGGCATCCAGTCGACGATTGATGATGTGATGGTCACGTCGGGATCGCAGCAGTCGCTGGATATCCTGGCGCGTGCGGTGATCAATCCCGGCGATACCATCGTGGTGGAAAGACCCACCTACCTGGCAGCATTGCAGGTCTTCCAGCTAGCGGAGGCGCAGTTAGCGTCAGTCGGCACCGATGGGGAAGGGATGATCGTCGATGAGCTGGCCGAACTGGTGCAAAAGCAGAAAATCAAAGCGGTCTACATCGTGCCGACTTTTGGTAATCCAAGTGGTGTGACGTTGTCTGCGGCACGCCGTCAGCAGTTAGTGGCCCTGGCACAGCAGCACGGTTTCCTGATTTTTGAAGATGACCCGTACAGCGAAATCAACTTCAGCAGCGAGAAGTTCCGCACCCTGAAATCGTATGCCCAGGAGATGGGAGCCAGCGATCAGGTGATCTACACCTCTACCTTCTCTAAAATCCTGGCACCGGGTGCGCGCGTGGGCTGGATTGTTTCACCTTCCTGGCTGAAACAGTCGGTGGTGAACCTTAAGCAGTCGACCGACCTGCATACCAGCTCATTGTCCCAGTCTTTAACGCGCCATTATTTAGAAACGGGCCGCTTGCAGTCGCAGATTGCCCTGATCAGCAAAGAGTATAAAAAGAAGTGTGATGCACTGTGCGTAGCAATGGAAAGCGAACTGGGCGATCGTATTCGCTTCCACCGTCCACTGGGCGGCATGTTCCTGTGGGCAACCTTTAAAGAGCCGTTCAACACCACCGAATGGCTGAAAACCACCTTGCAAAACGGCGTCGTGTACGTGCCGGGTGAGTTCTTCTATTGTGATAATCCAGACCAGTCTACGCTGCGTTTATCCTATGCCTCAGTCTCGGAAGAGAACCTGTTGAAAGCGGCACAGCGCCTGAAAGCGTCTCTGCCTTAAGTGATGCTCGACAGCCCTTATCTCCGCATAAGGGCTGTGGCGTTTAGCGGCCCCCGGAAACGTCAATAAACGTGCCGGTGCTGTAAGACGCGGCATCAGAAAGCAGCCACAACACCGCCTGCGCCACCTCTTCTGGTTGACCACCGCGCCCCATCGGCACGCCACCTTGTAACCGCGTGACGCGACCGGGTTCTCCGCCGCTGGCGTGCATCTCGGTGTGAATCAGCCCAGGACGGACGCCGTTAACGCGAATGCCTTCCTGTGCGACCTCTTTCGACAATCCGATAGTGATAGCATCCAGCGCCGCTTTTGATGCCGCGTAATCGACATACTCATTGGGCGACCCCAGCACGGCTGCACGTGAAGAGACGTTAACAATCGCGCCGCCACTCCCGCCATTGCGTGTTGACATGCGCCGAACGGCTTCGCGAGCGCACAGCAGGCTACCCGTGATGTTGGTACTCAGGATCTGTTGAATACGCGCGGCACTCATCTGCTCGACCCGCATCTGCTGCGATAAAATACCGGCGTTATTGACCAAGCCGTGTAGCGGTCCAGCGCGATCATCCAACTGGTGAAACAGGCGTTCGACCTGTGCTTCATCAGCAATGTCGGCCTGAAGGGCAAATGCGCTACCGCCGCGTTGCTGGATGCGATCCACCACCTGGGCAGCGGCATGCTCATCCGCACGATAGTTCACACACACCTGGTAGCCTTGTTCCGCGGCGAGCAGGGCGCAAGCGGCACCAATACCGCGCCCGGCACCGGTAATAAGCAGAGTTTTTGGCATCATTGCCTCTTTGAATTGTCAGCGCGAATAAAAAAGCCAGCAGGGCTGGCTCAGCGTAGGGATCAGTGGCGGATAGCACAGCCACACTTGTGCATCTCACCGTGCACGTGTTTGCCAAGGTGTGAGTGTCTAAGCTGTAGTTCACCGTGTCGCCACGCACCGTCTGGATTGGCTTTACCCTCCAGCAGGCGGCTCAGGGCTTCGGTCACCAGCAGGTCACTGCGCTGCGCCCAACTGGTTAAGTGCCAGGTGGGGGCATGAGCTTCACTGATATCGTCAAAGCCGACCACCGCAATATGCGCGCCCTGACCAAAGTCGCGGATGGCCTGCATGGCACCCAATGCCAGGACGTCATTTTCACAGAACAGCGCGTTGATACGATCAGAAGCGCGCGCCTGTTTCAGGTAGGCCATCATGGCGTTATACGCCACTTCACGGTCATAGCTGGCGGCTGTAATCACGTCTTCCAGCGGCTTCTCTGCGGTAGCCAACGCGCTGGCGTAGCCATCCATGCGCTGCAAATGTGTTGGGGAGGCGTGGAGGGATTTCATATAACCCGCACGTTGATGCCCCTGAGCCAGCAGCAGCCGGGCGATTTCGGCACCGGCGGCATAGCCTTCCACGGCGATAACGTCAGCCTGTGGATCGTCGGTGTGGCTGGCAATATGTATCGTCGGCACGCCAGGCAGCGCGGCGGCAACCAGTTGGCGTTCGTCAGCACAGACGGAGGTAAGGAACACCACGCCAGCCAGTGGTAATTGAGCAGATGCTTGCAACGTGGTCTGGAGTTGATCGCGCGAGGTGACATTAAGAAGCAGGGTGAGATCACCTCGCGCATTAAGCTGGCGGGTGACTTCATTTAACAGTTGTAAGGTATAAGGATTACTGAATTCATCGCTGACAACCCCGATGATTCGGCTCTGTGCTGCTGCGTTATTCATTATTATGATCCGGTTGGTAGAGTCACCCCAGAGTAACAAAAGAATAACAGCAGCAGTATCACCTGATTTACTCTTTTGTCTGCCCTAAGCCATGCCAGTAGTGCGGCCAGCGATTGGCTTTACCCAGGTTATTCAGCACCGAAGCAATCACCACTAGCGCGACGCTCCCTGCCAGCACCGGCGTTAACAAGAAGTGCCAGCCGACATCGTGCCCGGCCAGCATAATCACCACCGGATTAGCGCCCGCAGGCGGATGCACGGTGCGGGTGTATTGCATGACAAAAATGGATAACCCCACCGCGATAGCTAACACCGGCAGCGCATCACCAAACAGATGCAAAGCCGCAATACCGATGGCAGCGGTGAGCAAATGCCCGCCAATCACATTGCGCGGTTGCGCCAGCGGAGAGGCGGAAACAGCAAACAACAACACACAGGTTGCACCAAGCGGAGCCATCAGCCAGGATTCCCCGCTGAGTTGGCTCAGATAACCCAGCAGTAAAATGCCCAACGTGCCGCCGAGAAAGCCTTTAAACAGATGAAAGAAGCCCGCTTTCGGTGGCAGAGCACCTCCGCCAAGTAACTTACGCATAGTCCTGCTCCATAAGAAATTCCTGTTATTGTCCGCGCCGGAAAGCTGATAGGCTCGAAGTGCAGATCTTTACAATTTTTAATGAGTGTACCGATCTGTATTGATAAAGCAAAAGGCCAGCGGCAATGAGCCGGCCTATCGCGCGCGGGGTAAAGCCCTCGCCGGGCGGGTATAGCCCTGGCGTTAACCGCGCGAAACAGACCCCGGCTACCGCAGCGGATATTCAATTAACCGCGATGAGACGATAGCCGTGCACCAATAAATCGTTGGCGGCTGCCTTCATGGCGGCGCCAGGTGCCGCGCACTTTGAGCAAGTCAAAACGCGTGACGACGCCCGTGAGTTGGCCGTGGCTGTCTACAATCGGCAGCATGTTGTGCTGGCTGTCAAACAGATGGTCGGCCAGCGCGGCGCAGAGTGTGTCACTGGCGGCCACGGTTTGCGTCTGGTTAAGCAGCAGGTCCGCGAGGGTCAGCGTGTGATAATCCGCGCGATTTTGCCACTCCAGCGCCGCCTCACGTGAAACGACGCCCAGCAGCTGGTGCTGATTATCGACCACGGGATAACTGTGGTGCCGATGTTCACGCAGGAAAAAGGCCACGGCTGCGCTGGCGCTGAGATCGCCCGGCAGCGTTTGTACATCCTGCGTCATCACACTGCTGGCTGGGGTGGTCTCCAGCGGATCAACATGATACTCCTGCAACACATGGCGACCACGGCGAGCAAGACGTTCAGTGAAGATTGACCGCGGCATCAGCATCACACTAATGGCGTAGGCGGTGACCGAGGCCGCGAGGAGCAGCGGCAGCAGCGCCACATGGCCCGTGACTTCAGCAGCAAACAAGGCGCCGGTTAACGGTGCGCGCATCGCGCCACTGAGAATGCCCGCCATGCCTAACATCGCGCACAGTCCAACGCCGCCTGGCAGGAAGTGACCCGCCAGCGCGCCCAATGCACCCCCCAGAATAAGCAGCGGTGCCACCACGCCGCCGGAAGTACCGGAACCGAGCGAGACCAGCCAGACCACACCTTTCACCACCAACAACAGCATGATCGCCTGCATCGCCAGAGAGCCATCCAGCAGGTTCTGGATGTTGTCGTAACCGGTGCCAAGGACATGCGGATTGATCAATCCCCCCGCGCCGACCACTATCGACCCTAAAGCCGGCCACCACATCCAGTGTATCGGCAGGCGATGGAACAGATCCTCAATGCGATACAGACCATTTGACAGCACAATCGCTAAGACCCCCGTGATGATACCCAATGCCACCGCACCCGGTACCAGACTGCCGCTGAGGCTGGCAACGCTATGGAACGGGAACAAGGGGCCCGGTGTAAACAGCACATTGCGCCAGCACCATGAGACCATCACTGCGGTCACTACCGGGACAAAACTGCGCGGTTTCCACTCAAACAGCAGCACTTCAATCGCCAGTAACACCGCCGCTAGCGGCGTATTAAAAATGGCCGTCATCCCTGCCGCCGCACCTGCGACCAGCAGCGTTTTCCGCTCTGCGGCACTGAGATGAAAACTCTGGGCGAACAGCGAACCAATCGCACCACCGGTCATGATGATCGGGCCTTCTGCGCCAAACGGGCCGCCGCTGCCAATCGAAATGGCCGCAGAGAGCGGTTTTAGCAACGCCACTTTCGGTGACATACGGCTCTCGCCATATAAAATCGCTTCAATCGCCTCTGGGATCCCATGGCCCTTGATCTTCTCTGAACCGAAACGAGCCATCACGCCAATAATCAGGCTGCCTAACACGGGCGTCAGTAGCACGTTAATGCCCTGATGCGCTTCGGTGATGGCGCGGGTGTCGGTGGAAAAGTGGCCGAACCAGAACAGATTGGTCGCCAGCGCGATCATCTTCAGCAGCAGCCAGGCGCCCATTGCACCGCCGCTGCCTACCAGCAGACTCATTACGATCAGGCCCAGCATTCGGCGATCTACCGAGTGATCGGCCGTTTTATTCCGTCGTGGCAGGTTGACCAGCGGCGCATTCATTGTCATCTTCCTCACAGTTAAACAGTGCGCATTTATATCGCATTGCGATATAAATGCAACAACCAAACGGATATAAGCCGATGAAAAAATCTGCTATGCAGGATCAGGAGTACGCCGCCCTGGCGGATTTTCGCGCTACGTTGCGCCAGTTTCTTGCCTTCAGTGAGGGGGAAGCCAAAGAGGTGGGACTGACGCCACAGCAGCATCAGGCGCTGTTAGCGATCCGCGCGGCTAAACCCGGTGAGGCAACGATAGGTTTTGTGGCTAATCGGCTGATTCTGCAACCGCACAGCGCATCCGGACTGGTGCGCAGACTGGAAGAGCTGGAGATGCTGGAACGGGTGCCCTGTGAAGACGATCAACGTAAAACCCTGTTGCAGTTAACCGCAAAAGCAGAGGCGTTACTGGAGAGCTTATCCACGGTGCATCTGGAGGAATTACGCCGGTTAAAACCGCTACTGATTGATTTAATTACCCGTTTCGGATAATTCCGCAAATGGCAATTAGCCTGCTATTTATGGCAAACCCCGCAATGCCGTCTACACTTATCATTGACTATGTTCGCAGTCAGGATGTTGTGACGGCGTTATGTTGAGCGGTTTAAGGCGTGATATGCACGCAATTCTCTCTGTTAGCCCCTTCTCCGCGGTGTTAGCGCGAAAGCCGGCACCCGCATAAATTTCCTGCTGTGACATCGTCTACTGGATCCGTAACCGCGCTACGGATATCGCATCCCGTGATGGGACAGTCACCACCAGGAGGTACCAGTGACCGATTCATGCAGTACACATGGCACGCCCCCTGTCTTAAGTGAAGGGCCGTATGCCTTATTTTTTGATGTGGATGGCACACTCGCCACCCTGCAATCTCGCCCGGAAGCCGTGACGATCCCGGCTGGCGTGCGGGAACATTTACAGCAACTTGCCGCGCAGCAACAGGGCGCACTGGCGCTGGTTTCAGGCCGTCCGATAGCGGAGCTGGATCGTCTGGCGGCACCGTTAAACGCGCCATTGGCTGGCGTACACGGGGCTGAGCGACGCGATGCCCAGGGCAATCTCCACGTGATTTCGTTACCGGCTGCGCTGGTCCAGACGCTGGAAGCCCGACTCACGTCCGCACTTGCGCAGTGGCCCGGTACACAGCTGGAGTGCAAAGGCATGGCCTTTGCCCTGCATTACCGGCGTGGCATGACGTATGAAAGCCAGATTATGCAACTGGCCGAAGAGGTGGTTAGCCAGTTCCCTGAGCTGGTGCTACAGCCGGGAAAATGTGTGGTGGAGATCAAACCGCAGGGCGTTGATAAGGGGGCGGCGATTCGCGCATTTATGCAGGAATCCCCGTTTACAGGGCGAATTCCTGTGTTTATCGGCGACGATCTCACCGATGAAAAAGGCTTTCTGGCCGTTAATGCATTACAAGGCGTCTCGATTAAAGTCGGCGCAGGCTCAACCCATGCCCGATATCACCTCGACAGCGTTGAGGCGGTGTGGGCATGGCTTGAGGGATCATTACTACAACAACAAAATAATGTGGGTAAGGAGTTCAGCTTATGAGTCGCTTAGTGGTTGTTTCGAACCGTATCGCGATGCCTGAAGGGGGTAAAGCCAGTGCTGGTGGCCTCGCCGTCGGGATTCTTGATGCGTTGAGCAAAACAGGCGGCCTGTGGTTTGGCTGGAATGGGGAAATCAGTGAAATTTCTGGCGAGGAAGATGATGACCTGCAGCTAGTGGAACACGGCGGCATTACCTATGCATCCGTACCACTGAATCAGAACGACTATGACCTCTATTATTGCCAGTTCTCGAATACGGTTATTTGGCCTGCTTTTCATTATCGTCTTGATTTAGTGCAATATCAGCGTGAAGCCTGGGAAGTGTATTGCCGGGTCAATGAGCAACTGGCGCAGCGCTTAAAGTCACTGTTAAAACCAGACGATATCCTGTGGATCCATGATTACCATCTGCTGCCGTTTGCGGCTGCGTTGCGTGAGTCAGGTGTTCAAAACCGCATTGGATTCTTCCTGCACATCCCATTCCCGTCACCGGAAATCTTCAATGCGCTGCCGCCCCATGAAGATCTGCTGGAGATGATGTGTGACTACGATCTGCTCGGCTTCCAGACCGAGACCGACCGTATCGCCTTTCTCGATAGTCTGAGCCAACTCACCACGGTGCAGAATCAGGGTGAAAAATGCCATCGCGCTTTTGGCCACGACTTTGTTACCGAAACCTATCCGATTGGCATAGAGCCGGACAGTATTAAAGAGATGGCAGCAGGGGCGCTTCCACCGAAGATGGCCGCCATGAAGCGAGAGCTGGGGGATGCTCAGAACATCATCGCTTGCGAACGTCTGGATTATTCGAAAGGGTTGCCAGAACGCTTCCTCGCGTATGAAGCGCTACTGGAGAACTATCCCCAGCACCGAGGCAAAATTCGCTATTCACAGATTGCGCCCACGTCACGCGGTGAGGTGCAGGCATATCAGGACATCCGCCACCAGTTGGAGACCGAAGCAGGCCGCATTAACGGTAAATACGGCACGCTAGGCTGGACGCCGCTCTACTACCTGAATCAGCATTTTGATCGCCGACTGCTGATGAAGATTTTCCGGCTGACGGATGTTGGATTAGTCACACCGCTGCGCGACGGCATGAATCTGGTGGCGAAAGAGTATGTGGCAGCCCAGGACCCAGACGATCCTGGCGTGCTGGTGTTATCGCGCTTTGCCGGGGCGGCAAATGAACTGACATCAGCGCTGATCGTCAACCCTTACGATCGTGATGAGGTGGCTGCCGCGCTAGACCAAGCCCTGACCATGCCGCGCACTGAACGTATTTCGCGCTACAACGATATGATGGCGGTGCTGCGGAAAAACGACATTACCTTCTGGCGGGAGTCTTTCCTGCGCGATCTCAATGCCATCACGCTCCGTGACAGCGCAAGGTCTACAACTGGCAATGTGACGACATTCCCTAAGCTTGCCTGATAGCAGGACCAGTAACGTTATAGAACGTTACTGGTCATTTTCCAGTAAACCGCGCGACTTTATCGGTTAACGTGTCGATAAACGTCGGGCAATACTCGCGCGCAAACGCCTGTTTTCAGGCATCACGCCAGTAATTTTTTATCTTTTATATACAGTAACTTAATTTTATTTTTTGCGTTTTATCATAAAACAGGCTCAAGAAGTTGATTCACCTGCCGATACCTCAAATCCTGCCTTCTGTATCCTGATCAATACATTCAATTCGCTAATGTAACCCTTTGTTACACCTGCTAGCATAGGCTAAACATGCTTGACTCTCTGTTAACGCACCCTAACGTCCCGCTATCCAATTTTTGACGCCTTAGTGATAGCGCTATTTATCATTATGCGTAACATTTGATCTAAGTAACTAATTATATGTGGGTTATAAAACCCACAATGCGGAGCTATATGCTTCTTTAAGTGGATTTAAAGGTGTATTTTTGCGACTAAAGCGCAATAAATCAGACATAAAATCGGTTTGAATTGGTCCAGAGAGTGTGTAGCAGAATGTCATACTTTCTGCCGCTTTTGAGTGGGGAAAGTTAAGTAAAAAAAACCTTTGCAGTACAAAAAAGGGGCAAAAGAACAGCGATACTGAAGCTTCGTGAGAATAATTTGCCTTAAAAGTGTGACTCAGATCACACTTTATCTAAAATTTCATCCAAGTGTCGTTGTATGTCGAAATCAGAAGGGATAGATTTGCCTTGTTTTCAGATTAGTCTTAGAAAACTGTAAACAGACGTCCGGGAAGAGACCATAAAAACTCAGTAAATGAGTGGGCCAGGTAAGGGCCAGGGTGAAGGCGAAGCGAAAACAATCATGCTTGCTTCGAGATAGCCAAACGTTTGCGAAAGACAACTTTTACCATCGTTAAGCTCTTAACAACCAGCAACACGAAACGTGGCAGCTTACCGGCTGCGAAAGTATCAGTACGCGTCTGTCGGGATGGAAAAATGGGTACTACAGAATTACTGAAACATATTTATGACATAAATTTGTCATATTTGTTGCTTGCGCAACGATTAATAAACCAGGAAAAAGCTTCTGCAATGTTTCGCCTCGGTATTGATGAGTCGATGGCGGATACTTTGTCTCAATTGACCTTACCTGAAATGGTGAAACTGGCTGAAACTAATCAGCTGGTGTGTCAGTTCCGTTTTAACGATCATAATTTGATTAATCGCCTGACCCAGGAATCCCGCGTGGATGATTTACAGCAAATCCATACCGGTATTCTCTTATCCAGCCGTTTATTGCGGAATGGATCGTCTGAGGAAACTCCGGCGAAGAAGAGGGCGGTCTCATGAGTGAAAAAAGCATTATCCAGGAAGCACGCGATATTCACCTGGCCATGGAACTGATCACCCTCGGGGCTCGCCTGCAAATGCTGGAGAGCGAAACCCAGTTGAGCCGTGGCCGGTTGATTAAACTGTACAAAGAGCTGCGTGGTTGCCCTCCGCCAAAAGGAATGCTGCCATTCTCCACGGACTGGTTTATGACCTGGGAGCAGAACATTCACGCTTCCATGTTCTGTAACGCGTGGAAATTTCTGCTCAAAACCGGCCTGACGAGTGGCATCGAGGCCGTGGTTCAGGCCTATCGGCTCTATCTTGAACAGTGTCCTCAAACTGATGAAGGGCCACTGTTAGCGCTGACTCGCGCCTGGACGCTGGTACGCTTTGTCGAAAGCGGAATGCTGGAACTCTCAGATTGCCGCTGCTGCAACGGCAGTTTTATTAATCATGCACATCAGCCGCCGGGCAGCTTTGTTTGCAGCCTGTGCCAGCCGCCATCACGTGCGGTAAAAAGACGTAAACTTTCTCCAGAATTTGCCGATAGTTCTCCTCAACTGCTGGATGAACAGGTTAAACGCGCCGTTTAAGTCTGTTCGCAATGGGGAAGCACATACCAGCAGCGGTTAATCCGCTGCTTTTTTTTTGCTTGCGTTTGCGAATAACACCAGGCGCGCCCTCTGGCTTAACTTCCACCAACACGTTACGGACGTAAGGATTTTTTGTGCTGATCATATTAGGGTATATCGTTGTCCTTGGCTCCGTACTCGGCGGCTATTTAATGGTGGGTGGCCATCTGGGGGCATTATATCAACCCTCGGAGTTGCTGATTATCGGTGGTGCGGGCGTTGGTGCCTTTTTAGTCGGTAACAACGGCACGGCAATCAAAAAAACATTAAAAGCATTGCCGCTGTTAATGCGCGGATCGAAATATAACAAAGCCGTATACATGGATTTAATGTCGCTGTTATATCGCCTGATGGCAAAATCTCGCCAACAGGGGATGTTATCGCTGGAACGGGATATTGAAGACCCCAGCCAGAGCGAAATTTTTGCCAGCTATCCGCGAATTCTGGCCGATAAAATGCTGGTAGATTTTATCACTGACTACTTGCGCTTAATGGTCAGCGGCAATATGAATGCCCATGAAATTGAAGCACTGATGGACGAAGAGATTGAGACCTATGAGCATGAGTGTGATGTGCCTGCACAGAGTCTCTCCGCCATCGGTGATGGCTTACCGGCGTTCGGTATTGTCGCAGCAGTGATGGGGGTAGTTCACGCGCTGGCTTCGGCGGATCGCCCGGCGGCAGAACTGGGCGGGCTGATTGCCCACGCAATGGTCGGCACGTTCCTCGGCATCTTACTGGCCTACGGTTTTATCTCGCCACTGGCATCGGTGCTGCGACAGAAGTGCGCAGAAACTACCAAAATCATGCAGTGCATTAAGGTGACGCTGCTTTCCAGCCTCAACGGCTACGCCCCGCAAATTGCGGTGGAGTTTGGCCGTAAAATTCTCTACTCCACCGATCGTCCCTCATTTACTGAGCTGGAAGAGCACGTGCGCAATGCCAAAAATCCAGCGAAGCAGACGGCGGATGAGAATTCATGAAGCATGAAAACCGCCCGATTGTGCTGGTAAAAAAGCGCAAGCATAAAAAGCATGAGGGCAGCCATGGATCATGGAAGATTGCCTATGCCGATTTTATGACGGCGATGATGGCGTTTTTTATGGTGATGTGGCTGATCTCTATCGCCAATCCGCAGGAGTTGGTGCAAATCGCCGATTACTTTAAAACGCCGCTCAAAGTGGCGTTGACCGGGGGGCAGCGCAGCAGTGACAGCGACAGTCCTTTCCCCGGTGGCGGTGATGATCCGACGCAGAAAAAGGGTGAAGTACACAAAGAACCGAATATCGATGAACAAAAGCGTCAATTGGATGATATCCGCCTGAATCGCTTGCGCGAGCGGCTTGATCAGCTGATCGAAGCCGATCCACGCCTGAAAGCGCTGCGGCCGCATCTGATTATCAATCTGGTCGATCAGGGCTTACGCATTCAGATCATCGACAGTCAGAACCGACCGATGTTTAAGACCGGCAGTGCGGAAGTGGAGCCCTACATGCGCGATATTCTGCGCGCCATTGGCCCAGTCCTGAATGACATCCCAAATAAAATCAGCCTGGCAGGGCATACCGATGATATTCCCTATGCCAACGGCGATCGCGGTTACAGCAACTGGGAGCTCTCGGCGGATCGCGCCAACGCTTCGCGGCGCGAGTTGATCATTGGCGGCCTGGACGGTGCCAAAGTCCTGCGTGTGGTGGGCATGGCCGATACCATGAAGCTGAAAAATCGCGGTGGCGACGATGCGGTTAATCGACGTATTAGCCTGCTGGTATTGAACCACGATACCGAAGCTGAAATTGAAAAAGAGAATGCCGAGAGCGATGCCGCACAGGTCAGCGATCCGGCGCAGCTTGAACACATTACCGCGCCGCCTGTACCAGGCGCTTCTGCGGTAACCCCTGTTACTTCCTCACAACCGAGGTGATCCCGTGAGCATGGACATCAGCGATTTTTACCAGACATTTTTTGATGAAGCCGATGAGCTATTAGCGGATATGGAGCAGCACCTGTTGGCACTCGACCCGCAGGAGCCGGATGCCGAGCAGCTGAATGCGATTTTTCGCGCGGCCCACTCAATCAAAGGGGGGGCCGGTACTTTTGGTTTTAAGGTATTGCAGGAAACGACCCATATCCTGGAAAACATTCTCGATGGTGCACGCCGCGATGAAATGCAGCTCAGCACCGACATCATCAACCTGTTTTTGGAAACCAAAGATATTATGCAGGAACAGCTCGATGCCTATAAAACGGCCCAGGAGCCAGATGCCGATAGCTTCAACTACATTTGTGAAGCCTTGCGCCAACTGGCGTTAGAAGCCAAAGGGATTGCGCCTGAGCCAGCGGCAGCTGTCGCGGTGGCTGCACCCAGCGCCGCGACAACTGGCCTGCGCATACAGTTGGTCGACCTGAAAGAGAAAGAGGTCGATCTGATGCTGGAGGAGCTGAGCAATCTCGGCAAAGTGAGCCAGGTCAGCAAAAGCCAACATCAGTTGGACGCCACCGTTGAGGGCGTCGAAAAAGATGACATTGTGGCGGTGCTCTGTTTTGTGCTGGAAGAGCAGCAGATCCTGTTCCCGGAACCGACCTCCTCTGAGGTGGAAGCACCGGCAGCAGCCACGGCAAACGTCGTTACTGAAATCGCCCCTGTTGCGGTGGCTGAAGTCAAACGCGACAGCCGACGTGCAGCCCCCGCCGCCAAAGCCGGGGAGTCTAGCAGCATTCGTGTTGCGGTTGAGAAGGTCGATCAGTTGATCAACCTGGTCGGTGAGCTGGTGATCACGCAGTCGATGCTGGCGCAGCGGTCGGGCAGTCTCGATCCGGTGAATCATGGCGATCTGCTGAACAGCATGGGGCAGTTGGAGCGCAACGCCCGCGATCTGCAAGAGTCGGTGATGTCGATCCGTATGATGCCAATGGAGTATGTGTTCAGCCGTTTCCCACGTCTGGTGCGAGATCTGGCGAGCAAGTTGGGTAAGGAAGTCGAGCTGACGTTATCGGGCAGTTCAACCGAGCTGGATAAAAGCCTGATCGAACGCATTATCGATCCGCTGACCCACCTGGTCCGTAATAGCCTGGACCATGGTATTGAAGCCCCGGAAAAACGTCTGGCCGCTGGGAAAACCGCGGTGGGCAATTTGACGCTGTCTGCGGAACACCAGGGCGGCAACATCTGTATTGAAGTGGCCGATGACGGTGCAGGCCTTAATCGCGAACGTATTCTGGCGAAGGCGCTCTCTTCCGGCTTGCCAGTCAGCGACAGCATGACCGATGAAGAAGTGGGGATGCTGATCTTTGCGCCAGGTTTCTCCACGGCGGAAACGGTAACGGATGTCTCTGGCCGTGGGGTCGGCATGGACGTGGTGAAGCGTAACATCCAGGAGATGGGTGGACACGTTGAAATTGCCTCGAAGCAGGGTAAAGGCACTACGATCCGTATTCTGCTGCCGCTGACGCTGGCGATCCTCGACGGGATGTCCGTCAAGGTGGCGGACGAAGTGTTTATTTTGCCCCTGAACGCGGTAATGGAGTCACTGCAACCGCGAGCCGAAGAGCTGAAACCGTTGGCGGGTGGCGAATGCGTCCTCGAAGTCCGGGGTGAATATCTGCCGCTGGTAGAGTTGTGGAATGTCTTTGACGTGCAGGGGGCAAAAACCAATGCCACGCAGGGCATTGTGGTGATCCTGCAGAGCGCAGGTAAACGCTATGCCCTGTTGGTGGACCAACTGATTGGTCAGCACCAGGTGGTGGTGAAAAACCTCGAAAGCAACTATCGCAAAGTCCCTGGGATTTCCGCTGCCACCATTCTGGGCGACGGCAGCGTAGCACTGATTGTGGATGTTTCGGCGTTGCAATCACTCAATCGCGAAAAACGTGTGGCCGGTGCCGCAGCGTAATTGATTAATAAGGGTAAAAATACATGAGTGGAATGGCGACCGTCACTAAGATCACAGGTGAAACTGTCGGGCAGGAGTTCCTCGTCTTTACACTGGGTGAAGAGGAGTACGGCATTGATATCCTCAAGGTGCAGGAGATTCGGGGCTATGATCAGGTCACACGCATCGCGAATACGCCTGAGTTCATCAAAGGCGTCACCAACTTACGCGGTGTGATTGTGCCGATTATCGATCTGCGTGTGAAGTTCTCCCAACCCGATGTGGACTACAACGACAACACCGTGGTGATCGTGCTGAATCTGTTGCAGCGCGTGGTCGGCATTGTGGTCGATGGCGTGTCTGATGTGCTGTCGTTGACGCAAGAGCAGATCCGTCCGGCACCCGAATTTGCCGTCACCATGTCCACCGAGTACCTTACCGGACTGGGCGCACTTAACGATCGCATGCTGATTCTGGTGGATATCGAGAAGCTGCTCAGCAGTGACGAGATGGCGCTGGTGGATGGCCTGCATCACGCACTGTAAACCGCCTCATCTTCTTGCCCGTCAGCCCTGCTGACGGGTTTTTTTCCTCGCAAATATTCCTGCTTTTTCGCCTGTCCCCACTAACAAAACCGCGCACTTTGCCGATAACACCTGTGATTCGCCAACCAATTGAGGTGTGTATGTTTAATCGTGTTCGTGTGGTCACAGGCTTGCTGAGTGTGCTGGTCCTGTTT
Organism: Candidatus Pantoea multigeneris; assembly: GCF_011752615.1. Classification (NCBI taxonomy): domain Bacteria; kingdom Pseudomonadati; phylum Pseudomonadota; class Gammaproteobacteria; order Enterobacterales; family Erwiniaceae; genus Pantoea; species Candidatus Pantoea multigeneris. The sequence goes on from NZ_VWXF01000003.1 coordinate 17,234, forward strand.
GCCATTATTCAGTTGTTTTCCGGGGGAGTGTTTTTTACCACCGTTCAGACCGACAAAGAGAATTTCTCTTACAACCAACGCCTGAGCGATCTACAGCGGGCAATGGGTTCCTCCTGGGTGGCGCTGATTCAGGCGCGTAACACCCTGAACCGTGCCGGGATCCGCTTCATGCAGGATTCTACGCAAAGCGGTTCGGGTGCCACGGTAAAAGAGCTGGTGGCACTGGCTCAGAGTGAGATGAAAAAAGCCGATGTGGGCATGGAACAGTTCAATGCCAATCTGTCGGAGAAAGGCAAAACGGCAGAGAACGTGTTGGCGTTGAAAGCCAGCTATACCGCGTATTCCGACTCACTGAACCGTCTGGTTGCCGATCTGAATGAAGGGCGCTTCCAGGCGTTTGTTGATGAGCCAACTCAGGGTTATCAGGATGGCTTCGCCAAACTGTATAACGCCTGGCTGGATTACAACGTGGTGCTTGGTCAGCGCGGTATTGATGCCAACCAGCAGGCTTATAACCGTTCCATTGTGCTGGTGAGCGGCATTCTGATTCTGACGCTGTTGGTGATTGCGCTGGTGTGGACCGGGATGCGCCGCATTCTGATCACCCCGCTGAAAGAGGGTATTGAACACATTCAGCACATCGCACGTGGCGATTTGACGCAGCCGATCAATGTCACGCTGCGCAATGAAATGGGTGAGTTGTTGAGTTCATTGCGTCACATGCAGCAGGAGCTGGTGCGGACTGTGGGTACGGTGCGTGATGGCGCAGATGCCATCTACAACGGTGCCAGCGAAATTTCCGCCGGTAACAATGACCTCTCTTCACGTACTGAACAGCAGGCCGCTTCGCTGGAAGAGACGGCAGCCAGTATGGAACAGCTCACTGCCACGGTGAAACAGAATGCTGAGAACGCGCGTCAGGCATCACAACTGGCGTTGAACGCGTCAGAGACCGCGCAGCAGGGCGGAAAAGTGGTGGATGGCGTGGTGACCACCATGAAAGAGATCGCCGGAAGTTCCAAGAAAATTGCGGATATTACCAGTGTGATCGACGGCATTGCCTTCCAGACTAACATTCTGGCGCTGAACGCGGCGGTTGAAGCGGCACGTGCGGGTGAGCAAGGCCGTGGCTTTGCCGTGGTCGCGGGTGAAGTGCGTAGTCTGGCACAACGCAGTGCGCAGGCGGCAAAAGAGATCAAATCGCTGATCGAAGACTCGGTTAGCCGCGTTAACACCGGCTCTGTGCAGGTAGAAAGCGCAGGCGAAACTATGAGTGAAATCGTCAGTGCGGTGACCCGTGTCACCGACATCATGGGCGAGATCGCTTCAGCTTCCGATGAGCAGAGCCGTGGGATCGATCAGGTTGGGCTGGCAGTAACCGAGATGGACCGTGTTACGCAGCAGAATGCCTCGCTGGTAGAAGAGTCCGCTTCAGCGGCGGCTTCACTGGAAGAGCAGGCCAGCCGCCTCAAGCAGTCGGTCGCAGTGTTCAATATTGGTAAAGAATATGCCACCCAGGCCGTTAATGTCAGCAGCGCCGTGAAAAGCATCAGGAAAGAGACACCGCTGACGCTGGCGCGCCAGAGCAGCAGTAACGACAACTGGGAAACCTTCTAAGCGTTGCCCGGCTACCCCGCGAACGCGGGGTAGCTCGTCGTCGAATCGAGCAAATAACCGTTTTGTCCGGGCAGGTGGAATCACATGAAAAAAACGTCATTACTGGAACAGGATACCACCACGCTGTTGTCGCAAATGGTCCAGCGCTTACCGCTTTCCGATACCCATTTTCGTCGTATCAGTCAGTTGATCTATCAGCGCGCCGGGATCGTGCTGGCGGACCATAAGCGCGAAATGGTCTACAACCGCCTGGTTCGCCGTCTGCGCACGTTGAATATTGATGACTTTGGCCGCTATCTGGCCTTGCTCGAGCAGGATCAGAATAGCGCTGAGTGGCAGGCGTTTATCAACGCGCTGACCACCAATCTCACGGCGTTTTTCCGCGAGGCACACCATTTTCCCATTCTGGCCGAGCTGGCGCGCAAACGTAGCGGCAGTTTTAACGTCTGGAGTACCGCCGCATCCACCGGGGAAGAACCCTATTCGATAGCCATGACCCTGGCCGAAACCCTGGGTAACGGGCCGGGTAAATTCCAGGTTTACGCCAGCGATATTGACACGCAGGTGCTGGAAAAAGCGGTTAACGGTGTCTATCGCCAGGAAGAGTTACGTACTTTGTCACCGGGGCAGATGCAACGCTTTTTCCTGCGAGGCACCGGTCCACAGGCGGGCATGGTGCGTGTGCGCTCTGAACTGGCGAATAACGTGACGTTTGCGCAGCTTAATCTGCTGGCTAACGAATGGTCACTGCCTGGCCCGTTTGATGCCATCTTCTGCCGTAATGTCATGATCTATTTCGATAAAGAGACCCAGGAAAAAATCCTGCGACGCTTTGTCCCGCTGTTGAAACCCGGCGGATTGCTGTTTGCCGGACATTCAGAAAACTTCAGTCAGATCAGTAAAGAGTTCTGGTTACGTGGGCAAACCGTCTATGGACTGACGAAGGAAAGATAATGAGCAAAATCACTGTGATGTGCGTGGATGACTCCGCATTAATGCGTCAGTTGATGACTGAGATCATTAACAGCCATCCCGATATGGAAATGGTGGCGACCGCGCCAGATCCGCTGGCGGCTCGCGATCTGATCAAACAGTTTAATCCGCAGGTGCTGACGCTGGATGTCGAAATGCCGCGCATGGACGGTCTCGACTTCCTTGAAAAGCTGATGCGTCTGCGCCCGATGCCGGTAGTAATGGTCTCCTCACTGACCGGTAAAGGTTCTGAGGTGACGCTGCGTGCCCTGGAGTTGGGTGCGGTGGATTTTGTCACCAAACCACAACTTGGCATCCGTGAGGGGATGTTGGCCTATAGCCAGATGATTGCGGACAAAATCCGCGCGGCCTCCCGTGCCAGGTTGCATCCTCGCTCCCCCGCATCTGTGCCGCCGGTGATCAAAGCCGGGCCGCTGCTGAGTAGCGAAAAATTGATTGCCGTCGGCTCTTCGACCGGGGGCACCGAAGCGATCCGGCATCTGCTGCAGCCGCTTCCGGCGACCAGCCCTGCGCTGATGATCACCCAACATATGCCACCGGGCTTCACCCGCTCGTTTGCCGAACGCCTCAATAAACTCTGCCAGATCACCGTTAAAGAAGCGGAAGAGGGCGAGCGAATTTTACCGGGGCATGCCTATATCGCACCGGGCGCACTGCACATGGAGTTGGGCCGCAGTGGCGCGAACTATGTGGTGCGGCTCAATGACGGGCCTGCGGTGAATCGCCATAAACCCTCGGTGGATGTGCTGTTCCGTTCGGTGGCGCTACACGCCGGCCGCAACGCAGTCGGGGTGATCCTGACGGGCATGGGCAATGACGGTGCGGCGGGCATGTTAGACCTGCATCGCGCCGGTGCCTGGACTATCGCGCAGAGCGAAAAAACCTGCGTGGTGTTTGGCATGCCGCGAGAAGCGATTGCTTTCGGTGGAGTGAGCGAGGTTTTGGACCTGGGAGAGATCAGTCAGCGCATGCTGGCGAAGATCAGTGCCGGTCAGGCATTACGAATTTAACCCGCCCGTCCAGCCGGGCAGATAAACACAGGAGTAAATATGGCTGATAAAAATATGCGTTTTCTGGTGGTCGATGATTTCAACACGATGCGTCGAATCGTCCGCAACCTGCTGAAAGAGCTGGGATTCAACAATGTGGAAGAGGCAGAAGACGGTGCTGATGCGCTGAACAAGCTGCGAGCTGGTGGATTTGATTTCATCATCTCAGACTGGAACATGCCCAATATGGATGGTCTGGAGCTGCTGCAAACGGTCCGCGCCGATGCCACCTTAGGTAAGCTGCCGGTGTTGATGGTGACCGCAGAAGCGAAAAAAGAGAACATCATCGCTGCGGCACAGGCGGGAGCCAGTGGCTACGTGGTGAAGCCCTTTACTGCAGCGACGCTGGAAGAGAAATTAAACAAGATCTTTGAAAAACTGGGTATGTAAGGAGATGTGATGAGCGTACTTCCGAAACCTGCTCAGGATGCTTCGGCGCACGATATCATTTCTCGTATCGGCGCGCTGACCCGTATGCTGCGCGATAGCTTGCGAGAGCTCGGGCTGGATCAGGCGATTGCGGAGGCAGCGGAAGCGATTCCGGATGCCCGCGATCGCCTGGATTATGTCGTACAGATGACGGCCCAGGCCGCCGATCGTGCGTTGAACAGCGTTGAGGCCTCGCAGCCGCATCAGGATGCGATGGAGGCAGGCGCGAAGGGATTAAGCGTGCGGTGGGATGCGTGGTTTGACAACCCGATTGAACTGACTGACGCCCGTGCACTGGTTTCGGATACGCGTGATTATCTCGCCGCCGTGCCAGAGCATACATCGTTCACCAACAAGCAACTGCTCGATATCATGATGGCGCAGGATTTCCAGGACCTCACGGGCCAGGTGATCAAGCGCATGATGGATGTTATCCAGGAGATTGAGCGTCAGTTGCTGATGGTACTGCTGGAGAATATTCCAGAAGCAGGTGCGGCACGTAAAGAAGATAACGGTCTGCTAAACGGTCCGCAGATCAATGCCGAGGCACCCAATGTGGTAGCCAGTCAGGATCAGGTAGATGACCTGCTGGACAGTTTAGGCTTCTGATTCAGGGGCACCCGCTTTTGACAGGTACAGTGCGATCGTTCCGATCGCACTGCTTGCATTTTCAGCAACTTCACCGATACTTATTCTGAAAGTTTCCATTTTTTATTTATAAAAATATTTTCCTTTCTTCAAGTCTATTTAATTTAAATATATATTTTCAATTTGATGCATTTTTTATCGCGGCGGCAAAGGGTTAACTCTGTCTGGAGATGAAAATGTCTGATTATGATGTATTAAATCAACAAGGGAATGATGCTTTAACCGAGGATGATGCGCTAACATATAGTCAAGGCAGGTTAATGGAAGAGACTTCGCTGTTATCATCAGAAGTGAGTGCTAATCCAGTAATTGATTCCCCATCAAATAAAGGGGCTGTAATCCTGGCTAAAACGATGCTGCCCGTTTTTCAACGGATGATTTATCAACTGCTTCATGCCTATTTTATTATGGTCTGCGAACAATATCTCAAACCGCTGGATAAGATAGAGCAGCAACTTAACGAAGTGCGGTCAATAATTAATGACGACACGATTTCTTTAAGCAGAAAAATTGCCGCCTTTCGCTCGCTAATTGATTCTCTCGACACCGGCTGGAGCGACGATGTCTCCGCTACGCTGACCGCATTTGACGGCTTGTCACTAAAAATCAGTACCGCCCTCAGTCCGGAAGATATTCCCGCTATGCTGGATACCTTTATCAACGTATTGTCACTTCCCAGTGTGGTCAGCCATGTTGATAAAGATTTTCTCTCTTACTGGAGAGAGCATTTAGTTTCACTTAAGCAACATATTCAATGGTCAGTCAGAATTTACACCGCGCCGCGTAACAGCATTACCGATTATCTTAACCTTATCTTTGATTCCGCGTTATTACCCGAATGGGCCACGGAGTTTATTCACCAGGTTCAGGATTTATATCTCTACTTGCAGCAGTGGGTAGCCGAACTCGGTGAGGGGGAGTTACCCGGAACCCTGGCGTGGATTAAAGGATACACGCAAGCCTACTCTGCCGCAGGAAGTCCGGGAGAGCGTATGAAAGTCATGTTTCATATGTTGCAACATGAGGAGGTCATGCAGATTATTTATCCGCTCATCAGACAGAAAATACCGCTGATCGCTGAGGCCTTCCAGACTCTGGATACCCTTAAGCTGGAAGCCAGTGAAATAGACCTGCGCCATGGTTCAGTCGCAACCTCGCTGGATTATTTCCTGCGCGTCACTGACGATAAATTCACCCAAAAACTGATGGAGGGGAGTGAGGATACCGCAGGTGAAAACAGGTTGCATATTGGCCGCGAAGTAGGCGCCATTCTCAGGCAGGCGGGTCAGTATACCCAGGCAGGCAGCTATTCCGGCATGTTGTTTAAAAATATGCTTAAGGTGATGCAATCTGACATGGGCTGGATAGAGTTTGTTAAAGCCTGCGCCAGTGAAACGCAGTGGTGGGATTTAACCGTCTCACTGCTCAAAACGGGCGTGGATTACTCACTCGGCGCATTTGTTGCAGCAATAAATATCGTTAACCTTGGCTGGAATTCCGAATTTGTTGCCACCTGGGGTTCGATGACATGGCGTCAGCTTCCCGCCGCCGCATTGAAAAATCTCAGCGATGAACTGAATAAAAAAGATTCGGCCTTGCTCAAAGAAGTGGAACGGTTTCCTTTGCTGGGGGCGGTAATCAAAACGCTGATGTTGCTGCTGAATGATTTATCCAATAAAGATAACTGGCTGGAAATATTAATCTCAAGATTGAGTGAGTACATCAGGGATGTGCCCCTGATAAAAATGCTCGATAAACTGATTAAATTAGGGCTGATGTGGCAGTTGTGGCAGGTCAGCCGCCTGCAGGGAACCGCGTCTTCGCTGGAGGAGAAAAAGCAGGCAATCCAGCAGGCGCAGTCAACGTTATATACCTATATGCAGTACTTCCCTGAGCAGGATCTGAGGATGCTACAGCCGATGATAAGCTGGCTGCCGATGATTCGTACCGCATGGGATCTCTCTGTGGGCGTGCCTCAGGTTGAGGATCACGCATCTCTTCTCAATTGGGGAGCTGAATTATTATCAAACGTGGAAAGCCAGGCCGAAGCCCATCCGACGCCAGCCGTGGTAGCGCTACAGAATGAAATGGCAGCGGGGCTAAACCCGGTGATAGATATTGCGCTGGGGGCAGGCGCTGAAAATATCCTGGCGGATAACGCTGAAGAAGCATCTCAACAGGCGGGTGTAACCCCCGGCTTTCTCCAGCAGCAGCGGGCAAAGATTGCACAATTGTCAGCGTTTGATGTCACGAAATGGTTGAATAAAGAAGAGATCGGAAATTTTACCAGCAGCACGCTACGTACGGGTAAAAATAACGCGATAAGCGCGCTCAGAAAATTTAATACGCTGGGGACGAGCAGAGTATCTTCAGTACGTAATAGCGTAATAGATTACTTCACAAATAAAGGAAAAACCGATGACCTGACGTTGCAGGGGTTTGAGGAAATCAGTCTTAATGACGATGTCACCGAACCTGCTGAGTTACGTTCAGCGGTTCAGACATTTATACCGCAGGCTGCCAGCGCATGGAGAAATCTCAGCCAGTATACCCGGGGACAGGGGCAGGAGGTTTATCAACGCTGGCAAAATATGAGCAGCACGAAGAAAAATGCGATTAAAGGCGTTGCCATCGGGTCTGCGGTGATTGCGGGCGGTGCCGGACTCTATGCGTTATTCAGAAATCAGGAACATGCACAGGGAATACCGGAATTTGAGCATCCGGAAGAACAAGAGGCTTACAGAAATCAGCTTATCGGGCAGCTTACGGGTATTGAGAAACGCAGGAAAATCGCCAAAGGCGTAAGCCTGGGGTCCGGCGTTCTTTCATTACTGATATCAGGCATGGGAGCAGGTATTCGGGCCGGTAAAGTTTATGATGCCTACCGGCGCGGAGAAATTCCTGAGGATGAGTTATCCGCAACGCCGCCGGATTTAGTCGGCAGGGAGGCGGAACAGGCGGCTGACGCCCAGCATGAAGCCCCCCAGGGCGTGTTAAGCCGCCTGAAAGCCACGCTGAATAATAATGAACGCCTGTTCTGGTCAGTAGGGGCGGCGCTGTTGCTCCCGGCCACGGTAGGCGGCTATTACTGGTGGCGCTACGCCCAACAGGCGAAAAACTTACATCGGCAGCTAGAGATGCTGGATGAAAAAGAGGAGGGCAGCGGCAGCGAACTATTGGCCCTTACGGCTGAGAGGCTTCTGGAGACTCTGGGGGATGATGCCGCCACGGCGTCACCAGAACAGATACGGGCTGCGATGCAGCAGGCTGATACAGAAAATAATAAATATATCGATGCAGTTTCCGATATCCAGAATGATGGTACTCCTTTCTATGCCAGACACATTCATACGTTTCCTCAAGAGAGACAATCCGGCCCAAATTCCTTTGCGATGGGGAGCGGGATACGAAATAAATTACGGGAAAATGTCAATCAAAGAGATGCAGAGAGGCGGGCAGACGAAGCCCAAAAAAGAGCTGAAACACAGCGTTTGGCTGAGGCAAACCGAGACCGAGACTGGCAATCCATGAGTACCGAAGAAATATTAAGCACTATTGTGAATGTTTCTTATCAGCAACGCTGTAAGGCTTACGAGGTTTTATCCGGGCGTAAAGGTGTCAATGAAAAAATCAAGATAGACCTCATTGAAATAGGTATGGTTTATGATCCCGTCCTTAACAAAGGATCTGCGCGTGCATTATCGGTTAAAAATACCAAAGGTTATCTTTCATGGGGTAATTCTGGAAAGAGGGTTATTGGAATTCTGCGAGATAAGCGAGGTGGTGTGCGTTCATTCCCCCTAGGACGGTATTTTCATTTGGACCTTGAAGCAAATGATGAGGTTAAATTCTCAAAAAATTATTTACCAAAAAAAAGTTACAAAGAAGAAGAGTGGCATGCTGATATTTCTCAACAGATAAATAAAGATATGGAAGGTTTACCTGAAAATTATCGTGCCAGAGTAGGAAGTATCAGTGATGAAAGCTATAATACCTTAACGCCTGAGATTATTGACGAGGTTTCACAGTCAACACTTAGAAATGTTTTTGTGACAGGAAATAACAGCCTGCTTACCGATGCGACCTGGCGGTTAGAAAAAATGCCCCAGCTTATGAGTAAGAGTGATGCTGAGTCGGATTTTCCTTCAACTAAAGTTTTTTTAATCACAGCCTACGACAGGAATAATCATGAAGTCTATAAGAAAAGTTTCATCCCACAAAAATATCGTGAAAACTTTTCTTACTCAGAAACTGAGAGATCCAGTAAACGTGCTGAAACCCTGAAAAATGCCAACTGGAAAAGAGATGTTATTGAACAGTTTCAGGAAGAATGTAAAGGTGATCGCCGCTTAGAAGGACTGTCTATTCACTGGCAAGGTGGCGAGGTGCTGTATTGTGTGAATGGTAATAGTTCAATTTCGAAAGTAGAAGGGAGGTTTAGTTCAGCACTGAGAAATACAGAAATATTCGTTCCAAAAGAAGTCAAAATTTGGATTAATGTTAATGCACCCGAGGTGTCTCTTGATTCATTGATAACCATTACGCAGTATTCAGAAAATTCCAAAGCATATTTTGATAAGCAATTTCCTGTGTCAGTTGCACTCTCACCTGGATTTAATACTCTCAATTTATTTGCTCCCACCAGCGATCATCCCGGAAAAATCGTTAACTGGGAGCCGGATAGTCATGGATGGGTGATGCAGAACTATAACTCAGGGATGACGGAAGAGGATTTTAAGTTGTCCCGGTCACTTACTGATGTAGAAGTAAATAAAAGGGCTAATGCTGCATTTGATGAAGTCATGAAGGAAAATCGTGGAAAGAACGATGCTATCGCTATGTTGGATGCCAGAACGTGGCTGGATAAACAAATTATTGATGCCATTAAAGATTATGGCGTTCCTGAAAATACTAAAATTGACTTGGAGCAAAATGTTAAATTCTTCATGAAGTCACAGAGGACAGCAAAATATTCTCCGATAAGAATAGCAACTGGACCACCTATATATCGTAATGAATCATTAAGCTTACGTGAGACGATTCTTAAGAATGTTGTCTTATCTGGTGTGATAAAAAGTGATGAATATAGTAAAAACCATATTATGTCAACCAGTTGGCCTGGCTATCTTCAAAGTAGAGAGAGGTTGCTTAACACATTGAATGACATTAATTTCGAAAAGAGGTATGTGAATAGAAAAAAAGAGTTGTCTGCAGAGGATAAGAATATTCAACGCGCTATCATTAAGCCCCAAGTAGATAAAGCCCTGACACGTGTCAGAAGGTATCAAGGTATCACTGTCGACGCTAACCCAGCGATCAGACTTTTACATAATGAGGGGCCTGTTATTCGGACTGTAGTTCATGGGGTATTCGTTGTAAATTGCAAGGATTCGCAAATGAAAAATATACTTGCACTATTGTCAACTAGAGATGACCGCCCTCCTTTGATTATTCATCGACTTGATGATTTGAAAAGAAATGATAATCTCATTGAGTGGTTGAAACCTCACCTTCACTTAGATGAAGAGTCATATAGACTAAAAGAATTTTCACTTGGAACTCAGCGATATACATTGAATCAAGTTTATGAACAAATGCGCGAATGGCAAATAGCAAAGGTGGCGAGGGATATTGATACATTGGTTGAAACTTCAACTGAGGTTTACATTGAATTCTTTAAAAACCTGGGAGGGCAACTTTTGCAATTTCTTGCATTTCCTTTGACGTTTCTTGGGTTAGCAGGCGTGCCGTATATGGTTACTACGGGACTGGTGGCATTTGCGGTGCTAGGACTGGCACCGACATTAATCAGTTATCTTGCTGCCGATACGCCAGAAAAGAGAGAGGCATTAGGACAGGAGTTGGAAGCGATGGTGATATCTGAACTATTTGGCTTATTTTTAGGTAAAATAACAGCGCCAATTTTAAAAGGTATCGGGAATGGGGTTTCTGCTTCTTTAAAAAATGCGAAAAAATTGGTGACTGATTTACAACAGAGGGCAAACAAGAAACTGTTCTCAAAACTAACTAATCCAGGCGAGGAAGTTACAAAAAAACTGAATTCATCGGAAGGGCGGGGGCGATTAACCTCAACCCAAAAAAACATCTTAAATGGCATTAATGAATCTCTGGGCAAAAATGTTAAATCGGCTACCTCAGACGGTGTTAGCCACACGGAAAATGTAGCAAATCTCATGACCGGTTCGTATGATTATCAATTTAAAGGGAACCTTCAGGCGTTAATACAGGAAATTTTAAAAGAGGATGAGGGAAATTAACTGCGTGAACAGCACCGGTGTAGGCTTCTTTGGCCACTGTCTACTCAGCATGAGACAGTGGCCGAAGTGTAAAGCCTGCTGATTTACTCTCTTGCTTCAGTTGTGCCCTCAGCTCTATTGCCTAAAAAGCCCCTCTTTCACCCCTGTATTTCTCGCATTAGCTGCGATCACCTTTGGCATCCTGTAGCGACCATTCCTGCGAGTCGAGAGGTGTGTTATGGCTGATGACAGCGATGACGACAAAACAGAATCGGCCACACCCCACCGAATAGAAAAAGCGCGTGAGGAGGGGCAAATCCCACGATCGCGCGAGCTGACGTCATTACTGATGTTGCTGACGGGCATCATGATCCTGTGGATGGGCGGCGGTGCGATGGCGCAGCGGCTGGCGGATATGCTGGCGAGCGGGTTGCTGTTCGACCATGGCATGGTGACGGATGACAAACAAACCGGCGTACACGTCGGCGATCTCATCGGCCAGGCAGTGCTGGCCATTTTGCCGATGATGGCGGGCCTGGTGCTGGTTGCCATTGCGGCACCTATGCTGCTGGGCGGCATCGTACTGAACAGCAAAGTGATCAAGTTCGACCTCACCAAGCTCAATCCACTGCCGGGCCTGCAACGGATGTTCGCGATGCAGGCCTGGGTTGAACTGTTTAAAGGTGTGCTTAAAGCGGTGTTAGTCGGCTGCGTGGGCGGCTGGTTTATCTGGACACACTGGCCGGAGATGCTGCGGCTGATGAGCCAGTCACCGGAAATGGCCCTGCGTCACGGCTTGAACATGATTGCCATGGGGTGTGCGCTGGTGATGCTCGGCCTGATTCCCATGGTGGGCTATGACGTTTTCTGGCAAATCTATAGCTATTACAAAAAGTTGCGTATGAGCCGTCAGGAGATCCGCGACGAGTTCAAACAGCAGGAGGGCGACCCGCACGTGAAAGGGCGTATTCGTCAACAAATGCGCGCCGCCGCACGCCGCCGCATGATGTCTGATGTGCCAAAAGCGGACGTGATTGTGACCAACCCCACCCACTATGCCGTGGCGCTGCAATACAACGAAAAGAAGATGAGCGCCCCCAAAGTGTTGGCGAAAGGCATGGGAGAAGTGGCGTTGAAAATTCGAGAAGTGGCGGCAGAACATCGTGTGCCGTTGCTGGAAGCACCGCCTCTGGCGCGTGCATTGTATCGCCATACTGAGATTGGTCAGGCTATTCCTGGCGCATTGTATGCTGCAGTGGCCGAGGTCTTGGCCTGGGTGTGGCAGCTGCGCCGCTGGAAGCGTGAAGGCGGACTGATCCCGAAAAAACCCGATAACCTGCCAGTGCCGGCAGAGATGGACATAGCAGGAGAGAAGCAAAATCATGGCTAACCTGGCCGAAAAACTGCGTTTACCGGGGAATCTGAAAGAGACCCAATGGCAGGTGCTGGCGGGGCCAGTACTGATTCTTCTGATCCTGTCGATGATGGTGCTGCCGCTACCGCCCTTTATTCTCGATCTTCTGTTTACCTTCAATATTGCCCTGTCGATCATGGTGCTGTTGGTGGCGATGTTCACTCAGCGCACGCTCGACTTTGCCGCGTTTCCGACCATCTTGCTGTTCTCCACCTTGCTGCGACTCTCTCTGAATGTGGCATCAACACGTATTATTTTGCTTGAAGGACACACCGGCGCTGGCGCTGCGGGTCGTGTGGTGGAGGCCTTTGGTCACTTCCTGGTGGGCGGTAATTTTGCCATCGGTATCGTGGTGTTCATTATTCTGGTGATCATCAACTTTATGGTGATCACCAAAGGTGCCGGGCGTATTGCTGAAGTGGGCGCACGCTTTGTACTGGATGGTATGCCGGGCAAACAGATGGCCATTGACGCCGACCTGAATGCCGGACTGATTGGCGAAGACGAAGCGAAACGGCGGCGTTCGGATGTCACCCAGGAAGCCGATTTCTACGGTTCCATGGACGGTGCCAGTAAGTTTGTTCGTGGTGATGCTATCGCCGGGATCATGATCATGGTGATCAACGTGATCGGGGGATTACTGGTGGGTGTGGTGCAGCACGGTCTGGATCTGGGCCATGCCGCGGAGAGTTACACCCTGTTAACCATTGGTGATGGCCTGGTGGCACAGATCCCGGCGCTGGTGATCTCGACGGCTGCGGGTGTCATCGTCACGCGTGTGAGTACCGATCAGGACGTCGGTGAGCAGATGGTGGGGCAGCTGTTTAATAACCCCCGCGTGATGGTATTGAGTGCCGGGGTGTTGGGATTGCTTGGCCTGGTGCCGGGAATGCCAAACCTGGTGTTTCTGTTGTTCACCGCAGGTTTATTGGGCCTGGCCTGGTGGGTGCGCGGTCGTGAGATGCAGCCGAAAAATCCGGCTTCCGCCGTGGTTAGCAGCAAGCCGCAGGAGAGCCAGTCGGTGGTGGAAGCTTCCTGGAGCGATGTACAGCTGGAAGATTCGCTGGGGATGGAAGTGGGCTATCGACTGATCCCCATGGTTGATCATCTGCAAAATGGTGAGTTGCTGGGACGTATCCGCAGTATCCGTAAAAAAGTGGCGCAGGAACTGGGCTTCCTGCCGCCGGTGGTGCATATCCGTGACAACATGGATCTGCCACCTTCGCGCTATCGTATCCTGATGAAAGGGGTAGAGATTGGCAGTGGCGATGCCTGGCCGGGCCGCTGGATGGCGATCAACCCCGGTACGGCTGCGGGCACTTTGCCGGGCGAAGCCACGGTCGATCCTGCTTTTGGACTGGCTGCGATCTGGATCGATGCTGCGCTTAAAGAGCAGGCGCAGATTCAGGGCTTTACTGTGGTTGAAGCCAGTACCGTGGTGGCAACGCATCTTAACCACTTGATCGGCCAGTTTGCGAGCGAGTTGTTTGGCCGTCAGGAAGCACAGCAACTGCTGGAGCGCGTGACCAAAGATATGCCGAAGCTGACGGAAGACCTGGTACCAGGCGTAATCACCCTGACCACGCTGCATAAAGTGCTACAGAATCTGTTGATTGAACGCGTGTCGATTCGCGATATGCGCACCATTATTGAAACCCTCGCAGAACACGCGCCGGTACAGAACGATCCCCAGGAACTCACCAGCGTGGTGCGCGTAGCCCTGGGCCGTGCGATTACGCAGCAGTGGTATCCGGGCGGGGATGAAGTACAGGTGATTGGTCTTGATGCCACGCTTGAACGCCTGTTACTCCAGGCGCTACAAGGCGGCGGCGGGCTGGAGCCAGGCCTTGCCGACCGTCTGCTGACGCAGGCGCAAGACGCGGTACAACGTCAGGAGATGCTGGGTGCGCCGCCGGTGCTGCTCGTTAACCATCCATTACGCGCCTTATTAGCCCGCTTCCTGCGTCGTAACCTGCCACAGCTGGTGGTGCTCTCAAACATGGAACTGAGTGAAAACCGTCAAATTCGTATGACCGCCACCATCGGAGGCAAATAACATGCAGAGCCTGTGGGGATTGTTATTGTTGCCGTTGATGGCCCATGCGGCCAGCGGCGGCTGGCATGCAAGCGTGAGTGGGCCGGGCTTAACTCAGCGCGGAAGCTGGCTGGTTTCACCGGCATTGCCGCCTGCAACAGGCGTGAGCGGGGAAATCACTATGGTCAACTGGCGTTATCAGCTTAATATGCCCGCGCCTTCTGGCCTGAAGGTACGGCTGTGCGCACCTCAACGTTGTGTCTTGCTGGAAGGGGCCAGCGGCATCACGCTGGGCCTGGCACACCTGCCTGCTAATCAGGCACTGCATTTTGCGTTTGGTTTTACGGGAAAAGGTGATCTGCCACCGGGACTGCGCGTTGTAAGCAGCGAAGTGATGGTGAACTATCACTGAATATAAGGAGGATGAAAATCAGAGGGATGAGTGAAAAGATGAGAACTGCGGCCACTGATATTCAGTGACCGCAGAGTAAACATTACATCCGGTCTACGGTTTTAATTCCCAACGTATTGAGACCCTGTTTCAGGGTTTTTGCGGTCAGCGCGGCCAGTTGCAGGCGGCTGTCACGCGTGGCTTCATCCTCTGCACTCAGAATTGGGCAGTGCTCGTAGAAGCCTGAGAACAGACCCGCCAGGTCGTAGAGGTAAGCACACATCACATGCGGCGTGCCGTCACGGGCAACCTGAGTGATGGTCTCTTCAAACTGCAGCAAACGCGTTGCCAACAGTGCTTCACGATCTTCTGTGATGATCACCGGTGCATTGAGCGAATCGGCTTCAATTCCGGCCTTGCGGAACACAGAGAGTACGCGGGTGTAAGCATACTGCATGTATGGCGCGGTGTTGCCTTCAAAGGCCAGCATGTTATCCCAGTCAAAAATGTAATCTGTGGTGCGGCTTTTTGACAGGTCGGCATATTTCACTGCGCCGATCCCCACGACTTCCGCCAGATCTTTCAGCTCCTGCGCAGACATCTCTGGGTTTTTCTCGCTCACCAATGCATGTGCGCGATCGACCGCCTCATCCAGCAGGTCCGCCAGTTTAATGGTGCCACCGCTACGGGTTTTGAACGGACGTCCATCTTTGCCTAACATCATGCCAAACGCGTGATGCTCTAAAGGTACCGATTCCGGTACATAACCGGCCTTACGCACGATGGTCCATGCCTGTTGCAGATGCTGATGCTGGCGTGAGTCGATGTAGTAGAGCACGCGGTCTGCACCCAGCGTTTCATAGCGGTACTTCGCACAGGCAATGTCCGTGGTGGTGTAAAGGTAGCCGCCATCCTTTTTCTGGATGATGACGCCCATCGCTTCGCCTTCCTTGTTTTTGAACTCATCAAGGAACACCACGGTGGCACCTTCACTGGTGACGGCCAGGCCTTTTTCGCGCAGATCGCTGACGATGCCAGGCAACATGTCGTTATACAGGCTTTCACCCATGACATCGTTACGGGTCAGAGTGACATTCAGGCGATCGTACACTTCCTGATTTTGGCTCATGGTAATGTCGACCAGCTTCTTCCACAGGGTGCGGCAATACTCATCGCCCCCTTGCAGCTTCACGACGTAGCCACGAGCGCGCTCTGCGAAAGCTTCATCCGCGTCATAAGTGACTTTGGCTTCACGGTAGAATTCTTCGAGATCCGCTAGGGCGATATCTTCATGATGCTCGTTCTGCTGCTTTTCCAGGTAGGCAATCAACATACCAAACTGCGTGCCCCAGTCGCCGACGTGGTTAGCGCGAATAACCTTGTGGCCGAGGAACTCCAGCGTACGAACGGCCGCATCACCAATGATGGTGGAGCGGACGTGGCCCACGTGCATCTGTTTGGCGACGTTAGGCGCTGAATAGTCAATAACGATGGTTTGCGGTTTCAGGCTGCTCACGCCGAGACGAGGAAGTTGCAGCGCCTGTGCCGTCTGCTCTGCCAGCCACTGGCGATCAAGGAATATGTTGATAAAGCCGGGACCGGCAATTTCAACTTTGCTGGCAATGCCGGTGAGATCCAGATGTTGGATCACGACCTCAGCCAGCTGGCGCGGTGCCTGCCCGAGCTTTTTCGCTACCGCCATAATGCCATTGGCCTGATAATCACCAAACTGGACCTTGGCCGACTGGCGAACCTGAGGTTCACAATCGGCGGGTGCGCCAGCCGCAATCATTGCCTGACTGACTTTATCGGAAAGAAGAGCCTGAATATTCACCGCGTTACCTTCATAAGCTGAAAAGGCCCGGCTGAGAAACAGCGGGCCGCTGGTTATCTCCTGTTAGGGTTAACCAACAGGAAAAACAAAAAATTAAGGGGCTAAGTATACGTGAATTGTGGCGGGGCGTCAGCAGCGGTTGTCGTTACGAGGGACAAAGGGGGAAGCTGCCTTCCCACTTTCTGCTAACGGCGTCGTGAATGACGACGCGTATTTTTAACGCTTTTGTCTGCTCGCACCTTCCAGTGGCGGGAAATAGCAAATCCCGTCACGGCGATCAGGACTGCAACAACAATGAGCATGGCCATAAAAATTTCCTTGCAGTAATGAAGCTGCAAATTTACAGGTAATGCAGGTAAAACTGCAAACCTCCGGCCGTAATTTAAGATGTTTCTCATTGTACTTATTAACACCAATAAAAACATGGTGTTATTACTGTTTTGTGTATTAATTAATGGCCCTGATATATAGATGTATCCGAAATAGCCGCGTAAAATAGGGGCCATAAAGCCAAAAAACAGGTGAAATCGGATGAGTCCGATCTACACCGTGGCGATATTTTGTACATTAATTTAAATTAAATGATTAAAGAAACTAACTATATTATGAGGTGGATCGAAGATGAGTTTGTCAACCGCAGGTCTTGAAGATCTGACCGAGGATTTAGAACGTTTTGACAATGAATTACAGAAATTTTCCCAATTACTGGGTCTGGATCTTGTGGGATGTGAGGCGGACCACATCGCGCTGCGTTGCCACCAAAATGCAACGGCTGAGCGCTGGCAACAGGGGCTGTTGCAAATTGGCACGGAATTCTCACGTGCGATGATTAATGGTCGCCCAATTTGCCTGTATCGCTTGCATCAGCCTCTGGCGGTAGCAGGTTTGACGATCAAGGTGGTTGAACTGCCGTGGCCGGGTGAAAAGCTCTATCGCCATGAGGGCTGGGAGCACATCGAAATCGTCTTACGTGGCGATCCTGCCACATTGGGCGTGCGAGCGATGGCACTGATTGCCGATCAGGCTTTGGTCACACCAGGCATTACTTTTAAGACCAGTAGCCCGCAGGGAGAAAATGAGCGCTTACCAAACCCCACTTTGGCGGTGAGTGATGGCCGAACCACCATTAAATTCCATCCCTGGAGCCTGGAAGAGATCGTCGCCAGCGAACAAGAATAGCTTCTCTCTTCTCGCATTGCGCCCTGATTGTTATCGGGGTGTAATCAAAAGGTGGATTTATTCACCTTCTCAACGCCGTGGTGACCCGCCAAAATGTAAGCTGTGTCATATTTATGCAATTTCAAACCTTTGCTGTGACCCCGGTCGATTCAGGAATCACTATTGAGTGCCATAGTTAGCGCTGTCTGGCCACGCTGGCCGCTATTTAGCCGTATCTGAACAGTGATTTTTCAACCAGATGCCACCACCGGAGGATTCAGATGCTGACACTGGAAATTTGTTGCTATGGCATAGATTGTGCGCTGACGGCACAGCAGGCAGGTGCGGACCGCATTGAGCTTTGTAGTGCACCCCGTGAAGGCGGATTAACGCCTTCCGCCGGTATGTTATCGGCAGCCCGTGCCGAAATTACGATACCGGTACACCCGATTGTACGCCCGCGTGGTGGAGATTTTTGTTACAGCGCGCGTGAGTTTTCGCTCATGAAGTCGGATATTGCCATCATGCGGGAGCTGGGGTTCCCGGGCGTGGTGCTTGGGGCGCTCGATGAAGACGGGCACATTGATATGCCGCGCATGCAGCAGCTTATGTCACTATGTGAAGGAATGGCGGTGACTTTTCATCGTGCCTTCGATCTGTGCCATAACCCGAAGCGTGCTTTAGATCAGTTGGCCGGGTTGGGCGTGGCTCGTGTACTCACCTCGGGCCAGCAGCAGAGTGCGGAAAGCGGAATTGTGTTACTGCGGGAACTTAATGCCAGCACGCCAGGTCCAATCATTATGGCTGGCGCAGGAGTACGTTTGAGCAACGTGCAAAAATTCCTGGATGTCGGATTGCAGGAGCTTCACAGTTCAGCCAGCCAACGCATTGCTTCGCCCATGCGCTACCGTAAAGCAGGTGTTTCGATGGGGAGTGACGTTGATGTCGACGAGTTCAGCCGTAACTGCGTTGATGGCGATATAGTAGGAGCAATGAAGAGTGTGATGCAGGTAGGCGATATCCGTGTTGCCTGAATCTGCCCGTTTTTGCCGCGCAGCGCGTCGAACCTGACGTGATGTTTGCAAGTACCAAGCCCCGGCCTCTATTGCTGGGGTTCTTTTTATCTGCGGTTTGCCAGCCAAACCTGTCACCGTTCTGCTACAAAGAAAAAACCCCGCATTATGCGGGGTGAAAAATCTAACTAACCAGTCAGAAAACCTTAGTCAGACAACTGCTTACCAATCTCGTAACAACAACTCGGGAGGCATCCTAACACACTGAAAAGTCCTAATTTTGATCCAGATCAACTTTTGCATCATTGAAAAACAGTGCTTATCAATTGAGTGTTATTTGAGTAATTTTTCATGAGGCTTGTCACAAACACCCGCATTTTTTGGTGAATTTAGTTAATGATGTGTTATCAATGTCCATAGTGATGATTAATTCCCTAACGATATCCTTACAGTGTGTGTGGTGTGTTGCCAGGCAGCCTCAGCGGTGTTGCGGCACTGTGCCTGCGCCTCACAGCGCGGTAATAATGCAATGTCTTAAGATTAATCCAGTGAAATATAGAGAAATATTTGTTGTTAAATAGTAAAGGTAGTATTAGTTTACTGTAAGTATCATCTTGTCGTTATTGGCCCGATTGTTTTAACACCAGTTATGTAACTCATTGCCTGAAACTAAACACTTTCAGTCAGGCAGACTCAATTCACAGGTAGGGTGAGTCGATGATTAGCCATGTCTCTGCTGCGTGCTTTTTCTCTATTAGTTTTATGATAAGACGAAACAAGGCTTTTTCCCCACATTAGGTCAGCCTCCGTGGGGAGCTAAACTACGCCGGTGACCTTGGCAGGTGTAGTTCTATTTTAATAATAAATGTTGGCGGTTTAACCGGCCGACTGATTTTTCCTGCGCGTTACTTATATGGGAGGGTGTTATGACAACGAATTATTCTGCTAAGCACGATAATAGTTTTGATATCATTCGTTTGCTGGCCGCAGTTGCTGTTATTTATAGTCATCACTTTGCTTTGAGTGGGTTTTCTGAGCCGCAAGTTTTAGGGCTGGAGTCGTTTGGTACCACCGCAGTGATTATTTTCTTCTCTATTTCTGGCTATCTTATTGCGCAAAGTTACCAGCGTTCTTCTTCTGATTTCGAATATGCGCGCAAACGTTTTCTCCGGGTGTATCCGGGGCTTGCCGTGTGTCTGGTTTTTACCATCTATATTTGCGGTGGGTTACTCGGCAGCGAGAGCTTCCTTCACTGGGTGACCTCCTGGGATGCGCTTAAAACCTGGCTTCGTGTGATGGGATTGACCGGCATTGGGTTTGTGGGTGTCACGCCTGAAGGGATGAATAACTTCACTAATGGTTATATTTATCCGAATACCATGAATGGCAGTTTGTGGACGCTTTTCTTCGAAGTGTTTGATTATATAGTGCTGGCATTTTGCCTGAAGTGGTTTTCGCGTTATAACGCAGGGTTATGGATATTTCTCGTGGGCTCTGTGGTGTTGCAGTTACTGTGCCTGCACTTTGGTATCACGAAGCTTGCTTTGGTAGCGACCAGTCATTTCTCTATTCCCTTTGCCGTTGGTGCACTGTTTTGCGTTTATCGCGACCGCTGGATCAATAATCCCAAAGTAAAAGTTGTCTTGCTGGTGGTGGCATTGATTGCGCTGTTGCTTTCTGGCCTTGATGTTATTTTGGTGAAAACGCTGTACACGGTTGCGGTTTGCTATTTGACACTGCTTATTGGGATCTCCTTCCGCGATCGTTTGATTAAAGGGCGCTTTGATTTCTCTTACGGTATCTATATTTATGCATTTCCAGTGCAACAGATTGCAATTAATGAGTTAGGTATTGGTTTCTGGTCATCAATGTTGTTATCGCTGCTGGTTACGCTGGTAATGGCTGCACTCTCATGGTTCTTGATTGAAAAACCAATGATTGGCCGGAAAAAGTCGCGTGTTCTGGTTAGAGCAACCGAATAAGCTGTCTTTTTCCTGGCGTATTTATCCGAAAACAAGCATTCCAGTCAGGCAAATGCCGGGTTTTTTTGCCCTCTGTCTAAGCTTAAGAGTGAGAGCTTAACAGAGGGCTTATTTATGACTCAGGATCAGTTCCAGAAGGCGGCAGGCATTAGTGCTGTGCTCGCGGTTCGTTGGTTTAAACCCATCACAGATGCCATGGCAGAGTTTGGCATCGATACCCCAACACGCCAGGCGAATTTCATCGCACAAACAGGCACGGAGTCCGCCGGTTTTAGTCGCCTGGTGGAGAGCTTTAACTATTCAGTGGCAGGTTTGGCCATTTTCGCTAACCGATTGACGTCGCAGCAGCGTCAACAGCTCGGACGCCGCAGTGGTGAAGCGATAGTCCCGATAGCGCGCCAAAGGCAGATTGCTAATCTGGTGTATGGTGGCCGTTATGGAAATACACAACCTGATGACGGCTGGACCTATCGTGGTCGAGGCCTCAAGCAAATTACCTTTCGCGCCAATTACGCCGCCTGTGGCACGGCATTAGCACTGCCGCTCCTGGATCAACCCGATTTGCTGCTGCAGGATGTGAATGCAGCGCGTTCCGCCGGTTGGTTCTGGCAGGCGAACAAACTGAATCCCATCGCCGACAGTGGGAACGTTGAAGCGCTAACGCGGCGTATCAACGGGGGCGAAAATGGGTTGGCCGATCGTATCGCCCGGACGCAACGAGCCAGTCAGGTGCTGGTGTGAATTCAGGCTAAAGATTATTTTTCTCCCCGTCGCACAGAGCGGTTTACACTGATTACATGGCGACTGGGGAGTAAGCGTATGAAACAGGTCATTTTTACCGCAATCGCGGCTTTACTTGTGGTCTGTAGTCCATCACTCCAGGCAAAGCCTGTCTGTATGGCGAAGAGTGCTGCCATCTCTGCCAGTAATAACTGGGTTTTGCTGGGCGGGAATGCAAAGGGCAACGTGCAGCAGGTGGTGGCCGGTGAGTTTGGCAAGGATGTGGATTCACAGAAGCGAGTGCTGGGGCAGTTTGATCGCTGTGGATCGCTGTTGGTGGCGGATATCAGCTATGACAAGAACGAACGCAATGTTGCCTTTAGCATGGAGCAGCACATTTCGCGGGTGCAGGGCGGTTGGGTCGCTGAATATGCCTATCTGGTTAAAGTGATCCGGCAAGGCAAGGAAGAGGTGGTGGATAATCGTCAGGGAACGGTGAGCTGGCATGTGGGGCGACACGGCACCATCACCAGCAGTTCAGACCGTTTTACCAGCATGGGGAAAAATGGCTTTACCGATATTACCTACCACTACGATCCGCAGTTGCGGTTGCAGAACAGTGTGGCGCGCGGCAGCGATGAAGAGAGTAACGGGGTTAATCGCTATCGCTGGAATGCGCAGGGTCAGGTGACGAATGCGGATACCGAGCGCAGTAAAAATCGTTACACCTATGACAGCCAGCGCCGTGAATGGAAACTGGACGCCACTGAACAAACCTCCGTCAGCATGTTGCACTCGGCCGATGAGTGCCAGTTATGGGATGAAGCCGGCAACTGCACCTTGAGTTATCTGCATGAAACCGAGGTCTTTGCTCAAGGCGTTATTGAGCGCCATCTTACTTCGGCTTATCGCTATCAGTACTGGGGCAGTAAAAGCGACAATTAATGAACAACGAACTCGCTGTCAACAGGACTCGGCTGCTAAACCTGGGTACACTGACGGCTGTTCAATAAGGAGATGTAAATGACGACGCTGTGGCTCTCTTTTCTGTTTGCGATCACCATTCTGACGTTAACCCCAGGTTTTGATACCGCTCTGGTGCTGCGCTCTGCGGCTGCTCAGGGATCGCGCCGTGCGGCGGCAACGGCATTAGGTGTCACTACTGGCTGTCTGGCCTGGGGTGTTGCCGTAGGTTTTGGCCTGGGCGCGCTGTTGCTGGCCTCGGAAGTGGCTTATGCCACGCTGAAATGGGTCGGTGCTGCCTATTTGTTGTATCTGGGCTTGCGTTTGTTGCTGAAGAAACCGGAAGCGGTGGCAGAAGTGGCGGTAGAAACGCCGGCCCAGCAAGGGATGTTTGCCTGTTTTAGCCGCGGATTGCTCGGCAACATGCTTAATCCGAAAGTGGGTGTGTTTTACGTGACCTTTTTGCCACAGTTTATTCCGGCTGGTGCCTCAGTGCCCCTGTGGTGTTTTTTGATGGCACTGGCACATATGGCGATTGGCCTGGTGTGGAACGCCGTGTTGATTGGCGGTAGCCATTACTTTTCCGCGCATTTACGTCGGCCAGCCGTCCAGAAAGTGATGGACCGACTGACCGGTGTGGTGTTTATCGGCTTTGCGGCGCGACTGGCACTGTCACGCCACTAATCTTACGGTTTGCGCGCCACGAGCACGGCGCGCAGCGGTGCCGGATAACCTTCTACCGTTTTGCTGCTGTCGTTCGGGTCGAGGAATTCAGCCAGTGATTCGCTGGTCATCCAGGCGGTTCGGCGCTGCTCTTCGGTGGAAGTGACGGCATAATCGGCGATGCGAACGTCTTCAAAACCACATTTTTCCAGCCAGCTTTTGAGTGCTGCCGCCGAAGGGATATAGTAGACGTTGCGCATTTGTGCGTAACGTTCGCCTGGTACCAGTACCTGATTCTCATCACCTTCAATGACCAGCGTTTCCAACACCAGTTCGCCTCCGCTGACCAGCTGATTTTTTAGCTGTAGCAGGTGATCCAACGGTGAACGGCGGTGATATAACACGCCCATTGAGAAGACGGTATCAAAGGCCTGCAAAGTAGGGAGCTGTTCGATCCCTAGCGGCAGGAGGTGAGCACGACGATCGTCGTTCAGCAGTTTACGCACGGCTTCAAACTGGCACAAAAAGAGCTGCATGGGGTCAATGCCGACCACTAAGCGCGCGCCAGCCCCAACCATACGCCACATGTGATAACCGCTGCCACAACCGACGTCCAGAATAGTGCGGCCAGCCAGCGGTGAGATGTGCGGCAGTACGCGTTCCCACTTCCAGTCCGATCGCCATTCCGTGTCGATTTCGGTGCCATACAGTGAGTAAGGCCCTTTGCGCCATGGCATGAGGTTGCGCAGGAGTTTTTCAATGCCTTGTCGCTGGCGATCGCTCAGTTCATCATGTTGTGCGCTGACGCTATCCACCAGGTCGAGATGCTGCGGGGCCAGTTGGGGCAAGTGTTCAACTGACTTTTCCCAGTTGCGGAAGTGCCCATGAAGGTTTTCACGCTGCCAGGTGGCGACCTGCGCTGGTAAGGTTTCTAGCCAACTGGCCAGGGGGCCGGTGGCAATTTGCTGATAGAAGCGGCCAAAATCAATCATTTCAGCGCCACCAGAGAACCAAAGTTGAAGCACTGGAACCACAGTTCAGCATGGGAGAAGCCAGCGGTTTTCAGGCGTGCTTTATGTGCTTCAACGCTGTCCGTCAGCATGACGTTTTCCAGCATGCTGCGCTTCTGGCTGATTTCCAGTTCGCTGTAGCCGTTGGCACGTTTGAAGTCGTGATGCATGTTGAACAGCAGCTCACCGACTTCGGCGTCTTCAAAGCTGAACTTCTCTGACAGCACCAAAGCGCCACCCGGATTCAGTCCGCGCCAGATTTTTTCCAGCAGTTTCAACCGTGCTTCGGGGTCGAGGAATTGCAGGGTGAAGTTGAGTACCACCAGCGAAGCATTTTCGATTTCGACATCGCGAATATCCGCTTCCATGACGTTGACCGGTGTTTCACCCCGGAAGGCATCAAGATGGCGGCGGCAGCGCTCGACCATCGCGGGGGAGTTATCAATGGCGATAATGGTACAACCCGGCACATGGATGTTGCGGCGCACTGAGAGCGTTGCCGCACCGAGTGAGCATCCGAGGTCATAAACCTGGCTGTCTGGTTGAACAAAACGTTCTGCCAACATGCCAATCATCGAGATGATGTTGGAGTAGCCAGGTACGGAGCGCTGAATCATGTCAGGGAAGACTTCAGCCACGCGCTCATCAAAGGTCCAGTCACCCAGTTTGGCAATGGGTGCGGAGAATAGGGTATCGCGGTCAGGCATAGCGAAAAATCCGAAGAATCGACATCAAAGGCGCTATTTTGGCAGAAATGCGCGCGCGCTGCATCTCTTAGCGGTGTGTTGAGAAGCCGCTGTAGATTCAGGTGGCAGGTCAGACAATGGGGGGTATGACTGCAAAGGAACATGCATCCTGCGATCCGCTGGCACATCCATGTGCCAGAGGCATTTGCTGTCATACCCCCCATCATCTTCCCAGAAGCAGCAGTGCGGCTGTTAGCAGCCCCAGCCCTTGGTGAGTTTCAGTGCTTAACTTCCAGGCAGCCTATGTTCAGGCAAAACAACCGTATGGATTTCGGAGGGCAGGGTAATCGGAGCGAGCCACGTCGCAGCCCGATTGCCCTGACAGGCCGAGGTATCTCGATCTATCAGACGATGGTTTAGACGTTGACGTTGACGTTGACGTTGACGTTGACGTTCCAGAGCTGAGCGCGTAAGACTACCGCTCAAGTAAATCAGGAATAAGCTTCATTTCAAGGATGAAAAAATTATGCTCATTAAGGGAAAACTTCAGCGGTTAAACCTGCTGGAACAGTGGCGGCGTGACAGCTACCGAATCTACTTCAATCTGGCGATATTAGCACTCTATATCAGCATCATCCGATGGGTGCTGCCGCTGTGGGCACATGGCAACATTCATGACGGTATTGTGGGGTGCATCTGTGGACTGGCAGCCACGTTTTGGCTCACCTGCATTGCGCGCCTCACGCTACCGGACGACGTCACGCCTGACCAGCTCAACGCTTTACTCACCAAAGCGAAATATCACGCCACCAGTGCCGGTTACTATGATGTGCCTCTTCATAAACGCATGAAATTCAAATCACAGCGTATCTACATTGAAAACCAAACGGGCCAGATTGTGCTCACCGGCCCGCACAACATCCTGAAGAGAATCAGAAACCAACTTGAGGAAGGATAACGCGACCTAAAACAGCGCGGCTTGCTGTGGCCAGTCTGGTCCGCTGCCGATGGTGGCATCCAACTGCTGCAACTGAGGCCACAGCGCCTGCACCAACGGAAACACCTGACCCATATCGGGCGTATGCAAAAACACCATCGGGTCGCTTTCCGGCTGCCACTGACGCAATTTTTCCAGCCAGATAGCAAACAGTGGCACACTCTCCTCTACGCTATCACTGGCGATAAACCGCACCATCGGTTGTGTCGCCGTACGGATAGCGTGAGGGGGCACACGCGGTTTCTTACTTCGCGCTTCAATGGCGGCGGGAGAAGTGGAAAGCGAAGCATGTACCGCACGGCTATCGAGAATCACCCGGTTCACGCCACGCTGATGCAAACCCCGATTCAGCGCCTGCTCGGCTTCACCTTTAGCAAAAAAGGCCGCGTGGCGGACTTCAACACCGTAGTGGAAACACTTAGGCAACGCGTCGAGAAAACGCCACAGGTCCGCCAACTGGGCCGGGGAAAATGACGCAGGTAACTGCAACCAGTATTGGCCGATACGTGCAGAAAGTGGATCAAGCAGACGAAAAAACGCATCAACCTCATCGTCACACTGACGCAGCGCAGCCTGATGGCTAATCGCAGAAGGAAACTTAAAACAAAACCGGAAATCGTCATGGGTCATCGCCTTCCAGCGCTGAACCGTGGCGGCATCTGGCAATGCATACAGCGTAGTATTGCCCTCCACGCACTGAAAATAGCGCGCATAGTCCGCCAGGCTCTCAATGCCCCAGCGCTTCCAGTGTGCATGCTGCCATTGCGGCAGACCAATACGAAGTGTCAAAACAGAATTCCCTCTACCCAAAGCATGATTTTTGCCCGCTAACAGCTTACCAGCAAATGAAAAGCCACGATTCAACCCGACAGAGTTGCATAGTCTGTTCGCTCTACTTATCCTGCCTGCCTTTTTAAATTATACTAAGCGCCATTTTTGCAGCAGCATCACTTCAGGTTACGTGGCCTGGTGTTGCCAGGCAGCAGCGGCGAAGTTAAAAGGATAGCGTTATGCGTACAGAATATTGTGGACAGCTCAATCTGTCACATGTGGGTCAACAGGTAACACTTTGCGGCTGGGTCAACCGTCGTCGCGATCTGGGCAGCCTGATCTTTATCGATATGCGCGACCGTGAAGGTATCGTGCAGGTCTTCTTTGATCCCGACCGTGAGCAGGCTTTCAAGCTGGCTTCAGAGCTGCGCAACGAATTCTGCATCCAGATCACCGGGACCGTGCGTGCTCGCGACGAAAAAAACCGTAACAGCGACATGGCAACCGGCGATGTTGAAGTGTTCGCCCATGAGCTAAACATCATCAACCGCTCTGAGCCCCTGCCGCTGGACTCCAACCAGGTCAACAGCGAAGAAGCACGCCTTAAATATCGCTATCTTGACCTGCGTCGCCCGGAAATGGCTCAGCGCCTGAAAACCCGTGCTCGCATCTCCAGCTTTGTTCGTCGCTTTATGGATGACAACGACTTCCTCGACATCGAAACGCCAATGCTGACCAAAGCCACGCCAGAAGGTGCGCGTGACTACCTGGTACCAAGCCGTGTGCATAAAGGCAAATTCTATGCGTTGCCACAATCACCACAGCTTTTCAAACAGCTGCTGATGATGTCGGGCTTTGATCGCTACTACCAGATCGTGAAATGCTTCCGTGATGAAGACCTGCGCGCTGACCGTCAGCCTGAATTCACCCAAATCGACGTAGAAACCTCCTTCCTCAGCGCTGAACAAGTGCGTGAAATGATGGAACGCATGATCCGTGAACTCTGGCTGGACGTAAAAGGTGTGGATCTCGGCACCTTCCCGCAGATGACCTTCGCCCAAGCGATGCAACGTTACGGTTCTGATAAACCTGACCTGCGTAACCCAATGGAACTGGTCGACGTGGCTGACCTGCTGAAAAACGTCGAATTCCAGGTCTTCGCGGGCCCGGCGAATGATGCCAAAGGCCGCGTTGCTGCGCTGCGTGTACCAGGCGGTGCCAGCCTGACGCGTAAACTGATTGATGAATACGGCAAATTCGTTGAGATCTATGGGGCTAAAGGTTTGGCCTGGATGAAGGTCAACGAACGTGCCAACGGCCTTGAAGGTGTGCAGAGCCCGGTTGCAAAATTCCTGACCGCTGACATCGTTGAAGGCATCCTCAGCCGTACCGGCGCACAAGATGGCGACCTGATCTTCTTCGGCGCGGATCGCGCTAAAGTGGTAGCGGATGCGCTGGGTGCACTGCGCCTGAAAGTGGGACGTGACCTGCAAATTACCGATGAGAAAGCTTGGGCGCCGCTGTGGGTAGTGGATTTCCCAATGTTCGAAGCGGATGATGAAGGCGGCCTGGCGGCTATGCACCACCCGTTCACCTCGCCGAAAGACCTCTCGGCAGAAGAGCTGAAAGTGGATCCAACCCAGGCTGTGGCGAATGCTTACGACATGGTCATCAATGGCTATGAAGTGGGTGGCGGTTCAGTCCGTATCCACAATGGTAAAATGCAGCAGACCGTGTTCAGCATTCTGGGTATTGAAGAACAGGAACAGCAAGAGAAGTTTGGCTTCCTGTTAGATGCCCTGAAATACGGCACGCCTCCGCACGCGGGCCTGGCATTTGGTCTTGATCGCCTGACCATGCTGCTGACCGGCACCGACAACATCCGTGATGTTATCGCGTTCCCGAAAACCACCGCGGCCGCCTGCCTGATGACCGAAGCACCAAGCTATGCCAATCCGGCAGCGCTGGGTGACCTGGGCATTCAGGTCGTCAAAAAAGACAAGCCTGAGAATAACTAATGGGCTATAAACACCCGGTATCGGTACTGATCGTGATTACTGCGCAGGATACCGGCCGGGTGCTGATGCTGCAGCGGCGCGATGATGCGGAATTCTGGCAATCGGTCACCGGTAGCCTGGAACCGGGTGAACAACCCGCTGAAGCCGCATGGCGGGAAGTACTAGAAGAGACGGGCATTGATGCCAGAGCCGAGCAACTGGCGCTGGAAGATTGCCACAAACAAATTGAGTTTGAGATCTTCGCCCACTACCGCCATCGCTACGCGCCGGATGTCACCCACAATCGCGAACACTGGTTTCGTTTAACCTTACCGGTCGAGCGTGACGTCACTATCAGTGAACACCTGGCGGCGCGTTGGCTCAGCGCAGCGGAAGCGGCAGCATTAACCAAGTCCTGGAGTAACCGCCAGGCAATTGAAGAGTTTGTCTGAATGGCGGTCTGACCGCCAACTGAACGTTTTGTTTATCGGGTGCAGGCTCCTGTACTGCACCTCTGCATTGAACCATCGGGTGGAACCGCCTCAGCAATAACCGGGCACAGTACCCCGTGCAATAGACAAGAGAGAAGAGAAATGGCTGGACATAGTAAATGGGCAAACACCAAACACCGTAAAGCGGCGCAGGATGCCAAGCGTGGTAAGATCTTCACCAAGATCATCCGTGAGCTGGTCACCGCAGCAAAACTGGGCGGCGGCGATGCGAACTCTAACCCGCGTCTGCGTGCTGCAATGGATAAAGCGCTGTCAAACAACATGACGCGTGACACCATGAACCGTGCGATTGCCCGTGGTGTGGGCGGTGAAGATGATTCCAATATGGAAACCATCATTTATGAAGGTTACGGTCCTGGCGGCTCAGCGGTCATGATTGAGTGCCTGAGTGACAACCGTAACCGTACCGTAGGTGAAGTGCGTCATGCATTCACCAAAACCGGTGGCAACCTCGGTACTGACGGCTCGGTATCTTACCTGTTCAGCAAAAAAGGGGTGATCTCCTTTGCGCCAGGTCTGGATGAAGATGCGGTGATGGACGCAGCGCTGGAAGCCGGTGCAGAAGACGTTGTCGCTTATGACGACGGCGCAATTGATGTGTTCACTGCCTGGGAAGAGCTGGGCAAGGTGCGTGATGCACTGGAAGCGGGTGGTCTGAAAGCAGACACCGCCGAAGTCTCAATGATCCCATCGACCAAAGCCGATCTGGATGCGGAAACCGCACCAAAACTGCTGCGTCTGATCGATATGCTGGAAGACTGCGATGACGTGCAGGAAGTTTACCATAACGGTGAAATTTCTGACGAGGTGGCGGCAACTCTGTAATGCCTTGCGCATCACTGAGTGCAGTGCACGCAGCGGCCATTCTCGTGCCGCTGCGTTATCGCTTAACGGGGAGTTGATATGGCGATCATTCTAGGCATTGACCCCGGCTCCCGCGTCACGGGGTATGGCGTAATCCGCCAGACCGGACGCCAACTCACTTATCTTGGTAGTGGGTGTATTCGCACCAACGTGACCGATCTTCCCTCCCGCCTGAAACTGATTTATGCCGGTGTCACCGAAATCATCACCCAGTTTTCGCCAGACTATTTTGCCATTGAGCAGGTATTTATGGCGAAAAATGCGGACTCCGCGCTGAAGCTGGGGCAGGCACGCGGTGCGGCGATCGTGGCGGCGGTCAATTTGGATCTGCCGGTGTTTGAATACGCGGCACGTCAGGTCAAGCAAACCGTCACCGGAACCGGTGGCGCAGAGAAAAGCCAGGTGCAGCATATGGTTCGCTCGCTGCTCAAATTACCGGCTAATCCGCAGGCGGATGCGGCGGATGCCCTGGCTATCGCGATTACGCACTGCCATGTCAGCCAGAATGCTGCGCGCTTGAGTGACAGCAAACTGACGTTAACCCGTGGCAGGCTACGTTCGGTCTAACCGGTGAGGCTGGATATTCATCCAGCCTTTTTTATGTTATAAACAGCGCATTATGCATTGAGAAAGGACAGAAACAGGTGATAGGGCGTTTACGCGGTACAATTCTGGAAAAGCAGCCACCGCTGGTGCTGATAGAAGTGAATGGCGTTGGCTACGAAGTACATATGCCGATGACCTGTTTTTACGAACTGCCTGAAATCCATCAGGAAGCCGTGATTTTTACCCAGTTTGTGGTGCGTGAAGATGCGCAACTGCTGTTTGGCTTCAATAATAAGCAGGAGCGGGCACTGTTCCGCGAGCTGGTGAAAGTCAACGGCGTTGGGCCAAAGCTGGCGCTGGCAATCCTTTCCGGCATGTCTGCACAGCAGTTTGTTACTGCGGTGGAGAAAGAAGAGATCGCGGTGCTGATCAAACTGCCTGGTGTCGGTAAGAAAACCGCTGAACGTCTGGTCGTTGAGATGAAAGACCGCTTTAAAGGCATGCACGGCGATCTGTTCGGTGGCGATTCTACCTTCACCCTCACCACGCCGGGGCCAGAACCTGAAGGCAATGATGCCGAAGCAGAAGCCGTTGCGGCACTGGTTGCGCTGGGGTATAAACCGCAGGAAGCCAGTCGTATGGTAAGCAAAATCGGTAAGCCAGATGCTGATTGTGAAACCCTGATCCGCGAAGCGCTCCGCGCTGCCATTTGAGGTAAGTCATGATAGAAGCCGATCGCCTTGTTTCCGCTGCACCTTCTTTTAACGAAGAAGAGAGCCTTGACCGCGCCATTCGCCCAAAACGGCTGACGGAGTATGTCGGCCAACCGCAGGTCTGCGAGCAGATGGAAATCTTCATCAAGGCGGCGAAACTGCGTGGCGATGCGCTCGACCACTTACTGATCTTCGGCCCGCCGGGATTAGGGAAAACGACTCTGGCCAACATCGTCGCCAATGAAATGGGGGTGAATTTACGCACCACCTCTGGCCCGGTGCTGGAAAAAGCGGGCGATCTGGCGGCGATGCTGACTAACCTCGAACCTCATGATGTGCTGTTCATTGATGAGATCCATCGTCTTTCTCCGGTGGTAGAAGAAGTGCTCTACCCGGCGATGGAAGATTACCAGTTGGATATCATGATTGGTGAAGGCCCAGCGGCACGCTCCATCAAACTCGATTTGCCACCGTTTACCCTGATTGGTGCCACCACCCGAGCCGGTTCTTTAACCTCTCCCCTGCGTGACCGTTTTGGTATTGTGCAGCGTCTTGAGTTTTATCAGGTCAAAGACCTCCAGCATATTGTGAGTCGCAGCGCCAGTTGCCTCGGCCTCGAGTTAAGCGATGAAGGCGCGCTGGAAGTGGCGCGACGTTCTCGCGGTACACCACGTATCGCCAATCGACTGTTACGCCGCGTGCGGGATTACGCAGAAGTGAAAGCGGATGGCGAAATGAGCGGGGAAGTGGCGACCAGTGCGCTGAACTTGCTGAATGTTGACAGCGAAGGTTTTGATTACATGGACCGCAAGCTGCTGTTAGCTATCATCGATAAATTTACCGGTGGTCCTGTGGGCCTGGATAACCTGGCAGCAGCCATTGGTGAAGAGCGGGAAACCATCGAAGATGTGATTGAACCCTTCCTGATCCAGCAAGGGTTCATTCAGCGCACACCGCGTGGCCGAATGGCCACACAGCATGCTTACCGTCATTTCGGGATTACACGCGAGAGTTAAGCGCGAATCACGAAGCGGGTTTACGTAACTGGCTGAGCACGAACAACAGTGCGGCAGCCAGTACCACGGAAGGGCCGGCTGGTGTGTCATATAACGCAGAGAGCGTTAAGCCACCGCTCACGGCAAGGATGCCGACAATCACCGCGAAGCCTGCCATTTGCTCTGGAGAACGTGAAAAACGGCGAGCGGTAGCCGCAGGAATAATCAGCAACGAGGTGATGATCAGCGCACCGACAAACTTCATTGCCACGCCAATTGTCAACGCCGTAACCAGCATCAGCATCAGGCGAGTACGCTGCACGTTAACCCCATCCACCTGCGCCAACTCCGGGCTGAGGGTCATCGAGAGCAGCGAACGCCACTGCCACAGCATCACCAGCAGCACAGCCAAAACGCCGCCCGCCATCAGCCACAGATCTTGCGGGGTCACTGCCAGCAGGTCGCCAAACAGATACGCCATCAGATCGACGCGCACACCGGACATCAGGCTCACGACCACCAGCCCAAGAGAAAGCGCGCTGTGCGCCATAATCCCCAGCAGGGTATCAATCGCCAGATTCGGTTTACGCTCCAGCCACACCAGGCCCAGTGCGATAAACACCGTCACCAGAATCACGGCATAGTAAGGATTAACATTAAGCAACAGGCCAAAAGCTACGCCAAGCAGTGAAGCATGGGCGAGGGTATCGCCGAAATAGGACATACGACGCCAGACCACGAACGAGCCTAACGGGCCTGCGGCCAGTGCCAGCATCACGCCGCCCAACCAGCCCGGTAACAGTAATTCAATCATGACGGCCCCTGTCCACGGCGTAGCACAATACGTCCCTGTAAATCGTGACGATGATTATGATGATGGCGATAGATCGCCAGTTGTTCGGCACCACGCTGGCCAAACATCGCGGTAAATTCTGGATGCTGGGCGACCACTTCAGGCGTCCCGGAACAACAGATATGGTGATTGAGGCACAGAACTTCGTCAGTTTTTGCCATCACTAAATGCAGGTCGTGGGACACCATCAGCACCGCGCAATTCAGTTCAACGCGCAGCTGATTGATGAGGTCATACAGGGCGACCTGGCCATTCACATCCACACCCTGCGTGGGTTCATCTAACACCAGCAGTTGCGGCTGATTCAGCAAGGCTCGAGCCAGTAACACGCGCTGGGTTTCACCGCCCGAGAGCTTCTGTAACGGGTAATTAAGCAGATGCCCGGCCTGGACTCGTTTCAAAGCAGGCAGTACCGCCGCTTTTTTCACGCCCCGTGATAAACGCATAAAACGTTCAACCGTAATCGGCAGGGTAGGATCGATGTGCAGTTTCTGTGGCACATAGCCGATGCGCAAACCGGGTTCGCGTTGAATGGTGCCGCTGCTGGCGTTGAGCAGCCCTAACACCAGGCGCACCAGCGTTGATTTGCCTGCGCCATTTGGACCAAGCAGCGTGAGTATGCGGCCCGGAGAAAGGTCAAGGCTAATGCCCGACAGCACCTGGCGCTGATCGAACTTTACCGAAACATCTCTGAGTGTAACTAAAGGTGACATGATTATTTACAGGTTGCGTAAAAAATATAATGTTATAATATCACATCCCCGCCTGCCGACACGATGGAATGACGCATTATGTTACATATTAAATCGCGCTTTATCTGCACCTTTTCTGCTGTAGCGCTAGCTGCTGCATTTGCTCTGCCTGCACGGGCGGATGTTGTGGCTTCAATCAAACCGGTAGGCTTTATTGCCGCAGCCATTGCTGATGGTGTTACGCCCGTGGATGTTTTGCTGCCTGATGGCGCTTCAGAGCACGATTATGCTCTGCGTCCGTCTGACATAAAACGTATTAAAAACGCAGACTTAGTGGTGTGGGTTGGACCAGAAATGGAAGCCTTTATGACGCAATCCGCGGCATCTCTACCGGCGCAAAAAAACCTCGAAATGGCAGCCCTTCCCGGCGTAAAATCTCTGCTGGTCAGAGGAGATGAAGATGACGATCATGATGAAGATAGCCATGCGGCAGGTGGCGATGATCATCAGGATAAGTCTCATGCTCACCATCATCATGGTGAGTTTAATATGCATCTCTGGATGTCCCCGGAGATAGCCCGTCAAACGGCGGTTGCAATCCATGGGAAATTATTGGAACTTATGCCGCAAAGCAGAGCCAAACTTGACGCCAACTTGCAACACTTTGAGGCGGATCTGGCGGATACTGACCAGAAAATTGGTGCGCAACTCGCACCGGTGAAGAGTAAAGGATATCTCGTTTTTCACGACGCTTACACGTATTTTGAAAAGCATTACGGTCTCTCCCCAACCGGGCATTTTACCGTGAATCCTGAGATCCAACCGGGCGCGCAGCGCTTACATGAAATACGAACACAGTTGGTTGAGCAAAAGGCGGTGTGCGTCTTTGCTGAGCCACAATTCAGGCCAGCAGTCATCGATGCTGTCGCGCGAGGTACTTCCGTACGCAAAGGGACTCTTGATCCCCTCGGCACAGCGATCAGCTTAAATAAAGACAGCTATGTGCAATTCCTTTCACAACTGTCGAGCCAGTATGTCAGCTGCCTGAATGGAGCATAAAGGAAATAGTTAACGTGCAGCAGATAGCCCGCTCTGTCGCCCTCGCATTTAATAATTTGCCGCGTCCCCACCGCGTAATCCTGGGTTCATTAACTGTTGTTACATTGGCCGTCGCTGTCTGGCGGCCATTTGTCTATCATCCGGCGGAGATGTCGCCGGTGATAAGACAAATCGCGTTAGATAAAAACGATCTGCAAGCCCTGTTGCCTGAGGCGAGCGAACCGGTTGATCAGAATGCGGATGAACCGGACGACGACGCCGTTCCCACCGATGAAATCGATAAAGATGTGGCCGATAGCCCAGATGCGCACGAATACACCGTCGCCACGGGGGATACCCTCAGCAGCGCGCTGAATCAGTACGGTATCGATATTGGCGATATCAACGCCCTGGTCAACAGTGACAAAGCGCTGGGGACGTTACAGGTAGGCCAGCAGCTTAACTGGTCGCTCACCGATGACGGTAGCCTGCAATCCCTGACGTGGGAGATCTCCCGCCGCGAAACCCGCACCTACACCCGCAATGACAATGGTTCATTCACCATGCAGCAGACGCTGCAAAAAGGTGAATGGCGCAATAGCGTGATGCAGGGTGTGGTACAGGGCAGTTTTGCCAGCAGTGCGCGTAGCGCGGGATTAACCAGCACTGAAATCAGTAACGTCATTAAAGCC
Organism: Candidatus Pantoea multigeneris; assembly: GCF_011752615.1. Taxonomy (NCBI): domain Bacteria; kingdom Pseudomonadati; phylum Pseudomonadota; class Gammaproteobacteria; order Enterobacterales; family Erwiniaceae; genus Pantoea; species Candidatus Pantoea multigeneris. The sequence goes on from NZ_VWXF01000003.1 coordinate 52,766, forward strand.
CTGCAGTGGCAGATGGATTTCCGTAAACTGCGCGTAGGTGACAGCTTCAGCGTCCTGATGTCACGCGAGATGCTGGACGGTAAAAGCGCACAGAGTGAACTGCTTGGGGTTCATTTACGCAGCGCCGGTAAAGATTACTATGCGTTCCGTGCCGAAGACGGCAAATATTACGACCGTAGCGGTGCGGGTCTGGCGCAAGGCTTTATGCGCTTCCCGACGGTGCGTCAATACCGTGTCTCCTCGAACTTTAATCCACGCCGTCTGAATCCGGTAACGGGCAGAATTGCGCCGCACCGGGGGGTGGATTTCGCAGTGCCGATTGGCACACCGGTGTTAGCGGTGGGTGACGGAGAAGTGCTGATGGCGAAGAATGGCGGTGCAGCCGGAAATTACGTTGCGTTGCGTCATGGCCGTCAGTACATGACGCGCTACATGCATCTCAGCAAAGTGCTGGTGAAGCCAGGACAGAAAGTGAAACGTGGCGATCGTATCGGGCTTTCGGGGAATACCGGTCGTTCTACGGGTCCACACCTGCACTTCGAAGTGTGGATCAATAACCAGGCAGTCAACCCATTAACGGCTAAATTGCCGCGTATGGAAGGTCTGACGGGTAAAGATCGCAGCACTTACCTGACTCAGGTGAAAAGCTGGTTGCCACAGCTGGGTCTGAAAGCCGACTGATAACTGCGCAATTTTGATTAAACCGGGGGTATTTACCGCCGGTTTTTGCGTTTCGTCGGTTATGGATTGCAAATTCATCAGCCGACACTATCATTAGCGCGTCATTCCTTGAGGCGTTTGCATGGATAACCGTAAAAAAGATAACATCGAATTTATTCCCGTTTTTCAGCGTTCTTTTCTAAAGCCTAAATACTGGGGCAACTGGTTGGCGATCGGTGCGTTAGCCGGACTGGCTTATTTGCCGGTTAAAGTGCGCGATCCCTTGTTGGCCGGTTTGGGTAAATTTGCCGGCAAGCTGGCGAAAGGTGCGCGTCGTCGTGCCTTGATAAACCTGTATTACTGTCTGCCGGAGCTGAGTGAAGAGGCTCGGGCGGAAATTGTCGATGAGATGTTTGCTACCGCGCCGCAGGCGATGGTCACGATGGGCGAACTCTATCTGCGTGGCCCGAAAGCCGTTAAGCAACGGGTGAAATGGCACGGACGTGAAATCATCGATCAGATGAAAGCGGAAGGGCAGAACGTGATCTTCCTGGTGCCACACGGCTGGGCAGTGGATATTCCGGCGATGTTGCTGGCCTCTGAAGGCCAGATGATGGCGGCGATGTTCCATAACCAGAGTGATCCCCTGATGGACTACGTCTGGAACACCGCGCGTCGTCGCTTCGGTGGCCGAATGCACGCACGTAATGACGGGATTAAGCCGTTTATCAGTTCAGTACGTCATGGCTACTGGGGCTACTACCTGCCCGATCAGGACCACGGCGCAGAGCACAGTGAATTTGTCGATTTCTTTGGCACCTATAAAGCGACGTTGCCAGCGGTCGGTCGTCTGATGAAAGTGTGCCGTGCGCGCGTCATTCCACTCTTCCCGGTGTACAACGGCAAAACCCATCAGCTGGATATTTTTGTGCGTCCACCGATGGATGATCTGTTGGAAGCGGATGACCCGACGTTGGCGCGTCGCATGAACGAAGAAGTGGAAGTGTTTGTGCGGCCGAATCCAGAGCAGTACACCTGGATCCTGAAATTACTGAAAACCCGTAAACCGGGGGATCAGGAGCCTTACGACCGTAAAGAGCTGTATCCGCGTAAATAACGGCTAAGCGCTGGGCCTGATGCCCAGCGCGAGCTTATCAGAGTGCGGTCACGCGGCTATTGCGGCGGTGTTCACGCATAAACAGCAGAATCAGTCCAAACCACAGCACGCCACTGGCGAAGTTAAGCCCGCTGAAGCCCCCGGTTCCCAGGGTGAAGTAACTGCTTTTTGCCAGCTCCACCCCTACTGCCAGAATCAGTAAGCTCACCATCCCTAGCATGGCGGCAATACTGCCTTTGCCCTGATCGCTGGCATACAGCGTGAGGCGATACAAGCCCGCATTCACCATTCCCGCACCAAAAGCATACAGGCTCAGCCCGAGCGTAATCAGGATGTAGCCGTGGCTGCTCAACAGGCTGGCGATAAGTGCAAGGGTTAAACCGGCTAAAATCGGCCACGCGGCGAGCACCACTGGGCGTTCAATCGGTACGCGACCTGCCATTTTACTCAGCGTCAGGTTGCCGGCAATCATGGCCAGAAACACCGGCAATTGCAGCAAGGCATAGGTCATACGGCTCAGGCCTTCATCGCGCATCAGGATCACGGGAGACAAAGCAACCCAGGTGAGAATCGGGATAAATACCAGGCCAATTGCCACCGATCCATACATTACCTGACGGTTGCGCACCAGGCGGCCATACGCGCGCCCCAACGCGGGTAGGGCCACTGAGTGGCTGCGATCGCCTGCGGTTTCAGGCATCACGCGCAGTAAAATTGCCAGCGCCAGCGTACTCAACACGGCAAACAGCCAGAACATGCTGCGCCAACTGCCGACCGTCAGCCAGGCTGCCCCTGCCAGCGGGCCAACCAGCGGAGCCAGCAGGGCAACGTTTGCCATCAGCGCCATCATGCGCACCGCCAGCGCCTCTTCAAAGGCTTCTTGTACAGCGGCATAGCCCACCGCACCAATAAAACACAGGCTGATACCCTGTAAGAAGCGCAGCGCCACAAACTGCTCAATGTTACTGACCCAGTTGGTGACAATGCAGGCCAGGATAAAAAACAGAATGCCGCTCAGCATCACCGGACGACGGCCATATTTGTCTGAAAGTGGGCCCAGCAGCCACTGCAAAGTAATGCCGCCAATCAGGTAGGCCGTCAGGGAAGTGGAGACCCATTCCGGTCCGACTGCAAACTCATCAGTCACCAACAACATGCCTGGCTGGATCATGTCGTGAGCAATATAGGTGGCGAATTCGAACAACACCAACGCTAAAGGGAACAGCAACGCACGGCCGCTGAGTGATTTAACAGGGATAAATTGCGCCATCCAGGCTCCTCATAAAAAAGAAAAACGCGACTGAAGGCAGTCGCGTTAAGCATAACTACAGATTGTGACTTCTTGTGGTCTTAGTCGACGCGCAACACCCGGCTGGTGTTGGTGGTGCCCGTTGCGCCCATTACGTCACCTTGTGTCACAATGACCAGATCGCCTGAGACCAAAAAGCCCTTATCACGCAGCAAGTTTACCGCATCATGGGCGGCGGCTACACCCTCATTATCACTGTCAAAATAGACGGGAGTCACGCCACGGTATAACGCCGTCAGGTTGAGTGTGCGCTCATGACGTGACATGGCGAAAATCGGCAGGCCAGAGGTGATGCGCGACGTCATCATTGGTGTGCGGCCTGATTCGGTCATGGTGATAATCGCGGTAACACCTTGCAGGTGGTTAGCGGCATACATGGCCGACATCGCAATCGCCTCTTCGACGTTATCAAACTGCACGTCGAGACGGTGTTTGGAGACGTTAACGCTAGGGATTTTTTCTGCACCCAGGCACACTTTCGCCATCGCGGAGACGGTTTCGGCTGGGTACTGACCCGCTGCGGTTTCTGCTGAGAGCATGACCGCATCGGTGCCATCCAGCACGGCGTTCGCCACGTCCATGACTTCCGCACGGGTTGGCATCGGGTTGGTGATCATGGACTCCATCATCTGTGTTGCGGTAATGATGGTACGGTTAAGTTGACGAGCGCGGCGGATCAACGCTTTTTGAATCCCCACCAGTTCCGGGTCACCAATTTCCACACCCAGATCGCCACGCGCCACCATCACCACATCACACGCCAGAATGATGTCATCCATCGCTTCCTGGGTCGCTACCGCTTCTGCGCGCTCAACTTTAGCGACAATTTTTGCCTCGCAGCCTGCATCACGCGCCAGGCGGCGAGCATAATTGAGGTCTTCACCACAGCGCGGGAAGGAGACAGCCAGATAGTCGACGTTAATCATGGCTGCGGTGACGATATCGGCTTTATCTTTTTCGGTCAGCGCTTCAGCTGACAAGCCACCACCCAGTTTGTTGATGCCTTTGTTATTAGACAGCGGGCCACCCACGGTCACTTCCGTGAACACTTTCATACCCTGAACTTCAAGCACTTTCAGCTGTACGCGGCCATCATCCAACAGCAGGACATCCCCTGGCACCACATCCGCAGGCAGACCTTTATAGTCGATGCCCACTTGTTCTTTATCGCCTTCACCTTTGCTGAGGTTGGCATCCAGCAGGAATTTATCCCCCACATTGAGGAAAACTTTGCCCTCTTTGAAGGTGGATACGCGAATTTTTGGCCCCTGCAAATCGCCCAGAATCGCCACATGGCGGCCGAGTTTTGCGGCGATTTCACGTACTTTATCTGCCCGAAGTTTATGATCTTCCGGCGTGCCGTGGGAGAAGTTCAGTCGTACCACGTTAGCGCCTGCGGCAATAATCTTTTCGAGGTTATTATCACGATCGGTAGCCGGGCCGAGGGTTGTAACGATCTTGGTTCTTCTGAGACGTCTTGACATGAAGGGCTCCATTGGCTGATGTTCGTGCGCTTTTTGTCAGGCGCACGTTAAGCTCACTATTCTATACGATACCAGGATTGCGATACGACTCACATTGTAAATGTGATGTTAATTATTTTTAACTAAATCTGATGTTCATTAGCGATGCTTCTCGAGCCGGGAATCTTTCAGCGCTTCTTTTACCCGTTTCAGATTTTCCCGGAAGTCACTGCCGCGTGCCAGAATAAAGCCGGTTGCCAGCACATCAATGACGGTCAGTTGCGCCAGCCGGGACACCATTGGCAGAAAAACATCGGTATCTTCAGGCACATTCAGAGTAAGAGCCAGCGTGGCTTCAGCGGCCAGCGGTGTGCCCGGTGAGGTGACCGCCAGCACAGTGGAACCGGTTACACGCGCCAGTCGAGCCAGTTCTATCACATTTTTGGTCCGACCTGTATGCGAGATCAGCACAATCACATCCCCAGGCTGACTATTTATGCAACTCATGCGCTGGATCACAATATCGTCTGACCAGATGACAGGCAGATTGAAGCGCAGGAATTTATTGAAGGCGTCATGCGCCACCACCGCAGACGCACCCAGGCCAAAGAAGGTGATCTTTTTGGCTGAGGAGAGGTGAGCTACCGCCTGTTGCACCACGTTGAAATTCAGCTCCTGACGCACCTGATGCAACCCCGCGAGGGCAGAGTCGAAAATCTTCAGGCTGTAGCGCTCAACGCTGTCATTTTCTTCCACATCCTGGCTGACCCAACTGTTCTGGCGCTTCGCCAGGCTTTGCGCCAGCTGCAGCTTAAAGTCGGGAAATCCACGGGTGCCGAGGCGATGGCAAAAACGGTTCACGGTGGGTTCGCTCACCTGTGCGGCTTTCGCCAGCGTTGCAATGCTGGAGTGCATGGATTCTTGCGGTTGTGCCAGGATCTGCTCGGCAACTTTACGTTCGGATTTGCTTAGCGCATCAAGCTGCGCCTGAATTTTTTCCAGTATGTTCATTCACGGAGGGCCATGTTCATTATTGATCTTATTTGTCTGAAGCATCTTAACCATGAACGCCGCGCGAATATAGCGGGTTGTTGGTTGACGAGCAGCGATGGATAAACTCACCCAACCATTTTTTGCCATACTGCTCAGGTTGCTCATTTTCACTGAGCCAAAAGGCCGTAATCCCCCTGACATCAGCGTGGAGATACTGACCAATAGCACGAAATATGTGGAGAGTTGCCTGCTGAATCGGGTGTTCCGGTTTACCTGGCGCAGGGAAAAAAGTACATTGTGCTGAAAGAAAATTACAACATGGACCCGACATGCGCAGCCCTGCGATTTCGGGTATATCCTGCAACGAGGAGAGGAAAATGGCGGTAACACAAACAGCCCAGGCATGCGATCTGGTTATATTCGGTGCCAAAGGCGATCTTGCACGCCGGAAACTGTTGCCTTCACTGTACCAGTTAGAGAAAGCAGGACAAATTCATGAAGATACCCGCATCATCGGCGTAGGCCGTGCGGAGTGGGACAAGGCGGCGTATACCAAAGTGGTACGCGAAGCGCTGGAAACCTTCATGAAAGAGAAGATTGACGAAGCGCTGTGGGATAAGCTCAGCAATCGTCTCGACTTCTGCAACCTCGACGTTAATGACACCACGCATTTCCCGCGTCTCGGTAAGATGCTGGATCAGAAAAAACGCGCCACCATTAACTACTTTGCCATGCCGCCAAGCACCTTCGGTGCGATTTGCCAGGGCCTGGGCACCGCCAAACTCAACGCTAAGCCCGCGCGTGTTGTGATGGAAAAACCCCTCGGTACCTCACTGGCGACGTCAAAAGAGATCAACGATGCCGTTGGTGAGTACTTTGAAGAGAGCCAGGTCTTCCGTATCGACCACTACCTCGGTAAAGAAACCGTCCTGAACCTGCTGGCGCTGCGTTTCGCCAACTCGATCTTTGTTAACAACTGGGACAACCGCACCATCGACCACGTGCAGATCACCGTGGCAGAGGAAGTGGGGATCGAAGGTCGCTGGGGTTACTTTGATCAGGCGGGTCAGATGCGCGACATGATCCAGAACCACTTGCTGCAAATTCTGACCATGATTGCCATGTCTCCACCTTCTGATCTCAGCGCTGATGCGATTCGCGATGAGAAAGTGAAAGTGCTGCGCTCGCTGCGCCGCATCGACCAGACCAACGTGCGCGATAAAACCGTACGCGGTCAGTACACTGCGGGCTTCGTGCAAGGCCGTAAAGTGCCAGGTTATCTGGAAGAAGAGGGCGCCAACAAAGCCAGCGCCACAGAAACCTTCGTCGCGATCCGTGTTGATATCGACAACTGGCGTTGGGCGGGTGTGCCATTCTACCTGCGCACCGGTAAACGTCTGCCAACCAAATGTTCTGAAGTGGTGGTTTACTTCAAGAACCCAGAGATGAACCTGTTCAAAGACTCCTACGCTGAATTGCCGCAGAACAAACTGACGATTCGTTTGCAGCCGGATGAAGGGGTAGATATCGAGATCCTGAACAAAGTACCGGGTCTGGATCACAAGCATAAACTGCAAACCACCAAACTGGACTTAAGCTACTCAGAGACCTTTAACCAGTCGCACCTGGCGGATGCTTATGAGCGTCTGCTGCTGGAGAGCATGCGCGGTATTCAGGCACTGTTCGTCCGCCGCGATGAAGTCGAAGCCGCGTGGACGTGGGTTGACTCAATCATCAATGCATGGAACGCAGATGCTGATGCACCGAAGCCTTACCAGGCGGGTACCTGGGGTCCAGTGGCGTCCGTTGCCATGATCACCCGTGATGGCCGTTCCTGGAACGAGTTCGAGTAATCCTGCCTTAATGCTTCCCTAAAGGGCGTCGATTGACGCCCTTTTTTATTTCTTCCCCGGTTAAAAAATGTGAGCTGCGCGACAATCCTGGCGCATATTCCACGCTTTCGCCTGCCTCGGCACAAAAACACAACCCCCCTGTCTCTCCCAGACAAGCACCCTGTCAGACAACATGCGATAAATGGCGCAAACAGTGTTTCGTTTGATTGAACACCTCGGGATTGAAGCGAAAGATAAAAGGCGGGTAAAAGCATGCATGTTGATGAACAGGCGACTTACTACACAGCAACCAAAAAGTATGCGCTGAGTTTTCCCTCTCTGGAACAGGATATTGATGCCGATGTAGTGATTATCGGCGGCGGATTCTCCGGCATTCACACGGCGCTGGAGTTGGCAGAACAGGGCATTACCAACACCGTGGTGCTGGAGGCGCGTTATCTGGGCTACGGCGGTACCAGCCGTAATGGTGGACAGGTGATGGCTGGTATCGGTCACGATCTGGATGCCATCAAGAAAGATGTCGGCGTTGAGGGACTGAAGGCGATTTTTGCTCTCAGTGATGTCGGCCCACAAATCATGCGCGATCGCATCGCTCGCTATAACATCGATGCCGATTTTTGCAGCGGTTATGGCTACCTGGCATACAACGCGCGTCAGGCAAAAACGCTGCAAGCATGGGAAAAAGAGTTTAAGTCGCTGGGTTCAGGCTATGACATTCGCTATCTGGCTGGCCCGCAGGTTAAACAGATCATCGACTCTGACGTGTACCACTCAGCGCTGTTTCACAGCGGTGGCGGGCATGTTCACTCCCTGAACCTGCTGCTGGGAGAAGCCCAGGCGCTGCGCGACGTCTATGGCGTTAAGATTTTCGAATACAGCCCGGCACTGGAAGTGACCTATGGCGACCGGGTTGAAGTCCGGACGGCGAAGGGCAAAGTTCGCGCCAGCAAACTGGTGTGGGCAGTCGATGGTTTTAACAATCACCTTGAGCCAGAACTGCACCGTAGCACCATTAATGTCTATGCCTATAACTCGGTGACTGAACCCCTGAGCGATGAACTGATTCGCCGCATCAGCCCGATTCGCGGTGCCTACAGCGATATTCGTCCTGTTATCAACTATTTCCGTGTGACCAACGACAATCGCCTGATGTTTGGCTCATCGACTGCCTTAATTGAGCACATTCCGCAGGATCTTAAAGCGTGGAACCGCAAGCTAATGCTGGAAGTGTTCCCGTACCTCGACAACGTCGAGATCGATCTGGCGTGGGGCGGCCCCATGGCGGCGACCACCAACCTGTTCCCGCAGATCGGATCGCTGGTTGGGCGGCCTAATGTGTTTTATGTCCAGGGGTACTCTGGCTTTGGCGTCACACCCAGTCAGATCATCTGCAAAATTCTGGCAGAGGGGATTCTGGGCGAATCTGAGCGCTATCGCCTGATCAGCGCCGTCAGCCATCCGGCCATTCCTGGCAAAGATCGCCACCGTGCGCTGCTGTGCTCTCTGGGCAAAATACTTCACCAGTCTTCAGGCTATTTGCACGGTCGCCGTTAAGCACCGTCAGCCTGTCATTTTTTCACTATGAGGATCTTTCCATGGCTTTAACCAAACTCCAGTCCGGCATTACTCTGGCCGATTTACACGAAGCGGGCAGCCTGGCCGCGCTAGGTGCAGACATTTTTGAAGGTGGCGACGTGAAATTCTACGTTAAGCCGACCCACGGTGCGCCAACAGACCCGATCAACGCCGGTTACTTTGGCACCACTAAAGGGCGCTATCGTCTGGTCTATCCGTTTGATGAGCAGGCCACTATCACCTGGGGTGAAGTCAAAATCACCGATGAATCCACCGGTGAAACCCACTTCTACAAGGCAGGTGACAGCTGGTTCATCACTGCGGGCACTTCCACGCTGTGGGAAGTGGTTTCAGCCGGTTACACCAAGCACTACTACGCAGTAGTACCAGCGTAACAACATGCAGCGGGCACTCAGGTGCCCGTTTTGCATGGCAGGGGACAGGGAAAACAGAGAATGACAAATAATGTCACGACAGCCAACAATGGGCTGAATCGTAATGCAATCGGCCTATGGAGCCTGGTGTTTTTTGTGCTGGCGACCAACGGTCCACTGACAGGACTGGTGGGCGTTGCACCCACGGCGATTTTATTAGGGAACGGTATTGGTTTGCCCAGCGCCTACTTGGTCGCTGGCGGTGTTTATCTGTTGTTTTGTGTCGGTTTTGTGGCGATGAGTCGTTACATCCGCAATACCGGTGCGTTCTATGCTTACGTAGCCAATGGTCTGGGAAGACCGGCGGGCACCGCAGCCGCTTTTCTGGCGATTGTGGCCTATGCCGGATTACAAATCGCCTGCTACGGCATGATTGGTTTCTTCCTCGCTCACGGGCTGGGGCTGGCGGGGCTTTCACTGCCGTGGTGGTGTTGCAGCCTGTTTGTGGTGCTGGTGGTGCAACTGCTCAGCACGCGCAATGTCGCGGTGAATGGCAAAGCGCTGGGCCTGTTTATGACGTTGGAAGTGATCGTCATCTCTCTGTTTGATCTCGGGGGTATACTGCACGGTGGGGGACCCGCGGGTTTCAGTACCGAATCCTTTACCGTGGGAAGCTTTATGTCGCACGGCGTGGGGGCGGTGTTTGTCTTTGTCGCCAGCTCCTTTATGGGAATTGAAACCACCGCGATTTATTCAGAAGAGGCGCGCAATCCGGAACGTACGGTGCCTAACGCCACCTATATTGCCGTGATTCTGATCACCGCACTGTTGGTGTGCTCCTCGTGGCTGCTCATTCTGAGTTTTGGCCCGTCAAACATTTTGCAGCAGGTCACCGCCCATCCGGGAGATGTGTGGTTCATCGCGGCTGAACGCAATGTGGGCGGTTGGCTTGCCGTGGTGATGAATGTGCTGCTGATTACCAGCTTGTTCTCCATTGTGCTTAGCCTGCAAAACACGCTGTCGCGCTACCTGTATGCGCTGGGGCGTGAGGGCGTATTCCTGTCACACTTTGCCCAGTTGCATTCGCGTCACAAAACACCGTGGCTGGCCAGCCTGATTTTAAGTCTTGTCCATTTTGTTCTATTACTGGCCTGTGGATTACACCATATTAATCCCATGACCGGGCTGTTACCGATAGGCAGTGCGCCAGCAGCACTGGGCATTCTAAGCGTACAGGTGCTGACGTCCTGTGCAGTGATTGGTTACTTCAAAGGTAACCGGCGTCATACCAACCTGTGGCAGCGTTTAGTCGCTCCCGTTTTGGCGATCGGTGCCATGGGCTTTGGGGTGATTTTGATTGTTATGAACATGGATTTACTGACGGGAGGCGTTCCCGTGCTGGACTGGCTGATTCCGTTAGGCCTGGTGCTTATCGCACTGTACGGCGCATTAGTGGCCATTTGGCTACGGCGCTATCGTCCTGCTGAGTATGCCAACTTAGGGCAATCTTTAAATAACGAAGTGTAATTTTCCGCTCGAGCACCTTGCAGTGGTCGGTCAACCTCTTTGAGTATGGAGTTATCAATATGGCTGTTGTTTCATTATTACCGCAGGTTGAAGCCTTCCTGGCCCGTCAGCATGGCCACTTTATCGATGGTAAAGCCGTGGCGGGCAGCGGTGCGCGTATTGCGGTGGTGAATCCCGCAACCGGCGCGCCTATCGCCTCAATCGCAGATGCGACCAGCGAGGAAGTGGATGCCGCAGTGGCCTCAAGCCGTCGTGCGTTTCATGGCGCATGGGCGAAGACTACTCCGGCTGAACGTGGCAATTTCCTGTTGCGTCTGGCCGATCTGTTTTCGCAAAACCGCGAAGAACTGGCGCAAATCGAAACCAGCCAGTCAGGGAAAATTATCCAGATTTCCCGTGCTTTCGAGGTGGATCAGGCGGTTAATTTCCTGCGCTACTATGCTGGCGCTGCAACACGTATCAACGGTGAAACCATCACCCCGTCACTGCCTTCCTTTAACGGCGAGCGCTACAGCGCCTTTACCCGTCGTGAACCTGTTGGTGTGGTGGTGGGGATTGTGCCGTGGAACTTCTCTATCATGATTGCGGTATGGAAGTTTGCCTCAGCGCTGGCAACGGGCTGTACCAGCATCATCAAGGCCAGTGAGTTTACGCCGTTAACTATGCTGCGTATTGCGGAGCTGGCGACCGAAGCCGGCTTGCCGGACGGTGTGCTGAACGTAGTGTGTGGCGGCGGCGATGCCGGGCGTCAACTGATCGCACATTCAGGCACCAACAAAGTCAGCTTCACCGGTTCAGTGCCAACCGGGATTGCGGTTGGACGCAGCGCCATGGAAGCGAAGTTGACCCGCGCAACGCTTGAACTGGGCGGCAAAAACTCGGTGGGTTTCCTGCCGGATGTCGATGCGGATACCGCCGTTGCGGGTATTCTTGAAGCCGGTTTTGTTCATCAGGGGCAAGTGTGTGCCGCGGGTGAGCGCTTCTTTATCCACCGTTCACGCATTGATGAGACGCTGGAAAAGCTTTCACAGGCACTGGCAACCCTGAAAATTGGCGACCCAATGGATGAGGAGACGCAGTTCGGTCCGCTCTCCAATCAGGCGCATTTCGACAAGATTAATCAGTTCTTCCGCCAGGCGCGCAGTGAAGGGGATGAAGTGGTGTATGGTGGTGAGTCCCTGGAAGGGCCGGGTTACTTTGTTAAGCCGACGGTGATCCGCGTGACGGACGCCGGTGCCAGCTTACTGAATGAGGAAACCTTCGGCCCGGTTGCCACTTTCTACGCCTATGATGATGAAGAAGAGTTGCTGCGTTTGTTCAATGACACGCCATACGGTTTGTCGGCCAGTTTGTGGACCAGCGACCTGAGTAAGGCGCTGAACTATGTTCCACGTATTGAAGCGGGTACGGTTTGGGTGAATATGCACACCTTCCTCGATCCGGCAGTGCCTTTTGGTGGCGCGAAGGCTTCCGGGATTGGCCGCGAATTTGGTTCTGCGTTTATTAATGACTATACCGAACTGAAATCAGTGATTATTCGCCACTGATGTGTTCGTCTGCTGGCAGCATCAGCTGCCAGCGTTATAACCCTTGAGGGAGTGCGATGCTGCCAGCAACCTGTCATACCACGGATGTTATGGCGTGGAATTCTGCTCTGCGGCAGGTATGCGGCACCTTTCACGCCCAGCCAGCGCATGCACATTCGCTGTTTATCGGCGATATTGTGTACCGCGAATTGGCGGGGATCGGTTTCACCCTGATTCGGACTAACGCCGGGCGCATTGCGGGCTCACCAGCGCATGATAATGCGCACTGTTTCCTGGTTTATCAGGTGCAAGGCGAAAGCTGGATTGAACAAGGTGATACCAAATGCCACCTTGGGCAGGGCGAGCTCCTGCTACTGGACACCATCAATGCGTGTGAAATTGTGCCTGAAGGGCTGATTACCCACGCCTCTATTCATCTCCCCCGCGCGGAATTACAGCAGTTGCTCAATCATTCTGGTTCGCTGTTTCGTAAGCTGAGCTGTCAGACCCTGAGCGGCAGGATGCTGCGCGACCTGATTCGCCAGTCCTGTCACGACTATTTGCATGAGTTCGGCGAGCAGCAGGGGGCTCAGGAATCACTGCAACAGGTATTGCTGACGCTAGTGGCTGCCAGCTGGCAGCAATCGCCCCATGATGATCCCGCTGCGCTACCGAGCAGTGCCTCAACCCAGCAGCGCTGGCAGTGTATGCAGGCCTTTACCGATGCCAACCTCAATAACCCACAACTCAGCCCGGATTTGATCGCCCGCCATTTCAGCGTGTCACGGCGGCAGGTACAGCGGCTATTTTCCCTGCATGGCAGCACGCCCGCGAAATATATCCAGCAGGAGCGCATGAAGCGTATTGCCAGCAGCCTGCGCGATCCCGCCTTCCATGATAAAAACATCACCGAACTGGCATTTATGTGGGGCTTTTCAGATGCCACCTGGTTTAGCCATGCTTTTAAGCGGGCCTATGGCGTAAGCCCGAGCCTGTGGCGTAGGGGATAGGCATAACATCAACAATCTATTAGTTCTAATGTGATATTAATCCTGTTGCAGGTTTGAATGTCCGATAAATAGTAAAACATTTCGGTTTTATAACCCATTGGCCAGAGGGTAATGCTATTGGCTAAATAAGCTATGGCATTGAAAAATAGTGAAAGTCATCTTCGTATTCAAAGAAGCAAATCTGCGATACAGATGATTCACCATTGAAACTGTCACGCATGTAAAACAAATCTCTCTTTTTATTCTTTAATGCGATATTTAAAATGGTATTTTCGCTAATACAATGATTTTTAAATAGTATGATGGGGATTAATTAAAAAATGATATGTTTGACATTACCCGCACTGCTGTAATACTTTGACATAACATTACAGCCATTTTAGTATTCATGAGTTAGATTTACCTCCACACAGCCCGATCACTTTTATTTATAATAGTGAGGACCTTTCTATGCCTAAAATAAGTGAGATACAAAAACGACTACAAGCATTAAATATCGATCCTGGTCCTATTGATGGTGTTTATGGTAGAAAAACAATTAATGCGTTGAAAATATTTCAGAATAAAAATAATCTCGTTGTTGATGGTATTCCGGGAAAGAAAACGCTCGCTGCGCTTTTCCCGTCGCAAAATGTGGACCTCCCTGCTCAGCAATCTGTTTTTCGACTTGATCTGGTTTGGTTGAACGAAGCGAGAAGGTTGCTAGGAGTAAGAGAACAATTAGGACCGGGATCAAATATTATCATTCTTGACTGGGCAAATGACCTGGATATTCACTACCCAGACGATGAAATTCCATGGTGTGGATTATTTGTTGCTCATTGCCTTGGCAGTACGTTACAGGATGAGTCCTTACCGACAAATCCATTACTGGCCCGGTCATGGAAAAATTTTGGCGTAGATGCACAACCCACACCTGGAGCCGTTATGGTGTTTTGGCGGAAATCTAAAGAGGGAGTATCAGGCCATGTCGGATTCTATGTTGGTGAAGATGATAATAATTACAGGATATTAGGCGGTAACCAAGGTGATAGTGTTTCTATCGCCTGGATTGCAAAAAATCGCTGCCTGACTAGCCGCTGGCCATCTTGCGTCAACAATCCAAATTCTGGCCCTTTTATCTGCTCAAAAAAAGAAAGCCTTTCATGGGATGAAAGCTAAATTTCTTTTAAAGAACCTTGGTCAAATCACGCAGTGATTTTATTAACTTACGAGGTCTTTATGTCAGAAGAAATGAATAAACAGAATGCTGCTGATGCAACGAACCCCAATCAACCTTTTGTCGAAAGGCGACGTTTTAACAATGTTTTTCCTGTCTGGCAGTCGCGTGTGTGGATGATTGTTGTATTAGGTTTTGGTTTGATAACTGTTTTATGTATTTTGTATGCTTGCTATATGTTGGAAAATGAAATTTCTATACTTACTGAAGGGTTAAAGAAAGACCCGTTAATGGCCTTAACAGGTACAGGAATGCTGGGTGCTCAATTTTTACGAGGACTTAGTATTTTGATGGGCGGAGCAGTTATTTTTGGCGGTTTATCAATTTCATTTTTTTCTGGGCAAGATACTCACATTATCAATGGTGAAGTTAATGAATCAGTAAAAGCAAAAGTTTCTTTATCGACACGAACGCCCGGTGTTTTGGGTGTAATAACTGGAGGCATAATAATAGTCTATGCGCTTTATACTCCTTATACTTACCAACATAATGCCGGAAGTTATATGAGTTCGACTAATGTAGTTCCACCAAATGTTCAAAAAGATTCTGATCCTTCATCGACACCAAAAGGTCACCATGATGATTAACAATAAATTAAATTGGAGGGGTAATGAATGTATCATACTAGTAATAATGCTAATTTCATTAGAGTCATTTGCTAATGATTCTGGGAAATTTTCCGGGTGTGTCCTTTATTCTGACAAGTTAAATAAATGCAAACAGACTTCAGGGGGAAGTAAACAGGGTAGTTCGGGTGGAACTTTTAAAGTTTTCGACCATGGATCAAAATCGTCTAAAGATGATAAGTATAATTTTAACTCACAGACTGATAAAAATATGCTAAACAGTCAAAAGATGACTAGTGATAAGAAAAGCATAAATCCCATAGCAGGACCTTAGCATAACTGCGCAGACATCAGCCATAACAAAAAACCCGCTCAGGTTTCCCTGAGCGGGTTTCTTAAATTTGGCTCCTCTGACTGGACTCGAACCAGTGACATACGGATTAACAGTCCGCCGTTCTACCGACTGAACTACAGAGGAATCGTTTCGATGGGGCGCATATTAATGGCGCGTGCTCTGGGTGTCAACAGCAAAAAACAGTTTATCATTCAACTGGCTAGCTTTAATGCAACTTGTTGAAAAAATACACATTGCTGCGACTTTTTATCTCCTTTAACCCAGAAGCAGTCCCGTTTTAGGCGGGCTTATTGTGGTTAAGCTCAAAACCAATCACCCAGACCCATGGGTTCACTTCCCAACTGGTGGCACCGTACTGCTTTTGCCAGGCTTTGCGATAGGCTTCTTTTGGCGACTCGCTGGCGCTGTTCATGGTAAAGAAGTTATTGAGAAAATGGCTGTCGGTCTGAACCCCTTCACCCATGATGTCATCTTCGCTGATGTCCTGAATCTTTTCTGCCCGGACGGACGTAATCGCCAAATCGATACGGCTGGCCCAGCGGGGCATATGAATGGCGGTCTGCCAGCCAAACTGATCGGCTTCGGGAGAGCTTTGTACCAGTAGCCCGGCTTCATTACTGTCGGCACGATACTGACAAAAAGCAGACTGACGGAAATACTCGGGGTCGTTATCAAACTCTGCCGCGCGCGCCTGGGGGATGATCGGCCCACGCCAGGTTTCACGCACCCACAGTCGGTCACCGGGTTTGCCAAACGGGCAGTGCTGGCTGACATCTTCCATCGACATCAACTTATAACCCTGCAGATGATTGGCACTGACGTCAAAAGCGTGGACGCCTTCATGATGATCCTGACCAGGGCCAAAGGATTGCGTCTTGATGATGCGCCGGGTTTGGGTCTGTTGGCCAGCCAGCAAGGCTCTAACTCGCTGTTCTGAAAAAAGAATTGGCCGTTCTTTCATGTTCTACCTCTTGTTATAAATCCAACCCGGTTACAGGTTGAAATGGACTACTGCCTGTGTGTTACAGCTTTAGCATAATGTGTTTGAATCATTTTGCTTAATATTTTATCGGCTAACAGGCAGGAGAAAGCTGTGTGTAATGTTAACAAATTATCTGTTTGGAAAATTGCGGTGATCGTCCAGATTTTTGACCGGTTCCGCATCCCGGATACAGTACGTGATAGCGCGCCAAATGGGAACCCTTTAGGAAATCCCCCAGGCAAAATCAGAATAGATTAGGTGGAAACATGACCTGGTTTTTGTGGGGTAACGCCGTCATTCAGGCCAATTTTGTTGAGTGAAAAACATTAGCACTACTAAATAAAGAACGGGGCTTCACCTGTGGAGTAAATCCTGGATTGTGAAGTGACGGTATCGGCGGGCAAAAGAACAGGCTATAACCGATAAAGCGGGATGATTTTTTCTGGCTGTACATCTGGCTGTAAAAAAATTGTCATCATTGCATCGTTATGATGTTGATCACGAGTACAGGGAGAACAAGCATGTCATTGACACTGTGGCAAAGCCGCTTTGAGCGCTGGATGGAACAAAATTGGGTGCATGACGATCAGGCCCACGATATCGGCCACCTGCGCCGGGTGTGGGGCAGTGCGCAAAAGATCATGGCGAACAGCAATGCTGACGCACTCACTGTCCTGGCGGCCTGCTATTTCCATGATGTGGTGAATTTGCCAAAGAACCACCCTGAACGTCGGCTTGCTTCAACCTATGCAGCAGAAAAAACCCGTCAGGTATTGACGGAAACCTTCCCGGATTTCCCGGTAGATCGTATTGAAGGCGTGGCCCATGCGGTACAGGCGCACAGCTTCAGCGCGGCCATCACACCGGTGACTCTGGAAGCCAAAATTGTGCAGGATGCCGATCGCCTGGAGTCGCTGGGCGCGATTGGTCTGGCCCGGGTGTTTTATACCGCAGGGGTTATGGGCCGTCCGTTGTTTAACAGTGAAGATCCCTTAGGGAAATCACGCGAGTTGAACGATGTACTTTGGACACTTGATCATTTCCAGACGAAATTACTGCGGCTGCCTGCCACAATGCAGACGGCAGCAGGGCGCGAGCTGGCACAACATAATGCCCATTTTTTAGTGGGTTACATGGCAAAAATCTGTGCAGAACTGCAAGGAGACATGACCGGCATTGATGAGTCCGTGCTGCGTGACTTCGCGCCTGGATGACAGAGAAATATTAAATTTTTATGACAGTCTTCTTTTCATCACACCGTTCCGCTAGGTTGAGTATAAAAACCAAGGGAGTAGTGGAATGAGTGACAACGTTAATTTGACGATCAAGATTGATCCTGCGTTAAAAGAACAGATTAAACAACTGGCACTGGACAAGCAGGTCTCTATGAGCCAGGAGATTGTAGAACGCCTGACGGCAAGCTTCTCAGAGCAGGCCCAGCCGGAAGTTGACAACCAGAATACCGAAGAAGCCGCAGAATCCCCTTTCAGCGCAGCGGAAATCAAACAGCTGCGCGCGCTGCTGAAAAAGCAGTCAAAAAAGAAAAAGTAACCACGTTGGCCTTCCCGCCCTGACTGATTCAGGCGCGGTGGTTTCTTCTGCTCTACTCGCGGGCCTGTTTGCAGGCTCGCTCTCCGTGTTTTCTTCCGATCGGCCTCCCATGCTGTTTCCCTGACGTGTCAATCCGGGCATTTTTTCGGCTATAGTCTTTTACTGGTGCTTAGCGAGTCTGCGGTCAACGCCTGCGGTGACATTCCGGTGTCTCGTTATCAGGTCATCCTGCAAAGCCAAACCCAGAGGTCAACATGGCAGATGTGCATTCACGCGACATTCGCAGTAAAAACATGCGTGCTATTCGCCAACAGGACACGGTGATCGAACAACGCGTGGCGGCGCTGTTAAGCAACGCGGGGCTGAGCTGGCGTGCACAGGATAAAACCCTGCCCGGCAGACCCGATTTCGTCCTGCACAGCCATCAGGCGATTATCTTTGTGCATGGCTGTTTCTGGCATCGACATCACTGTTACCTGTTTAAGCTGCCGGAAACGCGCACCGGCTTCTGGGCGGGTAAAATCAACAGCAACGTCGAGCGTGATAAACGCTATATTCAGCAGCTAGAAGAGAAGCACTGGAAGGTCCTGATTATCTGGGAGTGTGCGCTGCGCGGTAAACTGCACCTGAGCGATCCCCAACTGCATGACAGGATTGAAGAGTGGTTGTTAGACATTCCCTACAGCGCCGAGATTGACGCTAACGGCATTCGCCGCTATCAGCCGGACTAGTTCTTGCAAATCAGTAGCCTGGTTGCTTGAATAATGCGTCTTGTCCGTCAAACAGGAAAATAGCATGTCCAGTATTAAGCTAACCGTGAAGAGGCTGTATCAACTCCAGGATGAGCGCATGGTCGGCACCCATGCCACCGCGCGCATCTATGTAGGCGAAAGGCTGATTGCCACGGAAGAGATAAGCGGGATGACGGAAAGCCCAGTCAGTAAATATCTGCACGCCACATGGCAGGAAGGTGAGGCGGTCAGAGTGGAATGGGATTGCGCGGGCATTGCGGATATTAGCGTCGTGCCGGTAGAACGCTGTCCTTGTTGTCAGCATGAAGATGAATAAAAGAGGGAGTTAATCTTGGCGGGAACAAGTCTACTGACATTGTTGGATGATATAGCAACACTTCTGGATGATATCTCCGTGATGGGAAAGATCGCGGCGAAAAAAACCGCCGGCGTGCTGGGTGACGATCTGTCACTGAACGCGCAGCAGGTCAGCGGTGTAAAAGCCAACCGTGAACTGCCCGTGGTCTGGGGCGTGGCAAAAGGTTCATTACTCAATAAAGTGATTTTGGTGCCGCTGGCACTGCTGATTTCCGCCTTTGCGCCCTGGCTTATCACGCCGCTATTGATGATTGGCGGGGCCTATCTCTGTTACGAAGGGGTGGAAAAAGTGCTCCACAGCTTCCAGCGAGATAAAGAGGAAAACAGCCCGGAAGCGCGCCAGCAAAGGCTGGATAACCTGGCCCGCCAGGACGCGATGCAATACGAAAAGCAGAAGGTGAAAGGGGCTATTCGCACTGATTTTATTCTTTCGGCGGAAATCGTGGCGTTGACGTTAGGGGTGGTCTCCGAGGCACCTCTGCTGAACCAGGTGATGATTCTGGCTGGTATTGCGTTATTGGTCACCGTGGGCGTCTACGGCATTGTGGCGGTGATCGTAAAAATTGACGATCTCGGCTATTGGTTAGACAAAAAGCCCTCGGCGATTGCCCGTGGACTCGGCGCAGTGTTACTGGCTGCTGCACCACTGCTAATGAAATTCCTGTCGATTGTCGGCACCATCGCCATGTTCCTGGTGGGCGGTGGCATTATCGTGCACGGTATTCCCTGGCTTGGTCATCAGTTGGAACAACTGACTGCGGGCTTTAGCGGCATAGTTACGATGCTGCTGAACAACGGCAGCCACCTGGTCCTGGGCTTTATCGTTGGGTCGATCGTGCTATTACTGGTGAGCCTGATTGCCAGAGTGCGGGGTAAAGAGGTATAACGCGCGCTAAACCGAACGGGAGCACACACCATGAAAGATGACGAGTTTGAATTTGATATTGACGCGCAGTTAGCTGATGCCGAAGCGCGCGCCGAAGAGAAAGCGGGCGCTGTGCCAGCTGACCTGAACGACGAAGGCGAGTGCGAAAGCTGTAAGATTTAACCCCTTCAAAGCGGATGATATTTTTTATCCGCTTTTTTTATATTCCGCATTTTTATCTGCCAAATTCTGAATTCGCACACATTTCACATTCTTTTAGAGGTCAAAATAACTTAAGGATGCTATACCTTTCAGGGTTCTAATTTCGGTCAAAGGGAGAGCACTTATGGTCTTTGCAGTCAGTGATGCAGTTCAGCACAGAGATGGCGGACCCACTATGGTGGTGACCGGTCATGCAAGCGGCATGGTTGAGTGTCGTTGGTATGATGGCTATGCCGTAAGACAGGAAGCCTTTCGTAGCGATGAGCTGAGCCACAGCGCCATCGTTGGCGAACTGGTCGGCTAGCGGTAATGGGGATGCACCTGCATCCCCGTATCATTTTCCTCAGACTGTCCCGTCATTATCCTCTTCAACCGCCTGATAAATACGCTGCAAAATATCCGGAAATGCCGATTGCACCCGGCTCCAGCTCGGAATAAACGGTTTCTCATTAGGGCGTTCAATAAAGGCCTGGCCTGCATCAAGAATCGCCTGTGTGAACATCTCCACCGCAGCTTCTTCGCTGTGCTGATCGAACTTCAGGCCATTCATCGCCGCTTCATGGTTGTAGGTTTCCATCATGTCCAGCGCGTTCCGATAGTAGGTGGCCTTTAACACGCGGAATGAATCACTGGTGAGGTTCACCCCCATGGTGGCAAGCTTACGCAGCAGCGACTGAACAATGTCATTACTCATTCGCTTCAGCCCCCCGGTACCATCTTCTTCGGCCAACGGTTGGTGTTTGTGATCGTAGTTATCGGCAATTTCCACCTGGCAGGTCTGGCGCGTGGTGTAGTTACGATAAATCTCCGACAGCACGCCAATTTCCAACCCCCAGTCACCGGGTATCTTGATGTTATTCAACACATGAGTGCGCATTGCGAACTCACCTGAGAGGGGGTAGCGGAAGCTGGAAAGGTAATCGAGGAACTCCGAATGGCCGTAGACTTTTTGCAGGGAACGTAACAAGGGGCCAACCAGTAAGCGTCCAACACGGCCATTCAGCTTGCCATCTGCCACTCTGGCATAGAATCCTTTGCAGAACTCATATTGAAACGCCGGGTTGGCGAGGGGGTAGAGCAGGCGAGCCAGCATCCCGCGTTCGTAGGTAACAATATCGCAGTCATGCAGCGCCACGCAGCTGCTACGGTCAGAGGCTAACACGTAACCGGTACAGAACCAGACGTTACGTCCTTTGCCGGGCTGGCTGGGGGAAAGCCCCTCTTTGTCCAGTTCTGCATCCAGTGCCTTCAGACGTGGGCCATCATTCCACAAAATGCGGTGGCGCTGTGGCAGGCGGGAAAAGAATTCTCGTGCGTGAAGAAATTGATCGCGATCGGCACGATCCAGACCGATCACGATCTCTTCCAGATAGGGCACCTGCGCCAGTTCATTCACGATTTTATCCAGCGCTGGGCCTTCAAGTTCGGAAAACAGCGAGGGCAAGATGAGCCCCATTTTGCGCTTGTGCGAGAAGCGCACCAAATCATTCTCCAGCGAAGATACGCTGCGGTGGGTGAGGTTATGGAAATTGGTGATTACGCCATTCTGATAAAAGTCACTCATCGCATCATCCTTCTGGTTAGCGGTCAGGGATTAGGTGTCTGGCGTCAGAAAATAGTCCATTCCTTCGCTCCACCCTTCAGGGCCGTAGTGCGCAGTAAAGTAGATGTTGTCTTTATCCGGGCGATGGAGTTCAACCGGCTGTTTACTGTAGCCTTTGATCACGACGGCGTAGTCAACGCTGTCTAACATCGTGGCATCGTTGGGGCCATCACCCAGCCCAATGGTGGTCAATTTTCCGCCCGCCGTCGCAGAGAGCGTGGTGAGGAGCTGAGCCAGCGCCGCTTGCTTGCTGCAATCGGCTGGCAATATGTGCCAGAAACGCCCGCCTTGTAGCAACGACAAATTTTGTGCGGCCAGTTGCTGTTGAAACGCGGCAAACGCGCCCTCGCTGTCGCGCCAGATCAGCACCTCAGAGGCTTCACGCTGACGTGCCAGTTCCGCCTGGGCCAGAGTAAGTCCGCTCACCGCGCTGACTTCCACATCACTCAATTGGTGGAAGGGGGTGAAGTGAAACTGTGTCTGCAAGCGGGAGATCTGCTGACACAAGGCGGAGTAGCTGAGCGACCCGCTGTGGGGTTGCAGGCGTTGCTCACTGTTCAGTTGCAGCACTGCACCATTTTCCGCAATAAACGGACTGCCTGACAGCCCGAGCTGCTTCTGTAACGGAACAATCTCTGCGGCTGTTTTACTGGAACAGATAACCAGGGGAATCAACTGCTGACGCAAGCGCTCCAGCCAGGGCTGCGCGGCATCCCAGCGGTAGCTGTGGTGGTCAAGCAGCGATCCATCCAGGTCAGTGACAATCAACAAGGGGTGTTGCCGGTCAATCATTGCTCAGCTCCTTGCGGTTACATGGCTATGATCCTGTGATTTCAACAGTATAGACCGCTTTTATGACGGCTCTCGTCAGCGGAGGGATTTAACCTGAGTTTACGGCAGATAAAATCACAGCAGGGCGGTGTTCTTGTAGCCAGATATTGCAGTGTTGATCACATTTTATGCTGCAAATGAAGATCAAGACTTGTCTTGAGAGGCAGGGGAGTTCATTTTGTGAACTGTTAGTGAATTCCCTGGTGTAACGAAATTTTGTGTCTTTTTAACCCGGCCAAGCGTGTCGGGTTTTTTTATGGGCGCTGGAATGTTTTCGCTGGCGGTAAGAGACGGTGTGAAACGCGGGACAAAAAAAAGCCCGCGCTGCGCGGGCAAAAATCCTTGTTACTTTTAGGTTGACTGCGCCTTTGGGGTTGGTGCAGTGAGAGAAGTGTAAGAAATTACAGCGCTAAAAGTCTCAACGGGAAATGTTAAGAAAGTGAAAAGCCAACACGGGCGGGTGAGCGCCCGCCAGAATCAAAAGGTTTCCCAGTGGCTGTTATCTGATGTCACTGCCGCAAGTCGGGTGGGCCGTGCAATCGCGGCCACCGGCATGGAGGCAGGGGCGCTGATTCCACTGTGGCTGTCCAGGCGGAATGCCGCCACAGATTGAGTCAGACGACCCGCTTGCTCTTCCAGCGCGGCGGCAGCGGCAGAAGCCTGCTCAACCAGCGAAGCATTTTGCTGGGTAACGTTATCCATTTCAGTCACCGCTAAACTCACCTGTTGAATACCCCGGCTCTGTTCATCTGAAGCGGCGGCAATTTCAGCCATGATATCGGTCACGCGGCGCACGGCGGTGACAATCTCATGCATGGTGCCACCCGCGCTGCCAACCTGTTGTGATCCTTCGCTGATCAACGCGACGGATTCTGCAATCAGGCCATCGATCTCCTTGGCGGCCTGAGCACTACGCTGTGCCAGGTTACGGACTTCACTGGCGACCACGGCAAAACCGCGCCCCTGCTCACCCGCACGGGCCGCTTCAACGGCGGCATTCAGTGCCAAAATGTTGGTCTGGAAGGCTATGCTGTTGATCACGTTAGTGATCTCTGCAATTTTTTTCGAGCTGCTGGAGATGTTATCCATGGTGGTGACGACCCCGGCAACCAACTCGCCACCATCCTGTGCCTTGGCTGACGCATCGGCCGCCAGTTGGCTGGCATGATGGGCATTCTCTGCGTTTTGTTTCACGGTCGCAGTGAGTTGTTCCATGCTGGCGGCGGTCTGCTCCAGCGCGGCCGCCTGCTGTTCTGTTCGGGAAGAGAGGTCTGTATTTCCGGCACTGATTTCACCCGAGCCTTGATAAATAGCCATCGCCCCTTCACGCACGCCGCTGACCGTAGTTGCCAGTGCATGTTGCATCTTTTGCAGATGGGTCAACAGCGTACCAATCTCATTGCGGCCTTGTGGCTGCGTCGGTGAGGTGAGATCACCTTGTGCAATCAGGGTGATATGGCTAACCGCATGGCGCAGTGGGGTAATGATCACCCGGCGCAAGAAAACAAAAGTGAGCAGCGTTAATGCCAGAGCAAGGGCAAAGGCGACACCCATACAGATGAAACCGGTGCGTGCACGCTGCTCTGCCTCAAGACGAATGTGATCTGCGCGCTGCGTGCGGATTTGAATCACCTTGAGCAGGACTTCGTTGTAGGCATCATCCAGCTTGCGCGTAACGTCCGTCTCCTGTGAAACAATCCCCTCAAAGCTCCCCTGACGGGCCGACTCGATCATCGGCTGCAACCCTTTTTGCACATAGTTGTTAAAGCGGGTTTCGAGGTCGGCATCGAGTGCAGCATCGGCAGGGGTTTTGACCCGGCGGTGGAGATAGGCCGAAAATCCGTCTTTCGCCAACTGAATCCGCTGTTGGGTACGGGCCAAATCCTTGCGGAATGCGTCCATCTCGCCTATGCGTGTCGCTGCGCCAGCCTGAATGACGTTCAGACGAGCCGTGCGCAGATGGTTGGAACTGTTGGAAATCGCCATACGCACCTGAATTTCTTCAGTGGCGTCTTTCAGGGCCTGATCACTTTGGTGAAGGTAATAGCTGGCCACGCTAATACACAGCGCAAACAGCAGTAAAATACCGGTGAAAATAAGAGTGAAAAGAGGAACCATCCGCAGGTTTTGCCAGCGACGGGAGGAATCTGTTCGGGGATGAAGCGGAGCGGTATGCATGTTATCTCTCTCATAGGCAGTGTGGTATGAGAAAGCATCGGCACGCGCGGGAAAATACTTAGTGGGGGAAATGAGATCTGGCTAGCAAAATGAACCGGAGCCTGAGTCAGGCTCCGGACAACAGAGATTAAGGTCTTACATTGACGTAAATACCGGAGGTGACATTATCGGTCAGACGCACCACATGGTAAATCACCTGTTTATTGTGCGTCTTAATTTTGCGTTTAATATTACCTTTATGTGAAGAAACGGTTTTTGCCTTAATTTGCATCTCTTCGGAAATTTGAATGGTGTCGCGTCCTGACATCCACATTTTCAACATATTTGATTCTGTCTGGCTCAACGTGAGCGGATGAACATCCAACCCAGAAGAGATCCGTGAAGAAAGGTTGAATTTCTTCTGTAGATATGTGGTTAACAGCGAATCCAGTGTCGATGTCTTCATCGATTTTGATGTAATAATCAGGTTCTTACGAACGTAGAGATATTCCTCAAAATGGATATTAGAGATCGCCATAAAAATAAAGAAAAGCGTATCAGGATGCTGAATGATTACCTGCCTGATGCGATCGCTTGAATCAGACTCATGGATAAAACACTCTTCGCTAATAAAGACCACACCAGGTTTAAGCTGAGCACACTTTTGTTGTAACTGTTCTATATCGTTAACTGAATATATGTTTTTCTTTTTGACCCCTTTCGAGGACATATAATCCGTCAACCCCAGTCGTGTGTAGTTGCATGAATCCATAATAATTGTTGGCATGTTAGCGACCCTCACCAATTTGTTATCCGTTTAAATCAACGATGAATTTCACGTTGTGGTACGAGAGAGATTTCAAAAATACTTTTTATTTTTTTATAACCTGGCATCGTTACACAGAGATTCTCAAAGAGAGGAGTCTACTTCCATGCACTAATTTGCTAAGCATATTATTGAGCTGAGACGTCACCAACCCCCTTACAACCGAGGTCGCTGTGTTACTACAGATGCGTTGTGATTTAACCCTTGCCACTATCGCTGATAACTCGTTAGTTGCTGATAGGACAATTCTTAAATGCATTTGTTTCTCGAAAGTGTAACGTTTCAACGAATGTTGACAATGCCGGAAAAATGTTTATCTGACAAGTAAAATCGCTTATGGCCGATTTTTACCTGAAAAACAGTTTATTACCGGAATTGTCATAAATTATGTGCAGTTACAGCTAACCGAACACGACACCTAAAATACGCGAAGCGCGTTTTAATAAGAATAATTTTCACTCCCCAATCGCACTTATCAGAATTTCCTTAGCTTTTTTCAGTTATAAATGGTGCAAAAAATGCTCAGATACATTTTGAACGCTTAACTATTGGGCGTAAACAGGTGATGAGACGGCTAATGATTAGCCGTTCGCGAGCTGATGCAAGAATCGTGCGATTAAATCAAACACTTCGCTAACAATATGTTCACAAAAAGGTGCGAGCAACGGCATCATTAACCCTAATGTCAGTATTCCTACTGTTAATGTCACGGGAAAACCAATGGCGAAAATAGAGAGCTGTGGTGAAACGCGGTTTAACAATCCCAGGACCAGATTGAGTGTGAGCAGTAAGACGATTAAGGGCAATGCCAGCATCATACCGTTAAGAAAAATAAGTGACGCTGATTGGGTTAATGCCATAAACGCCGAGGCATTCAGGGGCGTGTCGTTTATTGGCAAGATATGAAAACTGTCTGCCAGCAGCGAAATTAACCACAGATGCCCATCAAAGGAGAGGAACAACAGCAGGGCTAAGATTTCCAGCAGTCGGGCCACCACCGGCATGCTGGCGCGGCTGCCGGGATCGTAGAAGGTGGCAAATGAGAGCCCCATTTGCAGGCCGATCACTTCTCCTGCCGCCCGCACGGTGGCGAAAGCCAACTGCATGGTCCAGCCGAGGCCTACCCCGATGAGAATTTGCTGTAATAACACCCAGAAGCCAGCCGCAGAGAACAGCGTGGTGTTGACCGCCGGGAGCAGCGGAGCCAGTAACCAGGTAACCATCACTGCGAGGCCGATTTTCACGCGATTACTGATGTTCTTTTCGCTGAATAACGGTGCCGTGGCAAACAGGGCCAGAATACGTGCAAGAGGCCAGAAAAACTGGCTGACCCAATGTACCAGTTGGGCGCTGTCTAAAGTGACCATCAGCCAATGATATAGGGCAGGTTGGTAAACAAATTGCGCATATAATCCAGCAGCAGGCCCAGCATCCACGGTCCTGCAATGACCCCCGTGGCCGCGACGGCGAGGATTTTGGGGATAAACGACAGCGTCTGTTCGTTAATTTGGGTCGCCGCCTGGAGCAGGCTAATGGTCAAACCGCTGACCAGTGCCGCCAGTAAGCAGGGGGCGGCCAGCATCAGGGCCAGCTTCATGGCTTCTTGCCCCATCATCATCACCGATTCGGGTGTCATCTTGTTCTGCCTTGTGCGATTAAGAGTAAAAACTTTGCGCCAGTGAGCTGATCAGCAGTTGCCAGCCATCCACCAGCACAAACAGCATCAGCTTAAACGGCAGTGAGATAGTGGCAGGGGGCACCATCATCATGCCCAGCGCCATCAGCACGCTGGCAACCACCATGTCGATAATCAGGAAGGGAATAAACACGGTAAACCCGATTTGAAAGGCGGTTTTCAGCTCGCTGGTCACATAGGCGGGGAGCAAGATGCGCATTGGCACCGCTTCCGGGCCCTGAATCGGCGGGGTATTGGCTAAACGGGCAAACAGGGCCAAATCGGCCTCGCGTGTCTGGCGCAACATGAACTCACGCAGCGGTTGTGCGCCTTTGTCCAGGGCGACATCCATGGCAATTTTATCCTGACTAAAGGGCAGGTAGGCATCCTGATAAATCTTATCGAAGGTGGGCGCCATAATAAAAAAGGTTAAAAACAGCGCTAATCCCAGCAAAACCTGGTTGGGTGGGGCTGACGTGGTACCCAACGCATTGCGCAGCAGGCCGAAGACAATAATGATGCGGGTGAAGCTGGTCATCATCAGCAGTGCGGCAGGAATAAAGGTCAGTGAGGTAATAAAGACCAGGGTCTGAACGGGCAGTGACCAACTCTGGCCGCCGCCAGGCAGCGGATGGCTGAGCAAACCTGGCAATTCAGCCTGCGCGGCTCCCGGCAGCAGAAACAGCAGGGGCAGAAGAAGTGAAAATCGGCGCATCAGGATTTTTTTCCACGACGTTTAAACGTTTGCAGCAGTTGACGGAAATCCGGCGTGGCGCTGGTTGCAGCCGCATCGGTGCCCGGTTCTGCGGGGGGAAGCGTATGTAGCAGGGCGATCTGCTGCGCAGTCACCCCCAGCACTAAGCGGGCATCTGCGGTTTCGACAATCACCACCCGCTCACGTTGACCCACCTGCAAACTGCCAGCCAGCTTCAGGCTGTGGCTACTCGCCTTAGGGGTTGCCAGCCCTGAACGGCGTGCCAGCCAGGCGCAGGCGAGAATCAGTAAAATGATAAACGCCAGAACACCGACGATTTGCATCAAAACAGAGGCGGTAGAAACCACGGGCTCTGTGTGACTGGTCGCATGGAGCAGGGGTGATTGTGGATTCATCTTAACGACTCAGGCGACGCATACGTTCAGATGGCGTGATAATGTCGGTAATGCGCACGCCGTATTTATCATTGACCACCACCACTTCGCCCTGGGCGATCAGATAGCCGTTGATCAGAATATCCAGCGGTTCACCGGCTAATCCATCCAACGCCACCACCGAACCTTGCGTTAATCGCAGCAGCTCTTTGATGGTCATTTTGGTGCGCCCCAACTCCACGGTCAGCTTGACCGGAATATCCATAATTAAATCGATATCCTGGAATGAGCTGGCAAGATCGTTGCTCTCAAACGATTTAAACACGCCATCGCGTGATGCCGCAGGTGCGGTTGCCGCCTGCTCGTTCATGGCTTCAGCCCACAGATCGTCCGCAGAGATGGCGTCCTCGGACGGTTTGTTAGTCTCACTCATCGGGCTGTTCCTCATTCAGCGAATTCAAAATCGGGTTTATCAAGTGCTCAACACGCAGCGCATACTGGCCGTTCAGGGTGCCGTATTGACTGGTCAGTACCGGTACGCCATCGACGTGGGCGATAATGCGATCCGGTTTATCGATGGGCAGAACATCGCCCGGTTTTAGCTGCAAAATGCGCGACAGGCGGAGCGCAATATCGGCAAAGTGGGCAATCAGCTCCAGTTCGGAGTGCTGCACCTGCTTCACCAGATTTTCGCGCCAGTGGTTATCCTCCTGACGGGAGTTCTCCAGCGGCGGATTGACCAGCAGCTCACGCAGCGGTTCAATCATTGAGAAGGGAATACAGATATTGAATTCACCCACCAGATTACCGATCTCAACCTGGAACGGGGTATTCACCACAATATCGTTCGGCGATGTGGTGATATTGGTGAATTTGACCTGCATCTCTGAACGCACATATTCCACTTCCAGCGGGTAGATGGCTTTCCAGGCCTCGCTGTAGGTTTCCAGTGCCAGCTTCAACATGCGGCGAATGACTCGCTGTTCAGTGTGCGTAAACTCACGCCCCTCAACTTTGGTGGGGAAGCGACCATCGCCACCAAACAGGTTGTCCACCGCGATAAACACCAGGCTTGGGGAAAACACCACCAGAGCGGTGCCACGCAGCGGGTTCAGATGGATCAAGTTCAGGTTGGTTGGTACCGGCAAATTGCGGGCAAATTCATGATAAGGCTGAATTTTAATTGCACCAACGCTGATGTCCGGACTGCGACGTAGCAGGTTAAACAGCGCCATACGGAACTGTCGGGCAAAACGTTCATTAATAATCTCCAGCGCCTGTAAGCGTTCACGCACCACACGGCGCTGGGTATTAGGATCGTAAGGGCGGATATCGCCCTCGGGACCACTTTGACTCTTTTCAACTTCCGCGCTGTCGCTGTCGCCATTGAGCAACGCGTCAATCTCTGCCTGGGAGAGAATACTATCGCCCATTGACTCACCTTAAAATGAAGGCCGTAAACAGTACGTCGTTTACCGCCTGCGGAGGTTGACCTGTTACCAGAGGGGGGGCCAGCACCTGCTTGATCTGTTCAACCAATGCCTGTTTTCCTTGCTCTGTTGCCAGCGCACCAGCACTCTGGCGCGAAAGCAGCAGCAGCAAACGGCTGCGCACCTCGGGCAGATAGTCATTCAGCCGACGACGGGTGTCCTCATCCGGTAGACGCAGGGTAAAGCCTACATACAGGACGCGGTCCGGATCGTTATCGGGATTGACCAGGTTAACCGTAAATGTATCAAGTGCAAAAAAGACCGGCGCGGCCGGCGGTTCTACTTTCGCAGCAGCCGACTTTTCGCCCTCGGGTTTATTCATCATTCGCCAGACTGCATAGCCTGCTACGCTGCAAGCGGCCAGGGTGACGAACAGTAACACCGGCACTAAAATTGAACGTTTGCGGCCTTTAGCTTTCGCGTTATCAGACATTTTTGCAGTTACTTCCTGTGAATTATGGGCGGGCTTTTCGGCTCGCCTGGACAGATTATCCCGTGTCTTAAGTCAAACAATGGCAAGAAAAGACACGGGTTTTACGCTTACCTTCAGCGTTTGTCGCTGTCAGGCAAAGATATCAACAGCACCTGTCCCGGTAACCATCGCCTGAAGTGAGGCAGGAACGGCGATCGGCGCTGTCGCACTATCATTTTCCTGAGCCAGAGAGAAGCTGCCGTGCTGTCCATCGCGGCGGGCCTCCTGATGCTGCGGGGAACCCTGGCCTTGCGAGAAGCTGTCACTGCTGACCTGGCTCTGCCCCAGGTTGATACCACTCTCCGCTAACGCCGTGCGCAATTGCGGCAGAGCGGCTTCCAGCGCGGCCCTGACGTGGCTGTGACTGGAAACCATAGTTAACTGTGCCTGATCGTTTTCCAGTTTCAGGCTGATCTGAATCGAACCCAGATCTTCCGGGTGCAGACGTAGCTCTGCATTCTGTTGCCCATTACGGCTGTACATCACCACCTGTTGGCTCAGCGCTTGCTGCCACTCATTGCTGCCTAGCTGTGCATTTAACGTCGGTGTGGCTGGCGTATTATTGCTGGCTGCGGCCAGCGGCTGGCTCACTACGTTGGTCGCACTAAAGGTGACTGCCGTACTCTGACTATCATTACTGCTGTCACTGCTTTTCACGGCCTGATTGCCGTTGCTGCTCTGAGTCACCAGGCTATTCAGCGTCTGCTGAAAATCTTTATTCTGTGTCGGTGTCAGCGTGCTGACTGCGTCATTGCGCACCGGTGTACTGCTGGTGTCATCCGGGCTGACGCTGCTTTTTACACTCAGCGAGGTGGCAGCCGTCTCCTGACTTACACCGCGCTCTTTCGCGGTTTGCTGCTGTTCGCTTTGCACCAGCTTGCTCACCAGAGGTGAAGCGCCCGACGTGACGATTGCGCTAGCTTCTGTTGCGCGCGTCTCTACTGGGGTGGCTGCTGTGCCAGGCAACATCGCCATCAGCGCCTGCACACTCTGCATCTCACTGGCACTCAACCCTGACGATTCAGAATTATCTGTATCATCGGCGGATTTCGCCGTGTCTTTAATATTTTCCCGGTTTAACAGTGCACTTAGGGTCTGTGGGTCCTGCAACGCGCCAATCAACGCGTTTAACTGCGTAGCCGGAGAGGCGTTATCGCTGTTTTTATCATCACTATCAGTCGATTGCGCAGAAGCGCCTTGCTGTTTCACCAGGCTTAGCAAGCGGTTACCTAGCTGAGTGACAAAATCCGTGGGGAGCGCGGCCACACCGCTCTGCGCGTCGCTACTGTCGCTGGTGTCTGCCAGGTTGATATCGGCCTTAGTGATGGCAATTTTTGGTAGCGTTATCAATCACTTTTCCTCAAAGCGGCCCGTTGGGCGTATTCATCCATCCGTTTCTGATCGAGCCGGTTTTCTTGTTGTAAGGCCGTCTCGGCGGCACGGGTCTGTAAAGTCTGGTAGGCATTCAGGCGGCGCTTTTTCTCACGCCAACTGACAAGGGCCTGCTCCATACGTTGATTCCAGTGGGTTAACTGTGCGCGATGCTGTTCAATGGCTTTTTCCAGCGTGGCGATAAACTGGTGGTAGTTGGACC
The DNA here is from genome assembly GCF_011752615.1 of Candidatus Pantoea multigeneris. Classification (NCBI taxonomy): domain Bacteria; kingdom Pseudomonadati; phylum Pseudomonadota; class Gammaproteobacteria; order Enterobacterales; family Erwiniaceae; genus Pantoea; species Candidatus Pantoea multigeneris. The sequence continues at coordinate 84,779 of NZ_VWXF01000003.1, forward strand.
AGCGATTGGCGGCAATGCCGCCGCTCATGTCCTGATTCAACTTGTTACGGTATTCATCCTGGTACTCCAGCAACATCAGTAACTGTTCATCAGCCTGCTGTTGTGCGCGACGCATATCCCCTAAATGGATCATCGCCTTGTCCAGATCCTTCTCAGCAAGATCGCGCAGTGTCTCAATGGCAGAGCCATTTCTCATCAGTCTGGCCTCCGGTTAGTCACAACAACTCAACCAAACAGTGCCTGTAAGTGCAGGCAGGCATTGTTGTACTCACTACGCTCAAAGATGCCCTGTTGCAGAAAGGCTTCCATTTCCGGGTAGAGTTTAATGGCACGATCCAGCAGGGGATCGCTGCCAGCAGCGTAGGCACCTACGCTGACTAAATCGCGGTTGCGCTGATAGCTAGAGAGCATCTGTTTAAACTGGCGCACCCGCGCATAATGGCTTTCATCAATCAGCGCGGTCATGGCTCGGCTAATTGAGGCTTCAATATCAATCGCCGGATAGTGTCCAGCTTCAGCCAGACGGCGTGACAGAACCACATGTCCATCCAGAATGGCGCGGGCGGAGTCGGCAATGGGGTCTTGCTGGTCGTCGCCTTCGGTCAACACGGTATAAAAAGCGGTAATTGAGCCTCCGCCGTGGGTGCCATTCCCGGCACGCTCTACCAGTGCGGGCAGTTTGGCAAAGACAGAAGGGGGGTAGCCCTTGGTGGCCGGGGGTTCGCCGATGGCTAACGCAATCTCACGCTGTGCCATGGCATAGCGGGTCAGGGAGTCCATGATCAGCAGTACGTGCTGCCCGCGATCGCGGAAATCTTCCGCAATACGCGTGGCGTAGGCCGCACCCTGCATACGCAGGAGCGGTGACACATCGGCTGGCGCGGCAATCACCACCGAGCGAGCACGGCCCTCGCTACCGAGAATGTTCTCGATAAAATCTTTGACCTCACGGCCACGTTCGCCAATCAGGCCGACGACAATCACATCGGCCTGGGTGTAGCGCGCCATCATGCCTAACAGGACACTTTTGCCCACGCCAGAACCGGCAAACAGGCCCATGCGTTGACCACGACCCACGGTCAGTAGGGCATTGATGGCCCGCACGCCGGTATCTAACACTTCCGTGATGGGCGTGCGCTGCAATGGGTTAAACGGCGCGGTAGAGAGCGGGGCACGGTAGCCGGTATCCGGTGCGGGAAGACCGTCCAGCGGGCGGGCGCTGCCATCCAGTACCCGGCCCAGCAGGGCAGGGCCAAGGGGCAACTGTTTGCCGCCATGAGGATTATCGCCGTTGAAGCGCGCATAAACGCGAGCTCCCGGCAAGATGCCATCCACCTCTTCCAGCGGCATCAAAAACAGTTTCTGTCCGTTGAAGCCCACCACTTCGGCTTCCACTTCATCCATCTGTTTGCCGTCGTGACGTTCGATCACGCAGGTGGCCCCCAGCGGTAACTGTAAGCCTGTCACTTCCAGCACCAGCCCGGTGGCCCGCACCAGGCGGCCATAGCGGCGTACCGGTTGCACCAGTGCGATACGGTTTTCAAAGGTGTCCAACGATCCCAGCCAGCGTGTAAGACGTGACGTCATTACAATTCTCCCGGTGCCGCAAGACGGCACAGTTCCTGCCAGCGGGTCGCCACACTGGCATCCAGATCGCCATCTTCCGCGCTGAGCTTGCAACCGCCCGGATGCAGCGTGCTGTCGGCAAGTAACCGCCAGCCGTGCAGATCCAGGGTTGCCCCAAGTGTCTGTTCGACCTGTTGTAAATCATCCGGGTGGACGCGCAGTTGTGGCTTACCGCTAAACATCGGCTCCTGTTGAATCAGGCCCTGGATCTGGCGCAGTAAGGCACTGCCATCCACGCTGGTGGACTGGCCAATTACCGTGCGGGCTGCTTCCAGTGCCAGCTGCATTAAACGTGCGGCAATCACACTGTCCAGCGCCTCCAGGCTGTGCTGGAACTCGGTGACCAACTGCTGCATACGCGCCTGGATCGGGGCTTGCTGCTGTTGGGCTTCCGTTAAGCCCTGTTGAAAACCGGCGTCATAACCGGCTTTCTGGCCCTCGCTGACCCCTAACTGGTGGCCCTCGCGATAGCCCTGATCGTGTGCCTGCTGGCGCATCGTGGCCTGTAAGCGTTCCAACTGCTGCTGCTCATTGGCGGCTTCGTCGACTACGTCTTCCAGGGTTTCCGGCAGCAACTCAGGTTCGGGTTCGATCGGTTGCGCCAGATCTTCCGGTTGCCACAGCTGCCAGGGGTGAGACGAGAAGGCATCAGACATAGGTTTCCTCGCCGCCACCAATCACCATCTCACCGGCTTCCGCCAGGCGACGTACCACCAACAGAATGGCTTTCTGCTCATTTTCCACCGCAGACATGCGCACCGGACCACGGTTCGCGAGGTCGTCACGCAGGATGTCAGCCGCACGCGCCGACATATTTTTGAGGAACTTCTCGCGCAGCGGCTGTTCGGCACCTTTCAACGCCACCAGCAACTGCTCGGATTCCACTTCCTGCAACAGACGCTGGATGCTGCGGTCGTCCACTTCCACCAGGTTTTCGAACAGGAACATTTCGTCGATGATCTTCTGTGCCAACTCGCCATCGAAGGTGCGTACCGCTTCGATAACCGCCTCTTCCTGCTGCGTTTTCATCAGGTTGATGATTTCCGCTGCGGTTCTCACGCCGCCCATCTTGGCACGCTTGAGGTTCTGGCCATCCAGTAGGTTGTTGAGCACCTCAGTCAGTTCCGCCAGTGCGGCTGGCTGTACGCCGCCGAAGGTGGCAATACGCAGCATGACGTCATGGCGCAGGCGCTCATCAAACAGCGCCAGAATATCGGCCGCCTGACTGCGTTTCAGGTGCACCATAATGGTGGCGATAATCTGCGGATGCTCATCGCGGATCAGGTCTGCCGCTGCCTGCGGCTCCATAAAGTTCAGCGTCTCCATGCCGCTGGTGGTTTCGCGGGTTTCGAGAATATCCTCCAGCAGGCTGGCGGCGCGCTCCTCGCCGAGCGCCTTCACCAGCACCGCACGGAGATACTCATTGTTATTCAGGCTCAGTGCGGCGAACTGCTCGGAATCCACCTCAAACTGACGGAGGACTTCCGTCAACACCTTGTGTGATACCTGGCGCATATTCGCCATGGCGGCACTCAGATGTTGAACTTCGCGTTGGCTCAGGTGTTTAAACACTTCAGCCGCACGCTCCTCGCCGATGGTCATCATCAGGATGGCGCTTTTTTCAGTTCCGGTCAGGCTCATAGTTCGGTACTCATCCATTCACGGATCACCAGCGCAACTACGCGTGGATCGTTTTCAGACATATCGCGGATGCGCTGGCTCATGACCTCGGCGTTCATGCGACTATTGGATTTGCGTTCCTGATCCAGCTCCTCTCCGCTGAGCTGTACGCTGTAGGCATCACCCTCTTCTTCGGCGGCTGCCTGCTGGGCCACGGCTTCGGCGGCGGCTTTTTCCGCCTCCTGTTTACGCATCAGCTGCGGACGCACCAGCTTGCGATAGAGAATGAAGGCCACCAACGCCACCAGTAACCAGCGACCTGCGCTCATTAACTGATCGAAGAAGGCTTGCTGTTTCCAGAACGGCAGTTCGCCACCGCTGGTATCGGTCAGATTGAACTGAGAGTTCACCACGTTGAGGCTGTCACCACGATCCTTTGAATACCCCATTGCTTCACGCGTCAGGTCTTCAATCTGCTTGATCTGCTGGTCGCTGAGTGCCACCTCTTTGCCTTTATCGTCCAGGCGGTAATTCACCACCACCGCGACAGACAGACGCTGTACATCACCAGTGTTGAGACGGGTATGACGGATGGTGCGATCCAGCTCGTAGTTCACCGTATCATCGCGGCGCGAGCTGCTTGGGCCACTGCTTTTCGCAGTGCTGGTGGTGGTGCCGTTATTCGCGGCCGCGCCGTTTTGTGCAGGAGGATTGGTGACTGGCGCGGTGTTAGCCGGTGCCGGTTCATTCGACAACGCACCAGGTACACCACCAGGGTAAGGCGAACCATTCTGCTCGCTGGTGCTGGTTTGGCGTGAGCGCACCGCGCTGTTGGCCGGATTGGCGTTCGGCTGGTAGTTTTCGATGGTTTGTTCACTGGTATCGAAGTTGAGCTGAGCAGTGACCTGAGCGTGGACATTACCCTGACCCACAATCGGGTTCAGAATGGCTTCAATACGCTGCTGGTAACGGGCTTCAACTTCGGAAGTAAATTTCAACTGGCTGTCGTTAAGATCGCGGCCACCGCTGTCTGCATGGGTCAGCAGATGTCCCGCCTGATCCACCACCGTCACATTGCCGGGCGGTAGCCCTGGCACGCTGCTGGAGACGATGTGCACAATGGCCTGAATCTGGCCTTCATCTAATGCGCGTCCCGGTTGCAGCGTTAAGGTTACAGAGGCTGAAGGTGCTTTTTGCTCACGCACAAACAGCGAAGGTTTTGGCATCGCCAGGTGGACGCGGGCATCTTTTACCGGGCCCAGGGTGCTGATGGTACGCGCCAGTTCCCCTTCCAGAGCGCGTTGGTAGTTGACCTGTTCGCTGAACTGGCTAATACCAAACTTCTCTTTATCCAGCAGCTCGAAGCCTACGGATCCGCCTTTAGGCAGGCCCTGTTGCGCGAGACGTAAACGGAGTTCATAGACTTTGTCGGCAGGGACCATTAACGCGCCACCATTCTCTTCGAAATGGTATGGCACGTTCATCTGCGTCAGTTGGGTGACGATGGCACCGCCATCTTCATTGCTCAGATTGCTAAACAACACACGATAGTCGGGGGCTTTCGCCCAGAGCACCAGTGCAAAAATCACCGCAATGGCTGCGGCGGCTGCGATTATAAGGGGGATACGTGGATTGGCGCGCAGGCGAGCGAGGATCTCGCTGATGCCCTTGGCGGCTTTATCCTGGGTTGCGGTTACACTCGCATTCATGAACGATTCCTGCCTGACATCATTGACCGGGTGGGTTGTGGTGACAAAAGGGACTCCCTGACACTGCTTTGGGTAAATTCAATTCCTGTTATGGGCATTATTTTCTGAATCGGGAAATTTGATGGCTGAATAAGCCGGGTTTTTTGCGGTTATTTAGCGCCTTTGCCACCTGTCCGCTGTGCTACCTTTTCGCCAACTTGACCTCCTCATTAAGGTATTCTCATGACTATCCAGGCGATTGACGGCGTTTTACAACAACTGCATCTCACGGCACTGCAAGCCGACAACCGTGCCAGCGACGCGTCCAGCCCGTTAGATTTCTCCGCCACCATGAAAGCCGCACTGGATAAAATCAGCGATACGCAAAACACCGCCAAAACCCAGGCCCAGGACTTTGAGCTAGGTAAACCCGGCGTGGCGCTGAATGATGTGATGGTCGATCTGCAAAAATCGTCAGTGGAGATGCAGATGGGCGTGCAGGTGCGCAATAAGCTGGCGCAGGCTTATACTGAAATCATGTCCATGCAGGTGTAGGTCTTCCTCCACTTAATAAGTAACCCTGGGTTGAAGGCAACCGGCGGCGCTTATATAATGAGCGGAAAATCACTGTTGGTGATAAGGCGTAAATTATGACTGAAAAGCGTGATAATCCTTCAACACAGAAGCCGCGTAGAACTGTACGTCGCTCCGATGAGTTCAAGGCTAAGCTGGCTGAAGCCTCTTCACTTCTCGCGGACAAAATGGAAGAAAAGCGACATCTATGGGATTCAAAATAAGTCGATCGCAAGTGTTATCTGATGTTATTTCGGAGTTTCCTTTAGCTGAACTACCCATTTTGGAATTTGAACAATATAAGCAGGAATGCATTAATTTTAATGATATTCCTGCTCCTGCTATTCATGTTCAGCTTGAATATCCCGCCCACTTAGAGACCATCGGCAGAGATAAGCTGATGGAAAGACCTGTAGAGGCAAGAAGCGAAGAACTTCATCATGTACATGTCTGGCAGGAGGGTTGTTGCTGGGAAGATGAAGACGGGCTGCTGGTGCAGTGGGCTTCTACCAGTGATAGCTACGTTGTCTACTCTTACTTTAGAGACCGTGATGATGATCATCATTTTTATGTCATAGACTATTGCCGAGATAATGCTCACAAACTGATAGAAGATAAATCGCAAGTTGCTCAATGGACTCAACAGGCAAGAGCATTCCGCATGCTGAATATCTAACCCACGATAGAGTGGGTTTTTTATGCCTCACGGATGAATAAAGTCACGCCGTCAGAAAAACACACGCGAACATTCAACTCAGGATGGTTTAGCACGTTTTACATCGAAACTCAGGTTTCCGCTTTTACTTAAAAACGCCGCCGCATTTCCACCAGCGTTGCCACCACCTGCAACGCATGCTGGGTGGAGCGCAGCAGCGGGTAATCGGGGTTCAGCGCGGCCAGTTCGAAATAGTGCTCGCCCTGTTCCGTCTGGCGGGGACGCCAGACGCGCAGGAGATACCCGTGCTCGGGATGCTTTGCCAACACATAATTTCCTGGCTGGGGCAGGACCTCGGGATCGAACAGCAGCACATCGCCGCACTGGCACGCTGGCTGCATCGCGTTTTCTTCCAGTCGCAGGGCAAAGCTGCCCGCAGACAATGCGGTATCGACAGAGACGGATGTCTCATCGCCACTCACCAGGCCGGTGACTAACCAGTTATCCAGTGCTGTCCGCGCCAGCAGCGGTATCTGCTGGCCTGTCTCGGTGGAGGGAAAAACAAATACCTGACCCTCACCATCAATCAGCCAGGCAGGGGCACAGCTCAACACTTCCGCCAGCCGCAGCAGATTCTCACCTCGCGGCTGCGTCTCCTCTTTCTCCCACTGTGACACCGCCACGTGTGACACCGCCAACTGTGCCGCCAGTGCTTTCTGTGTGAGTTGCAGCGATTTGCGGCGCAACCTGATGCGATCGCCAATCGTTTCTTTTTTCATCACTTGACAACTCCTGAAAGATTTACTTAAGTAATCTTAAGTCAAATTAAAGATAACTTAAATTTGACTCAGCACCGGACAGATTTTTCTGTCTTTGTTTCGGTCCATACACCTTGCAAGCGAGAGAGGTGGGGCATGGAAAGTAGCCTGATAACCAGTATCGGCGCTTTAGTCATGGGGGGCAGTGCCGCTGCCCTGTTCTGGAAACCCTTAATGGCAGGTATTGCGGCCATTGTCACCAGCAATCGTGCTGGAGGAGAGATTATCACCAGTTATAAAGAGCAAGTCATGATGTTGAAAGAGGAGCAGGCACTTTTACGTCAGGAAAATGATGCTTTACGCATTCGGCATGATGCCAGCCAGCGCCTGATCTCCGGACGTGAAACCGATTTGAAGTTGATGAAAAACGCATTGGCGCTACTGCTCTCCCTGACGGAAAGCGATCAGAGTGACAGGCTGCACCGTGAGCTAACCCGGCTGATCGCGACGTTAGAGGATCGAGAAAATGGCAGAGATCAGGTTTGACCGTCCATGGTTACGACACAAACGCCATCTGATTCTGGGTGGATTACTGATGACGCTGGCACTGCTGTGTACCGTTATCACCATCATTTCGCTTTACGTCAATAATGCGGCGAACCACCGGGTGGCCGATATTCGCCGCGAGTACCGGGAAATCTCGAACCGCCGTGAAAATAAAGTCGAGTTGCTCTCTGAGCAGGTGGCGGGGTTGCAGAAAAAACTCGATACCCTCCCGGAAAACACCGCCAGCAAAACGGCGGACAAAGTTAAGCAGGTGGTCAGCAATGACCTGACAGAGAAAGAGAAGCAGTCGCAGTAACGCAGTAGAAGCGGTGAGGAGATGCGGCTCTCTGACTTAGCATTCCCTTCACCTTAACTAAATCTGAAGAAGGAATACGTTATGACTGATATCAGCGATACCACACCAGAAGCGGTTTTTTCAGCGACAAATACTGGTGAGGCGAGTGATGTTGCCGCCGCCGCTTCACAGACCACCACTGCGGTGCAACAACCCGCAGGCGACAGCAGCAGAACCTCGGCGGCATCGGTAGTGGACGACAGCGGCGATGCGCCTGATGCTGGCACTGCTGCAGGTGATAGCGCTACGGCTGCCAGCGCGGTTAATGTCGCTTCCGACACCGCAGCGGATACCACCGCCACAGCATTAGTGAGCGGGCTGGCTGGATTACCGCAAGGCCTTGATGCCGTCACCAGTGGGGTACAGGATTTCGTCGCCGCCTACCATTTCGTCGAGCATGGCATCAGCCTGCTGGGGCTGGGATCTAAAGGTGATTTACTGGCACTGGCACGGAAATATCTCTGAATGTGTTTCTTTCCATCGCGTTGCATTACGGGGACTTTACGTCCCCTTTTTTGTGTTTAATGTGCTGTTAATTACAACATACTTAAAGCGTGCTCCTGCGTAGAAACCTGACCGCTTTGCCGGGAAGGGGGGCAGATGTGCCAAAGGCGTCATGCCAGAGCATCGCGCATGCTACAAGCACACTTGCGACTATTCCTAAGGAAAGCTTGGCTATATCCGCTACCTTTAAGCATGAAAACGATACTTTTATCATTTCAAAGAGAAATAAAGGGGCAGAAAATATGAGTCAATCAGAACAGGTGAAGAGCAAAACGGATTATCTGCGCGATGTCACTTCGCAAGTGAAAGAGATGCAGCACTATGCGCAAACCAACACTGAAAAGCTATCGTCTGCCTGGCTGGCATTTGATGCCGGTGAATACAAAGACAAAACCTTCGCACCCCGTTTTGAGACCTTAATTGAACAGCAAGGTAAGCTGCTGGATGAGTTTAATACGGTGATTCAGGACATTGAAATTGCGATAAATCACAGCGAGCAGGAAAAATAAGGCCCGCTGTTATCTGTTTACTGCGCGGTGGCTGAGCGTTACTCGGCCACCAACCACATCTCCGCTTCTTCGAACATCTCTTCAATAATCCGCGCCAGTGTGGCTTTATCATTCTTGCTCATGTCAGTTTCGATGGCATTACGCTCCATCGGCTTAACGCGTGCTTCAATATCTGGAAAAACGCGCTGCACTCTTTTTTCCAACTCTTGCTGGATCATTTCGCGCGCACCTGGCAGGCCTGCCACATTGCGCTTATCGTAAATCAGTTCCACAAACATGCTTTTGCCGTCCATACCGATAAAATTGCCGCTATTTTACTGTAAATAAAAACAGTATCAACAACAGCAGGGGCTGAAACAGCGAAAAAACAGCAGGTTGGTCGCCGTCAGAGTCTGGTAAGTGAAGGTTTAAGCGAAAAGGAGGCGGTGTGTCTGTGTTAACCGGGGGAAAAAATAGCCTCTGGAGGTAGAAATCCAGTGATACCTCCAGAGGCAGTGCAAGCGCACTCTTCGTTCAAGGACAATCACGACTGACGTCGTTGATTAAACTTATACAAGTTTTACCTCCTTGTACAACTTTGAACGTGATTTTGTGCAACTTTTTTCGGGTTACACCGATCAGAGTTCGTTTTTTATACAGAACTCTTCCCAACTCATACCCAGCGACGCCGCGTGGCTTTTGAGGTACGCCTCAATGGCATCGGCGGCAACCGCTTTGTCTGGCTCAGCTAACTGAATAGAGAAAATCATGCCATCCAGCTTTTTCTGGCGCAGGAAGGCGGCATAAATACGTTCGGCGTGCCAGGCGCGCAGGGCTTCCAGTGTCATGCCTGCGGCGGTGGCATCATCAGCACTCAGCGCATCCAGGGCAGCCTGGAAATCCGGGTGGGCAGTGAAAAACATCTCGCGCGCCTGCGCATAATAAGCTTCTGGGGTCTTCATCTTGATTCCTGAATCTGTAGCAGGCGCACAGTTTACCCATGCCAGGGTGTTTTGTCAGGTTCACCCCCCGATAATTCACGGGATTGCTGCCTTGGTTATGCAGATACCTTGCACTGCGCAGGTAAAAAATTATAACGTAGCCGCCATCAAGGCGATTTCAGGAATTGAGAATGAAAAAGTGGATTGTCATTGCGACCCTGGCGTTAAGCGGTTGTGCGCAGCTCAACAATTACAGTGAAGCGGTGAAAACACCAGCACCCGCTGACCTGCAGGGTAACTGGCAAACAGTAGGAGCGCAGAGCGCGCTGGTTAGCCCAGAGGCGATCGGCTCACTCTACATTGGGGCTGATGGTTCCACGCTGGACTGCCGACAGTGGATGCGCGTCATTGCTAAGCCTGGAAAGCTGACCCGGTTTGATGACCAGTGGGTGAATGTGAATCGTCAGGTACGCGTGATGCCGCTGGTAGTGGAAAATGGCGAGCTGCGCTACGATGGCCTGACATTACGTAAAGTTGACCGCCCAACCCTGGAGTGTCAGCAGGCGCAGGATATGGCCACGAAGTATCCTGATCTAGACCAGATCCAGAATGTGGATGTCCAGATTTTACAACCTCATACTGACACGCCAGCCCCAACGGCTCAGTAAGTTTCTCCGCCATCCCCTGCGGTGGCGGAAGTCGCTTCATACCGTACTGCAAACGGCCTGGCTTGCGTTGTCTGGCAGGGCCAGCCCATCGCTGAAATTCTCGCTATATTCTGATTCTGCATAACAACGACTTTTTTATTATTTGTTGTTATCTGAATTCGTTTTTAACATCAGTTGAAACAGTTTCGTAAAGCGAGGTAAATAGCGTGAATTTCCAGCAACTTAAAATCATACGCGAGGCAGCGCGCTGCGAGTTCAACCTGACGGAAGTTGCTAATACGCTCTTTACTTCCCAGTCAGGCGTTAGCCGCCATATTCGCGACTTAGAAGATGAACTCGGCGTTGAGATCTTTATTCGTCGCGGCAAACGTTTATTAGGCATGACCGAGCCAGGCAAAGCGCTGCTCACCATAGCGGAGCGTATTCTGGATGAAGCCGGTAAAGTGCGTCGTCTTGCTGATGTCTTTACGAATGAGACCAGCGGCATCCTGACCATCGCCACCACCCATACTCAGGCGCGTTATAGCCTGCCCAAAATTATCAAAGCGTTTCGCCAGCTCTACCCTAATGTACGGCTTGAGTTGAATCAGGGATCGCCACAGGAAATTGTCACCATGCTGTTGGCGGGTGAAGCAGATATTGGCATTGCCAGTGAGCAGTTAGTGAATAATCCGAGTCTGGCGGCATTCCCGTGGTTTAGCTGGCACCACTCTCTGTTAGTGCCGAAGGATCATGAACTGGTGCAGGCACAGCCGCTGACCTTAAGCAGCCTGAGCCGTTTTCCACTGATCACCTATCGCCAGGGGATTACCGGACGCTCACGCGTTGACCGTGCTTTCCAGGCGGCGGGATTAAAAGCGGACGTGGTACTGAGTGCGCAGGACTCCGACGTGGTGAAAACCTATGTGCAACTGGGCTTAGGGGTGGGAATACTGGCCGATCAGGCCTGTGAAACCAGCCAAAACGATGAACTGGTGCGAATTGATGCGCAGCACTTGTTCGATCCCAGCACCGTCTGGCTGGGATTAAAGCGCGGCCAGTTGCAACGCAACTATGTCTGGCAATTCCTTGAGCTGTGCAATGCAAATCTGTCACTGGAAGAGATTAAGCGCCAGGCGCTCTCTTACCAGACGGAAGATGAACCGGCCATCGATTTCCAAATCTAATTTTCCTCTGTCCGCCGTGATGACGCGGACAACTTATCGCCTCAATGAAGAACTGATGAGAGTTATTCAACTTCTTCAACGAGGCGATTTCTATGCATATCCAACAGTTTTCTCTTCCTGTCTTATCACGGATTGATGACGGGAAAGCGCAGAGCACTCCCCAAAGCCTGACTGAGCCCACTGCCGATCCCTTTTCTTGTTCGCACCACCGGGCTGCGCCATCCAGCCTGACCTCCCCCAGCAATGCCACATGGGCCACCTTGTTTACGCCGCTGCAATGTGCGGTTGAACAGCTGAACCATGCACTGCCATTGCCAGAACAGGCAGTGTTAAACCGTCTGGAACAGCAGTTTAGCGACGTATTTCCGTCACTCGCGGGCAGTGTGAAACTCGGACAACTGGCGGTCAGCACACCCTATCATCACAAGACACAGCCGCTGACCGACCTTTTCTGGCTGAGTGCGGCGCAGAGGCTGCCGTCCAGTCTGACCCGACATGGCGAAATAGTGCCGCTACGGGGCAAACAGCAGGACGTGATCAAGACGCTCAACAGCGCTGAGGCGAAATCACGGCTGATGAAGATGCTAGCGAATTGGCATCCAGAGGAGGCTATCGCCGCCATGCACATCGCGCTGGATCGATTCTGGCAGCAACCTGCCGGTTTTAGCCAGGGGCTGCCTGTAGCAAGCTGGCTGGAAAAAATTTTGTGCAACCAGCTAAGCCTTGAGCTTCAGCAGCGGATTCAGGATGGCTCGCTGTCTGAAATCGGACAGACGCTGTTGCGTGAGGTGGTTGAATATCGCGCTGCCGCCAGAGGCTGGTTTATCCTCTACGCCGACCCAGATGACAACATCCCCGCTTACATCATTACTGAGCACTTACCGAAGAAGCAGGCTGGGTATGCCATCCTGTGGCGGCCAGGGCAAGCACTTCAGACATTTGACGATCTCAGGGCGATCCCCCAACTTGCACAACCTCATGCAGCACTGCTTACCCTAAAAGACGATCCTTTCAAACACCGGGTGGCGGCGATACGGGAATGGCAGCAGGTGCAGGTACGCCAGGCAGTGGAAGACGGGGTAGAAGCCCTGGCTGAAGGGGCTTCGCTGAGGCGCTTTATACGCGATCTCAACAACAGTGACGACCTGCGCGACTGGCTTGATTTTACGGCGATTGCCGATGCAAATAGCGAGTTGCAAGCACGCATCAGGCTGGATACATGGCTGCACCAGCGGGAGCAACATGAACGGCCCGGCGTGCGCATGGCCTGGTTAGCAGCGGTACAACGTTTAAAAACTTGCCGCCTCGAAGCTACCACGACCAATTGGCCAGAAACGCAGAGCGTAGAGAAGATTGAACGCTTCGCGGCGGAACGCCTCAAGACCGTGGCAAAACAACGCTATAACGCCTCTATCGATCCCGATGGCATTCAGCTTAATTTGCCTCAGTTAATTCAGGAGGCGGCATCACCAGTGGGGGGCTACACCTACAATGGTGAACGCACCCGACTGGAACCGGACTGGCGTAGCCTGACGGAGTGGAGTCTGGAAAACATTGGTTGGCTGCGTGCCTGGAATCAGTTCAGTAAGGTCAGAGGCACCTCATTAACGGCGGATCAATTGACGGCGTTGGTACGAGAGGCGGATATCGGCACGCACTATACGCGTCAAATTCGTCATCTGCTGGCGGATTCGGCGGAAGGCAAACATATCCAGGACAGGTTCCAGCGTCTGACGCTGGCGCAAATGCGGGTAGAGGCACTGACGGCCAGCATTAACGGTGACTTTCTTCCTGCCAGCGCAAAGGGGGTAAATTGGGTTCAGGCCGTGTTAGATCACCCAGATCCGACTACACGATCGACTATTAACCGCCATCAGGTGCAGGTGCATGCACTAAAAATAGGTGAGCACCTGGTGCCGGGGGCGTTCACCTTTAGCGACACAGACCCTGCACACCCTCAACATGTTGTGGTCTATTTGCCTGGCGCACCTGATGGGCGGCTGTTTCGCGAGTCCACCCATGCTGCAAACCTGTTTCGCCAGATGCTGCGCCAGCCAGCGATGAAAATGTATTTCTATCAACGGGTGGGGATCCGTGGAAAACAGACGCTCGAAACCGCATTCCCTTTTCGTGGCCCGGCAAAGATAAACCTGCATCGCGAGTTAATCAGCAGTGATTTTATTCAGACTCACTGGCAACAGGTCGTGACGCAGGCGCTGGAGGATGTTGCCAAAGTGGCCACCACCACGCAACAGGCTGATAAGGCGTCTACACAACATCTTCTCAAGGTGACCTCCTCAGCCCTGTTCAGTTTAGTTGTTCCGTTTATGCCAGCCGCAGTGGCGATTCCCGTGACACTGATTCGGGTGGGTATCCATACCTCTCTGGGGATTAAGTCCTGGCACGCGGGAAATAAAGAGCAGGCGGCCTGGGATTTCATTGACGCCTTAGCGGCGCTGACCGATGGCGTGGCCGCAGGGCAACATGGCCGTTGGCAGCAGCGTCGGCGTAAGGCGTTTGGCGATCCGGCACTACGTCCTTACCGTATACCTGCTCTGGATAAACGCGGTTTACACTTGCTTGAGCAACACGTTTGGCAATCGGCGGGGGGAGAGCAGTTCATCAAGTTAGATGGCCATTTTTACAAGAGTGCGCTGCGTAACGGAAGGCGGGAAATTTACGCCACGTTTAATCGTGAAGACACTATTCCGGTGTTGTTGCGCCACGGCGAATGGCAACCGGGCCGAAGAGGGCGACTGGTGGGGGGAGGGCCTGCACAATCGCTTCCACGCCTGTCTGAAACGGAAGCTGTGGCACTGAACAATCGCTTTGGGGTTCCTGTGGAGTCACGCGCCGCTTTTCAGCAGCAAATAGAGCGGCCCCACTTTTTTAATTCTGCGTATTCTGGCAGCAGCAGCCGCGAGCTGTTTTTTAAAAGACAACAGTTACTGCTGGCAAGCGCCGAAGCCGCGCTCTCGCAGCCTCAACGACCCGCCAGACCGGCCGTGCCCGATTTCCAGGCGAACAGGCCTAAAAGCTTTATCAAAAGTGTTTACCGCCAAGGACAGGGGCTGGTGCTAGGGGAACGACACGATGCCATAGCCAGCAAACGCTTCTTGCTGGAAAACTTTGCAACGATGAAAAAAGCCGGGGTAAAAACCTTCTATATGGAGCATTTACAGACCGATCTGCACCAGGCCGATCTCGATGCGTTTATGCGCACGGGTCACATGCCTAAAGGCCTAAAGCGCTTTCTACGCAGTCTTGATAAGGGGCATCACACCGATCCCGGTAAAAAATATACCTTTGAAAAAGTCGTGATACGCGCACGTCAGCATGGACTGCGTATTGTGCCCGCAGATGTCGCCACCGGCTATTACCTGAATGGCCTGCAGACTGACCTCCCAGCGCCGCGACAAAAAATGTTTAACTACTATGCCAGCAGCCAGATTAATCAGGGCGGGGAAGGAAAGTGGGTCGCACTGATGGGGGACAGCCACGCTAGCCAGTTTTCTCAAGTGCCGGGTGTAGCCGAATTAACGGGGGCTACCAGCCTGCGCATCAGTGATGGCCCTAAAGGATCTACCAGGCGGTTAGCTGCCGATGGCGGGCACTATTACCCCTATGATTCCCTGAATTGTGATTTCCCCGGTGGTGCCTGGGTTCAGGCTGATTATCATCTCCAGCTTCCGGGCGCACAGCGTCCAGCCACTTCCGCCCAACGGTTAACGCAGCCAGGGATGTTCATGATTGAAAATCATGCGAACGGTGAACCGGTGCTGAGCCATGCCACTCGCAGTGGATCAATCGAACAGGAAACGATTCAGCGTGATAGTCGAGGCGTTTTTATTCAGCATCCTGCTTTTGTCCGGCACCGTTTTGCTGACGTTCCGGCGCTGGTGGTGGCACTGGAACGATCGGGGATGAAATATGCCGATTGAATCGCAACGCCTGCATCCCGCTTTGCCCTCGGCGCGGCATAAAATTTTTTCCTGTAGGAAAAAACGCCGTTCAGATGTTCTACGCTGAGTGTTAACAACATCCTGCGCTGTGTAGCGGGGGGTAAAGTGAATCAATGATGCTGCGAACCTGATCTTAAGAGGATTTATGTCACGTATTAAACTGAACGATAGCTCGCTGTTATGCCAGCAAGCGCTGTTTGCCGGCCAATGGCAAGGTGCGCAAAGTGGAGAGACGCTGAAGGTTACGGACCCCGCTACGGGCGAGACACTGGCGGCCATTCCTGCGCTCGGTGCAGCAGAAACCACGGCGGCGATAGACTATGCCGAGTCAGTGCGCATCTCATGGGCAAAAACTCCCAATGCACAGCGTGCCGTGTTGCTGGAAAAATGGCACGAGCTGATTCTGCACCATGCGGACGACCTGGCAGTAATCATGACCGCAGAGCAAGGTAAACCACTGGCGGAAGCCAAAGGCGAGGTGCTGTATGGGGCAACCTTTGTGAAATGGTTTGCGGAAGAAGCCCGGCGGATCTACGGCGATACAATCCCTGCGCCGACAGGCGATCGACGTATTCTGGTACTGAAGCAACCGGTGGGTGTGGCGGCAGCCATTACCCCATGGAATTTCCCGATTGCGATGATCACGCGTAAAGTCGCTCCGGCACTGGCGGCGGGCTGCCCAATCATTATCAAACCTTCTGAACTGACGCCGCTCTCTGCATTGGCGCTGGTGGTGCTGGCCGAACGTGCAGGCTTCCCGTCTGGGGTCATCCAGATCCTGACCGGGCTGCCAAAAGCGATCGGCGAAACCCTGACGGCGAGCCGCACCGTACGCAAAATCTCCTTTACCGGATCGACGCGCGTTGGGCAGTTACTGATGCAACAAAGCGCCGACAGTATCAAACGGCTCAGCCTGGAACTGGGGGGCAACGCACCGCTGATTGTGTTTGATGATGCAGATATTGAGATCGCTGTCGCGGGCGTGATGGCGAGTAAATTCCGTAATGCCGGACAAACCTGCGTCTGTGCTAACCGCATTCTGGTGCAGCGCGGTATCTATGAGGCATTTAAAGATCGTCTGCTGGAAGCGGTTGCCACGTTGCAAGTGGGCGATGGTTTTGCACAGGGCAGTACCATAGGACCATTGATCAATGACAGCGCCGTTGAGAAGGTGAAAAGCCATATTGACGATGCGCTGAGCCACGGGGCAACGCTACTGGCCGGGGGTGGCAGCCATGGGCCTGGGACGTTTGTGACTCCCACCGTGTTGGGTAACGTGACCAGCAACATGCGCATTGCCCATGAAGAAACCTTTGGCCCGGTCGCGCCGCTGTTTATCTTCGACGATGAGGAAGAAGCGGTGGCATTAGCTAACGATACCCCGTTTGGCCTGGCCGCTTACTTCTTCACGGAAAACATTCGTCGCGCCTGGCGTGTGGGTGAAGCGCTGGAGTTTGGCATGGTCGGTTTCAATACCGGCGCTATATCACTTGAAGTCGCACCTTTTGGTGGCATTAAATTATCCGGTATTGGTCGTGAAGGATCGCATTACGGTATTGATGAATACCTTGAGCAGAAATCTTTCCACTTTGGCAGCCTGAATTAAAACAACGTAATAACGATTATCAAGCGCCGGTTGTGCATAACAACCGGCGCTTTTTTATTTTGTGCGCAAGATCTCTCTTTCATGCTTCTCGCCGTTTTAGTGCAAGTTTCATGCTGGTTGCACCAAAGGGAGGCGGTAAAATTGTGAGCTAAATCATCTGCTTAATTGTTCGGCAATTCAGCAAGATTTCCCGTGGGAATACGGCAGAAAATTTTTTTCCGCCTATTTAAACGCATTTTAATTTTTTGCCTGACTGGCATACTTTCTGCATTAGCTTATTCATGTCGGTAATAACAGGCGCGGAAAAATAATTCTTCAGCTTGTCACGGTTGTTACAAATAAGGATTTCTCCATGTTAAGTTTCGACCCAGATAAAGTCTCTCTGCCCGTAGGCCATTATATCGATGGGCAGCATATTCAGGCGCAAGGCACTGCCTTTGCGGTTAAGCGTCCTTCCGATGGCAAGGTCTTCGCCACGTTGTATGAAGCGGATGCCGCGCTGGTGGATCGTGCCGTGCAGGTTGCGCATCGACGAGTGAAAGAGAGCGGCTGGGCGAGCTGCCCACCACGTGAACGTGGCCGGGTACTGCGCCGCTGGGCGGACCTGATTGAGCAGGATCTGCTGTTGGCACAGCTGGAGTCACTCGGTTCAACGCGTCCAATCAGCGACGTGGTTCAACATGAGATTCCGTTTACCGCCGAAGCCATTCGCTTCTATGCCGAGTGTGCCGACAAATACAGCGGGGATGTTTTCCCTACCCGCGACAGTAGCCTCGGCATGTTGGTGAGTGAGCCTTATGGCGTTATCGCTGCGATCACCCCGTGGAACTTCCCGCTGTCGATGGCTTCATGGAAATGTGGCCCGGCACTTGCCGCCGGTAATGCGGTGGTGCTTAAACCGTCAGAACTTACCCCATTCTCAACCGTAAGAATGGCAGAACTGGCTATTCAGGCCGGTTTGCCAGCAGGCGTGCTGAACATTATTCAGGGCGGTGGGGCAGTAACCGGCAGCTCGCTGGTTAAACACCCTCTGGTACGCAAAGTCTCCTTCACCGGCTCAACCCTGACGGGGGCACGCATCATGAGTGATGCCGCGCAGCACGGCATGAAACCGGTCACGCTCGAACTTGGCGGCAAAAGCCCGCAGTTAGTGTTTGACGACGCAGGCGACCTCGATGTGCTGGCGCAACGCATTATGCGGGGCTTCACGGCAAACGGAGGTCAGGCCTGTGTGGCCGGCACCCGTTTAATTGTGCAGCAAGGTATTGCCGCAGCGCTCACCGACCGACTGGTAGCACTGTGTCGTGAGGTCCAGCCCGGTGTGACCTGGCACGAGCAGAGCCGCTATGCGCCACTGATCGATGAACGCCAGGGCTGCAAAGTCGCCAGTGTGGTCGCCGCAGCAAAAGCACAGGGTGCAGAAGTACTGGTCGGCGGGGAGCGTTTCGGTAATACCGACGCGGGCTGGTTCTGGCAGCCGACCTTGCTCAGCCACGTTAACAGCGACAACCCGGCCGTCCAGCAGGAAATTTTTGGGCCGGTACTGACAGTGCAAACCTTCAGCGAGGAGGAAGAAGGGCTGGCGCTGGCCGCGCATGACACCTACGGGCTTTGCGCAGGCGTACACACACTGAGTCTGCCGCGCGCACTGCGCGCCATGCGAGCCATTGAAGCGGGTACGGTGTGGATCAACCGCTACGGTCGTTCCGGTGACTTTATTATCCCGACCGGGGGCTTCCTTGGGTCTGGTATTGGTAAAGATTTGGGCCGTCAGGCGTTTCAAGCCTGCCAACGGCAGAAAAGCGTATTAATCGATTTCTGAGTGTACTCAATTCAACGATGAGGTGATGGAATGGCGATCTTTAAACCTAAGTATATTACGTTTGATACCTACGGCACGCTGATTAACTTTGATATGGCAGGTGCAGCAGAGCGCTGTTTTGCCCAACGTGTTGAACCTGCGCGTATGGCAGCCTTTACCACTGATTTTGCCCGCTACCGTATGGATGAAGTCCTCGGTGCCTGGAAACCCTACTATGACGTGGTGAGCAATGCGCTCCAGCGTACCTGCAAAAAGTGGGGCGTAGCCTGGGACAAAGCCGACAGCGATTTTATCTACACGGACTGCGCCACCTGGGGACCACACCCGGATGTGCCAGCCGGTTTAGCCAAAACCGCCGAAGAGTTCCCACTGGTCTTGCTGACTAACTCCATGGACAACCTGATCACTCACCATGTGCCTCGCCTGGGTGCGCCGGTTCACATGGTGATCACCGCTGAAGAAGTCGGGGCGTATAAGCCGCAGATGAAAGGCTTCGAATACATGCTGGATAAGCTCAACTGCGGCCCGGAAGACATTCTGCATGTCTCCTCGAGCCTGCGTTATGACCTGATGACCGCACACGATCTCGGCATTAAGAACAAAGTCTGGGTTAACCGTGGGCATGATTTTGCCAACCCGGCATTTGGGTATACCGAAATTAAAGATATCGGCGGCTTGCCTGCTGTAGTGGGACTCTAATCGCGGAGGGCGGTGGAATGAAACTGGAATCTTTCTGGCAGGCAACAGCACCGGTATTCAACGGCGCAGCCACAGCACCTTTACCTGCACGCGCAGACGTCGTGGTGGTAGGAGGCGGATTTACCGGCATGTCTGCCGCCCTCAATCTGGCACGCAGCGGCGTTGACGTTGTGCTGTTGGAAAGCGGCAATGTGATGAGCCAGGCCTCTGCGCGTAATGGCGGTCACTGTAACACTGGGTTGGCCCAGAACTTCTCTGCGCTGGTCGCCAGCAAAGGGCTGGAACAGGCGAGCCGTTTCTACCGTGCTTATGACGGAGCAGTCAGCTACGTCCAGCAGCTGATTGAAGAAGAGAACATCGACTGCGATTTTCGCATGTGCGGCAAGATCAAACTGGCCAGCAAAGCGTCGCATTTTGCCGGCCTGCGTGATGCCTGGCAGATGATGCGCACCACGGTTGATCCTGACGTCGTGCTGTACAGCAAAGATGAGATTCGCCAGGAAGTCGGCAGTGATAACTTCCACGGTGGTCTGCTGCAAAAGCGTGGTGGCCAGATGCACATGGGCAAATTTGGCATCGGTTTAGCGCAGGCAGCGGCTAACAGTGGGGCGAAGATCTACCCCCATCATGCGGTGAAGGGAATGACCCGTATCAAAGGGCACCAGCATCGCATTCAGACCGCCCAGGGTGAAATTATTGCAGACAAAGTGCTGATGGCAACCGGCTGTTCGAACGTCGGGCCCTTCCCGTGGTTCCAGCGCCGCATTGTGCCGGTCGGCAGCTTTATCGTGGCGACTGCGCCGTTGGAACGTGCGCTGATCGAGGGGCTGCTGAACCAGGACCGCACTTATGTCACCTCCATGAATATTGGCAATTACTTCCGCACCACCGCTGACAACCGCCTGATCTTTGGCGGCCGGGCGCGATTTGCGGTGAGTAATCCCACTTCTGACACCAAAAGCGGTGAAATTTTACACCGTTCTATGGTGGAGATGTTCCCGGCGCTGGCAGCGGCCAGCATCGACTACTGCTGGGGTGGCATGGTGGATATGACCGCCGACAGATTGCCGCACGCTGGCGAACACGAAGGGGTGTTCTACTCCATGGGATACAGCGGACACGGCACACAAATGTCGGTGTGGATGGGCAGTGTGATGGCCAATCTGCTGATGGAAAAGCGCGTGGACAACCCCTGGCAGCGCGAGGATTGGCCTGCACTGCCGGGCTACCACGGCAGACCCTGGTTCTTGCCGCTGGCGGGGCTCTATTACCGATTCAAAGACCGGATTTCCTGAAACGCATTTTTATCAATAACAGTTCATTTTGAGGGGTGTGCAGATGAGTAAATTTAATAAAGAGTCTGGCGCAATAAATCCAGCCCTGACCCAGGCCATTACTGAAGCGCGGTTATCGCGCCGGGGTCTGATGAAGTTGTTATCCGCAGGTGCAGTGATGAGCACGGGCCTGGTGGGTTTTCCTGAAACCAGCTTTGCGGCCGAGACCCCCGTCAAGGGCGGCAAGCTGCGTGCCGCATTTGCTAACGCCTCTGCCACCGACACACTCGATCCCGCCAAGGGCAATAACAGCGGTGACTACAGCCGCCAGTACATGTTCTACAGCGGCTTAACCGAGCTGGATAAAAGCCTGACCGTTCAGCCCGCGCTGGCGGAAAGCTGGCACTCTGATGACGGTATCACCTGGCAGCTGGTGCTGCGTAAAGGGGTGAATTTCCATAACGGGCAGCCGTTAACCAGCAAAGACGTGATCTACTCGCTGAGTCGCCATAAAGATCCTGCCGTGGCCTCCAACGCTTTTAAACTCGCAGAGCAGTTCAAAACCTTCACCGCCGTCAATGATAGCGAGGTGAAACTGGAGCTATCTCAGGCGAATTTTGATCTGCCGTTTATGCTCTCATCCGCACCTTTCCTGATTGTCCCGGATGGAACCAAAGATTTCAGTAAAGGCATCGGTACGGGACCTTTTGTTCTGAAAGAGTTCCAGCCGGGACTGCGTACGGTGGGGACACGCAATCCGAACTACTTCAAGCCAGGCTTGCCGCATCTGGACGAAGTGGAGCTGTTGGGAGTGACCGACCAGGCGGCACGCGTCAACGGGCTGTTCTCTGGCGATCTGCATATCGTTTCTACGTTGACCGCCTCTGACTGCAAGCGCATTAAAGCCAGCAGTGATTTTGCCGTGCTGGAGAGTAAATCTGGCATGTATACCAACCTGATCGTGCGCACCGACCTCAAGCCAGGCAGTAACGAAGATTTCGTGCTGGCGATGAAGTACCTGCAACCGCGTGAAATGCTGGTGAAGACCGTGCTGCAAGGCTATGGCGATGTCAGTAATGATACGCCAGTGCCACCCTGGCATCCGCTGTATAACGCCGATCTGAAGCCGCGTGCGTTGGATGTGGAAAAAGCCAAATTCCACTTACAGAAAGCCGGTATGACGGGGCAAACCGTGGAGATCATTACCACGCCAAATATCGAGGGTTCGGTGGAAGGCGGGCAGCTGATCCAACAGTTTGCCGCGCAGGCTGGACTGAAAGTAAAAGTCCGACGTGTGCCTTACGACGGCTACTGGTCAACACACTGGACCAAAGATCCCATCGGTTACGGTTCCATTAACCCGCGCCCAACGCTGGATATGCTGTTCTCGCAGTTTTATCTCTCCAGTGCGCCGAACAACGAATCTGGCTGGAAAAACCCGCAGTTCGATCAGCTGGTCGTCGCGGCACGCGGTGAACGCGATCAGGCGAAACGCAAGCAGATGTATGGCGATATGCAAACCCTGATTTATGACCACTGCGGCACCATCATTCCGACCTTTATCAGTGCGAATGACGGTTACAGCAAAAAAGTGAAAGGGGTAGAGGCCTGGCCAACGGGCATGATGATGGGTTATCGCTTCCATGAGTTCGCCTGGCTTACGGCCTGATTGTTCTGTCTGAAGAGGGGGTTCGCCGATGAACCGATACATGATGTTCCTGATTGCCCGCCGCGCCGGTGCTGGCATTCTGACTTTACTGATCGTCTCGGCGGTGGTGTTTTTTATCACCAGCTTGTTGCCCGGCGATGCCGCACAAATGATCCTCGGGCAAAACGCGACGCCAGAGACGGTAGCCGCGTTACGCCAGCAGTTAGGGCTGGATCAACCCCTGCTGATGCGTTACTTCAGTTGGCTGGGCGGTATGTTGCAGGGCGATTTTGGCACCTCTTTTGCCAGTCATCTGCCGGTTATGCAACTGGTGTCACAGCGCATTCCCGCCACGTTCGAACTGGCGGGGATCACCACGGTGATCTGTGTGCCGTTGGCGCTGACGATTGGCATTATCGCCGCGATGAATCGCGGTTCCCTGCTGGATCGGGCGTTGGTGATCGCCACCATGGCAACGGTTGCCGTGCCTGAGTTTCTGGTGGCAACCGTCGCGGTGCTGATTTTTGCCGTGAAGCTGCACTGGGTGTCTGCGATGTCGCTGGGCGGCGCACATCTGGATGTGATCAGCTATCTCAAAGCTTATGCGCTGCCGGTGTTAACGCTGTGCTGTGTGCTGGTCGCACAGATGGCACGTATGACCCGCGCAGCCATCATCAACCAACTGGACAGCCCGTACCTGGAGATGGCGCGTCTGAAAGGGGTTTCGCCGATCCGTGCGGTACTGCGTCATGCTTTACCGAATGCCGTCGGGCCGATTGCGAATGCTATCTGTCTGAGTCTCTCCTACCTGTTCGGCGGCGTCATTATCATTGAAAGCATCTTTAGCTATCCGGGCCTTGCCAGCCAGTTGGTGGATGCCGTGAGCAACCGCGATCTGCCGGTGGTGCAGTTCTGTGTGATGCTGTTTGCTGCGTGTTATCTGCTGTTGCTGCTGTTGGCAGATATCCTCACCATCGCCTTTAACCCTAAATGGAGAAGCGCATGAGAATTTTATTGCTACCGTGGCGTTTCTTTAGTGCCCTGTCCATTTCTGGACGACTCGGGCTGACGATTTCCCTGTTCTGGTTGCTGATGGCGCTGTTTGGTAACGCCCTGGCCCCCCACAGCGTAGAAGACATTGGCGGCGGTCCGATTCTGGGTGGTTTCACCCATGAAAACCTGCTGGGTACGGACTATCTCGGACGCGATATGCTGAGCCGCGTGCTGTATGGTGCCCGCTTCTCCATTGGCCTGGCGCTCAGTGCAGCCCTGCTGGCAAGCCTGGTCGGTACCTTGCTGGCCCTGCTGGCGGCGGTAGCCGGACGCTGGATCGAAGAGCTGCTCGGCCGCGTTAATGACGCACTGCTGGTGCTGCCAGGCAAAGTGTTATCGCTGATGATTGTTGCCGTCTTTGGCTCTTCACTGCCGATGCTGATCCTGACCGCTACGTTTACCTACTGGCCCGGTGCTTTCCGTATTGCCTTCGCCATGGCGAGTAGCCTGCGCAATATGGACTACGTTCGTGCTTCTCGCTTGCGTGGTGAGAGCCGCTGGTATGTCGCGATCCATGACATCTTGCCGAATATGCTCCACCCGATGCTGACCGACTTTGGCCTGCGTTTTGTCTACATCGTCCTGTTGCTGAGCGGATTGAGTTTCCTCGGACTGGGGGTTCAACCGCCGTATGCCGACTGGGGCACGCTGGTGCGTGAAAACTTGCAGGGGCTGTTTGACGGATCACCCGCCGTATTGATGCCAGCACTGGCCATTGCCAGTCTCACCATCGGTGCCAACTTGTTTATTGACAGCCTGCAAGCGATGCGTCCACTGACGCTGGCGAAGGAGGGAGCATGAACGTGACACCCCACTCTGCACGTCCTGTTATTGCGGTAGAAAACCTGCGTGTGGTTGCGCATACCGACAGTGGCAGTGAGATCGATCTGGTCTCCGATATCCGTTTTACCGTGCAAAAAGGTGAAGTGCTGGCGTTGATCGGTGAGTCTGGATCGGGCAAGACCACCATTGCCATGGCGCTGATGGGCTATGCCCGCCAGGGCTGTAGCATTGCCGGTGGCACGATCCATGTTGCCGGAACCGATGTGCACCACCTCAGTGCTGCCCAGCTGCGCGAATTTCGCGGTAACAAAGTGGCCTATATTGCCCAGAGTGCCGCAGCTTCGTTTAACCCTGGTATGAAGATTATCGATCAGGTGATCGAGCCGGTGGTGATCCACGGCACCATGACGCGTAAAGAGGCCAAAGCGAAAGCGCTGGCGCTGTTCCGTGAGCTGGCGCTACCCGATCCCGATCACATTGGCGATCGCTACCCGCATCAGGTGTCTGGTGGCCAGTTGCAACGTTTAATGACGGCAATGGCGCTGATTGGCGATCCGGATGTGGTGATCCTCGATGAACCGACCACGGCGCTGGATGTCACGACCCAGGTCGAAGTGCTGAAAGCGTTTCGTCGCGTGGTGGCACAGCGTGGTGTGACGGCGATTTATGTCAGCCACGATCTGGCGGTGGTCGCGCAGATGGCCGACCGTATTCTGGTTCTGCTGCGTGGACGCATTGCTGAATATGGCACCACGGAACAGCTGATCGGTGCGCCGCAAGAGCCCTATACCCAACAGCTAATGGATGCGGCCCGTCAGGCGCCACGTCCGAGTAGCTGGCTGCGTGCGGACTCCGAGATGCAGCCGCTGCTGGAAGTGCGCGATCTCTCGGCCGGTTATGGCCCGCGTGACAGCAGCGGTCAGCCAAAAAATCTGATTCTGGCTGACATTAATCTACAGCTCTGGAAGGGACAGTCGATTGGCATTATTGGTGAATCAGGGTCGGGAAAAACTACGCTGGCGCACGCCATTGCGGGCCTGAATGCGCCTTGCCACGGTCACCTGTTGTTTAACGGCCACTATATTGCGGGGGACATGCACAAACGCCCTGACAATGAACTGCGCCGCATTCAGTACGTCTTCCAGATGGCGGATACCGCGCTGAACCCGGCGCACAGCGTGGAGCGCATTTTGAGCCGACCGCTGGCACTGTTCCACGGCCTGAGCGGTGCAGCACGCCAGCAGCGCCTTTATCAACTGCTGGATCTGGTGCGACTGCCGCGTGCAGTGCTGGATCGCCGTCCCTGGGCGTTGTCGGGCGGCCAGAAGCAGCGCGTCAATCTGGCCCGTGCTTTGGCGGCCGAGCCAGACATCATTCTGTGTGATGAGGTGACCTCTGCACTGGATACTGTCGTGGCTTCTGCGGTGCTGGATCTGATCAATGAGCTACGCCGTGAACTGGGGCTGTCGGTGATTTTTATCAGCCACGATATGCACGCCGTGCGTGCTGTTTGTGACGATATTGTCGTGATGAAGAGTGGGCGTATTGTGACCCATCTCCCGCGTGAAGATTATGATAAACCGAGTACTGAGCTCTATTTCGAGCGCCTCAAACGCGCCGTGCCAGAGCTACGGCAGGGCTGGCTGGATGAGCACGAAGAAGTGTTAAAGGCGGAGTAGCCGCAGATGGCGTTCAGCTTCACCGTAAAACAGACGAATTGAGCAGTGAGGGGAATCCCTCCAGAAAATACAGAGGTAACAAGGCTATGCCAGCACCAATACGCTACGTCCAGGACAGTGCATATTTCCCCGATTCCGCTGATGTCGTGATCATCGGCGCGGGGATTGCCGGTTCAGCCGCCACCTGGGAACTGACCCGAAAAGGCTTAAAAGTTGTGCTGGTAGAGAAAGGTCTGGTGGGGTGTGAACAGTCCAGCCGCAACTGGGGCTGGTGCCGCCAACAGAACCGTGATGAACGTGAACTCCCGTTGATCATCCATGCGCTGCAACGCTGGGGTGAACTCGGTGACGAGACCGGTGAAGAGCTGGGTTTCCGCCGTTCAGGACTGGTCTACGCCACCGGCAATGAGAGTGATATTGCCGCGTGGGAAAAGTGGGGCCAGATGGCAAAACAGTACGGCGTGCGCAGCGACATTCTTAACGCCGAACAGGCCAAGGCGATGACGCCAGGCAGTACCAGCCGCTGGTTAGGCGGTGTCTCCTCCCCAACCGACGGCCATGCTGAACCGCGTCTGGCCTCCGCCGGATTAGTGATTGCTGCACAGCGCCATGGCGCTCAGGTCTTTCAGCAGTGTGCCGTGCGCGGGCTGGACATTTCCGCAGGTGCGGTGAGCGGCGTCTGGACCGAACGTGGCCTGATTAAAACCACCCGTGTGATCTGTGCTGCCGGTGCCTGGACCTCAATGTTCTGTCGTCGCCACGGCATCGATCTCCCGTTAGGTAACGTGATAGGCACGGCATTCCGCACCTATCCCATTGAACAGGCGATTGCGCTGCCGCTCTACACGCCAGGCTTTGCCTGTCGCCCGCAGATCGACGGCAGTTATACCGTTTCGGTATCGGGGCGTGGACGTCTGGAACCGGGGGCGCAGGGCATTCGCTATGCGCGCCAGTTTATGGACACCTTCCGCAGTCGCCGTAAAAATCTGAAGTTCCGTCCGGGCATCCGGCCATTCCTGCGCGGGCCAGAGGCGTTTGGTCGCTGGGAGTTTGACCAGCTTTCGCCCTTTGAGCGCGTGCGCATTATGGATCCGGATGCCGATCAGGCCATTGTGCAGGAGGGGCTCATGGCGATGCGCAAAGAGTATCCGGCGCTGGCAAACCTGCGCGTCGCCCAATCCTGGGGCGGCATGATCGACAGTACGCCGGATGCCATTCCGGTGATCTCAGCGGTGCCAAAATTGCCGGGTCTGATCTTATCGGCCGGCTACAGTGCGCACGGTTTCGGTATCGGTCCTGGCGCAGGGCGGCTGGCAGCGGATCTCGCTACTGGCGATACACCGATTGTCGATCCCACCCCCTACCGTTATTCCCGCCTGGTGGATGGCAGCGATCTTGCCGCGCCGGGCATGATGTAAGGAGACAGCCATGAGCATCATCATTCGTACTATGACCGCCGCAGATCTCAACGCCTGCTACAGCATGACGCAGCATCTTAAATGGCCACATCGACCGGAAGACTGGCAGCAGGCGCTGGCGTTGGGGGAGGGCATCGTGGCAGAGGATCAGGGTGAACTGGTCGGCAGTGCCATTGGCTGGCGTTGGGGTGAACACTACGCCACGCTGGGTTTAGTGATCGTCAGCGATGCGCATCAGGGTCGAGGCATTGGTAAGCAGTTAATGCTGGGGCTGCTGGAAAAATATCCCGGTTACAACGTGCGCCTGCACGCGACGGAAATGGGCAAAGGGCTGTATGAAAAGCTCGGTTTTCGCAGCTACGGTCATATTCAGCAGCACCAGACGCGGGCACTGGCGAGTCTCCCGACAGTGGTGCTGCCGCAAGGCGTTAGCATTCATCCCGCGGGCGTGGAACAGGCTGCACAGTTAACGGCGCTGGATCATCAGGCGCACGGTTTGCTGCGCCCCACACTGATCGACCAACTCCTCAGCAGTGCAACGGTGCAGGTCGCCCGGCAGGAAGATGGCAGCGTGCGTGGTTTCGCCGCGCTGCGCCGTTTTGGTCACGGCTGGGCAATTGGTCCGGTGATTGCCGCCGATCTGGCTACTGCCCAGGCGTTAGTCGCTAACTTGATGCAAGGCCTGCAAGGTGAGTTTGTCCGTATCGATACCGATGGCAGTCTGGCTCTGGGAGAGTGGTTAAATACCCTGGGGCTGGTGCAAGTCGATGCACCCGTGCTGATGGTAAAAGGCACGCCATGGGCGGCACAGCCCGATGGGATGCAGCCGTTCGGCCTGATGACACAGGCGATGGCATGATGCAGATCGTTTATAAATCGGAACCGCAGCGTGGATTGCTGTGGCAGCAGTGGCTGGCACAGCATGCACCGGATATTCAGCTGCACCTGTGGCCGGAAATCGGCATTGCGGAAGAGGTTGAGGTGCTGGTGGCGTGGCAGCCTCCCGCTGATCTGATGACGGTGTTCCCAAATCTGAAACTGTTGATCTCGGTGGGTGCCGGCGCGGACCAGTTCGATCTCACTCAACTGCCTGCCAGCTTGCCGGTGGTACGGATGATCGAACCTGGCCTGACGCAAGGCATGGTGGAGTATGTCACCTTTGCTGTGCTTGGCCTGCATCGTGATATGCCGCGCTATTTCCAGCAACAGCGCGCCGCACAGTGGCAGACTCATCCCATTAAACCGCCAGCGCAACGGCGGGTAGGGGTGATGGGGTTAGGAGAGCTCGGGCAGGCAGCGATCCAGCAGTTAGCCTCACTGGGTTTTGACTGTGCTGGCTGGAGTCGCTCCCCGCGTCAGATCCCCGGCGTACAGTGCTTTGCCGGTAATCACCAGCTAGCTGACTTTCTCGCCCGTACCGATATTCTCATCTGCCTGTTGCCGCTAACCCCGGAGACCCGGGGGTTGCTTAATGCTCAACTGTTTGCTCAATTGCCGCGTGGTGCCTCTCTGGTACAGGCAGGGCGTGGACAGCAACTGGTGCAGGATGATCTGCTGTCTGCACTGGAGAGCGGCCAGCTTTCTGCCGCGGTGCTGGACGTGACCGCTCCTGAACCGCTTCCTCCCGAACACCCCTTGTGGCGGCATCCCGCGATCTGGCTAACGCCCCATATCGCCAGCACTACACAGGCTGAAACAGCGCTCGCCGCGTTGCTGGAGAACCTGCGTCGCTGGGAGCGAGGAGAAAGTTTACGCGGTGTGATTGACCGCCAGCAGGGTTATTAATCTTCAACAGATTTTTGCTGTAAGTGTGCCGATTTTGACAGGAAATGCCGCAGGATCGCCAATAACGGCAGCAGAAGATGCCAGCAGATTGCGATACTTGAGCCAATCAAATGTGACGTGGATAGGGGTTTAAAATGCAGAATGTCATGACAGAACAACAGACCTGGTCGGACAACAATGTGTTACTGGATGCGCGTGAGCAGAACGTGCCGCGTGGTATTGTTACTGCCCATCCGCTGGTAATCGAACGTGCGAAAGGTAGCGAAGTGTGGGATGTAGAAGGGAATCGCTATCTCGACTTTGTGGGTGGTATCGGTGTGCTGAACGTGGGGCATAACCATCCGGCGGTAGTCAATGCGGTGACTAAGCAGTTAGGTCTGGTCTCACACGCCTGTTTCCAGGTTGTGGCTTATCCCGGCTATATTGAGCTGGCTCAGCGTCTGAATCAGCTGGTGGGCAAGGGCGAAGCCTATAAGAGTGTGTTTTTCACCAGCGGTGCCGAAGCGGTAGAAAATGCGGTGAAAATTGCGCGTGCACACACGAATCGACCAGGTGTGATCGCCTTTGATGGCGCGTTCCATGGCCGTACGCTGTTGGGTGTGACCCTGACCGGGATGAGCCAGCCATACAAGCAGAACTTTGGTCCGTTCCCCTCAGACATCTATCGTCTGCCATTCCCTAATCCACTGCACGGTGTGACCGAGGCTGACTGTCTCAAAGCGCTGGACCAGCTGTTTGCGGTGCAGATCCTGCCGGAGCGTGTGGCGGCAATCATTATCGAACCGGTTCAGGGTGACGGTGGGTTCCTGCCAGCGGGTGCCGCCTTTATGCAGTCTCTGCGCCGCATTACCCAGCAGCATGGCATTGTGCTGATCTGCGATGAAGTGCAGACCGGTTTTGGCCGTACCGGCACTATGTTTGCCTTCCAACAATTGGGTATTCAGCCGGATCTGGTCACCGTGGCGAAAAGCCTGGGTGGCGGCCTGCCCATCTCGGGAGTGGTGGGGCGTGCTGCCATGATGGATGCACCGACACCGGGTGGTTTAGGTGGCACCTACGGGGGGAATGCGCTGGCCTGTGCAGCAGCACTGGCGGTGCTGGATCTGCTGGAGCACGATAATCTACTGGAACGCGCGAATCAGTTGGGCGCACAGCTTAATGCTCGTTTGCGCCAACTGGCTGAAAAATATGCCTGTATTGGTGATGTGCGTGGTGTTGGCTTTATGCAGGCGGTGGAAATTCTTGATTTTGAAACCGGTAAGCCGGATGCCGCGCTGACGCAAAAAATCCTCGACAGTGCCTGTCAGGAAGGGCTGTTGTTGATTAAGTGTGGATTACATCGCAACACCGTGCGTTTCCTTGCGCCACTGGTCACCACCGATTCTCAACTGGAAGAGGCGCTGCATATCTTCGATATCGCGCTGGCTCGCGCCACGGGTCGCCTGGGATAATCGTCTTTCCTCATTGATTTTGCTGGAATAATTACATAACAGTCCCGATGATGCCTGCCAGCGGTAACGCTGGCACAACCAGGGCAAAGCATGCTATACCATCGGGATATCCTGCACAGTTGTTTAACAATGAGGGGTGCTATGAACGGCTTAATGAAATTAGACCGCATCGATATCAACATTCTGGTGCAACTGCAAAAAGATGGCCGTATCAGCAACGTCAATCTGGCAGATGCAGTCGGACTCTCACCCAGCCCCTGCTTGCAGCGCGTGAAGCGCCTTGAACAAGCCGGTTTTATCACCGGTTATGAAGCGCATATTAATCTGACCAAGATCACAGACTCCGTGACGGTGTTTACTGAAGTGACGCTTTCTGGCCACCGCCGCGAAGACTTTATGAAGTTTGAGAATGCGATCCGCGAAGTGGACGAACTGCTGGAGTGCCACCTGATTACTGGCGGCTACGACTATTTGCTGCGCTTTATTACCCGCAGTATTGAACACTACCAGGAAGTGATTGAGAAACTGCTGGATGCCCAAATCGGTATCGACAAGTATTTCAGCTATATCGTGATTAAATCCCCGATCATGAAAAGTACGGTTCCCCTGCGTTCTCTGATTGCTAAACAGAACTCCGTGGAATTTGGTGCTTAAGCCACACTGCGCTGTGCAGGTTTTATTATAGATAGAGCTTGCATAGCCGTTTTCTGTCTAAGGTTATTGCAAAAAGTGTGGTTTGATGGCTGACTAGAAAATTCATTCAGGTTTTATTTGGTGATGATGTTGTTAAGTGGTTTTATTTTAATGCTGTATAACAGCCAGACTTTGTATCCTATCCTGATTGGGAAAGCAGCAGGAATAAGTGAATATGATGTAAGTGTACACGCTAAAAGAATGTTCCAGTCAGAAATGTCTACTATCAATAAAGAGAAAAGTATTATCGAAAAGAGGCATTTAAACAGTAGTTTGAATCTTTTAACTATTTCAGGAAGAGATTCATGAAGTTCCATCGTGTTATCTTCGCTGATAATCTGACAGAGGAATATATCAACCGGCCTAAACCCTGCTGCCAGTAGCGTCTCTTCATTTACCTTATCCAATTGTCACTTCCTTACCCAAATACTATCGTGACGCAAACTATTCACTAATCCGCTGTTATCCGTCAACTTGGTTTATATTTATTTACATTGCAATCGAAAGTGGCATTTTTTAATGAATGGCAATTGGGTGCATGTAATGAATTTCACGTAACTGAGAGGGGTATTTCATAACTGAAAAACTCTCTACTTCGCGGTGAATTAACTGAATAACTTACATTATCTACTAATAATAAATATTTCTCTCGCTCAGAACGGTCTTGTTGTTATTTTAATTTGAGTGTGAGATAAAAACGCGCTGTTAAATTTTAACCTCTGTGCAGAACGCTTTTGTCGTTCTGCGGTTTACTATTATCTAAAAAAGGAAGCGATAATGGATATTACCCACTTCAACGGGCAGCGTGACCGTGCCTGGGCTGTGAATATGATTAATCTTGAGGCCGGAAAGTTAACCTCTTTGGCAACAAAGATAGGCGCTTACCATCTTAAGGATGGACTGACACGGTTATCTTTCCTCAAAGAGGTTCAGCAGTTCATAGAGAAACAATTTGCTATTGCACGAACAGCTAAAAGCTCGGAGGCTTTACTTGAACCATTTAAAGCATTACGTGAAGAGAGTGAGCATCTGCAGGAACAAGACCGAACATTACGTTTAAAAATTGCTAAGGTTTATGCTCAGGTAGAAATCGTTCGGGATGAAAATAAAATCGTAGGATATATTATCACTGGTGTTACGTTGATCTTAGGCGTGTTTTCAATAGTTGCAGGCTTATCTCTCTTTGCAACACTCCATCCTGTGGGAATGGTTGCTGGTGCGGTTCTGGTTATTGATGGTTTTAATACAATTTCTAAAGAAATTGTGAGTTCCATTAGTGGGGATAAAAAATATGAAGGTATGGTAGCAGATGAATTTATTTCTATGGCTAAATTTTTAGGATTTAGCCCAAAAGTAGGGCTTGCGACATACAAAACTATAAGCTTAGCTGCGAACACATTTAATGTTTTCGGTTTGTTGAAAAAGAAAGGGACATTTTCATTGTTTAGGCATGTTCCACGTGATTTCTATAGAAATGCTGATAAAATGTCCAGCTCGATGCTTACGATAAAAGTTGTTGGTTTTGGGCTTGAAGCAAAGGCTATTATAGGTGTTATTAGTGCTTCTGTAGAAGAATAACTAAATAACTCTGCGCTTGGCCTTCCAGGAAATATACGCTAACCTGGAAGGCATTACTGACCAGATTATCACTTCACATGTCATTACTGTTATTAATAATGCTTTGAAGTGAAGCTCTGGTCCATTTACATACTTTAAAATAAGTAATGTTAAAAATAAAAAGTTAATCCAGATATTTAAAGTGAAACGCGCGGAAAGGCTTCTTACAAGAAAGGAAAAAGGCTCCTTTCTGTTCTTGACTGCATTTTGCAACATCATAATCTGCATGGAGTCAAACCCTGCCGCCAACAATGTCTCTTCATTCACTTTATCCATCATTCTCTTCCTTATCCCTACGCCACAGTGGCGCAAACTATTTACCAATCACCAACACTCGTCAACCCGCTTTATCTTTATTTACATCCATCGCGTTTAATTATGACTGACTCAAAAGTTCATCCGCAGCATAAAATTTCATTTCCCGGGAAAATTCGCGCTGTTTGCGACGCTTTGCTCGGCAGTTTCAGCAACCGCCATCACATCACCGTCTTACAATAAATTTCCCCCCACAACCGGAAGCCACCATGAGCAGCCTGAATATTGCCGACCAGCAGTGGCAGCAAGATGAATTTGAGATTTCAACCTGCCGTGAACGGCTGGATATCGACTGGATCCATCATCAGTTGGCGGAACGCTCTTACTGGGCCAAGGGCCAGCCGAGGGCCAAAACTGAGCGTGCCATAGCCGGTGCGCTGCCGTTTGGCCTCTATTATCAGCAACAGCAGATTGGCTTTGCTCGCTTAATTACCGATTACACCCGTTTTGGCTGGCTGTGCGATGTCATTATCGATGACAGCTGGCGTGGTCGCGGTTTAGGTAGCTGGCTGGCAACCTGCGTCCGTGAACACCCGGAACTACAAACGGTCCACCGCTGGATGCTCTCGACCAATGATGCTCACGCAATCTACCAGCGGCTCGGCTGGCGCGTGGTGCAGGAACCACACAAGTTGATGGAATTCCCTCTCTCCTGATTTGGAGCTTTACTCACCATGGGCTACCGCGTTGGCGTTGATATAGGCGGATCGTTTACCGATTTCGCCGTGCTGGATCAGCACACAAACCAGATCCACACCCTGAAAGTCCTGTCACGGCCAGACCAGCCAGGCAGTGAAATTCTTACCGGCCTACAGCAGCTTCACCAGCGAGACAACATCGATCCGCAGCAAATTGACTACTTCACCCACGGTACTACGGTGGGCATCAATGCGGTGATCCAGCGGCGCGGCGTGAAACTGGCGCTGTTTGCTACCGAGGGGTTCTGCGATGTGCTGGAGCTGGCACGGCTGAAAATCCCCCATATTCACGATCTCTTCTCACGACGCCCATTACCGCTGATTAGCCGCGATCGGGTCTTTGCGATTGAGGAACGGACCGATCGTGATGGCCGGGTATTACAGCCGGTCAATCGTGCCAGCGTGCTGGCGGCTATTGACGCAGCACAGGCCGCAGGCTGCCAGGGTATCGTGGTTTCATTACTGCACAGCTACCGAAATGGTGAAAATGAGGCAGCAGTAAAAGCGATCATTGCTGAAGCTGCACCTGAGCTTTTGACGTCGTGCTCTTCCGAGATCTGGCCAATCATCCGTGAATATGAACGCACCATCACGGCAGTGATCAATGCTTATGTGCAGCCGATGGTCATTAACTATCTGGAGAAATTTGAGCAGGCGCTGTGCACCATGGGCGTTAAGCCGCCACCGCGTATTACCAAGTCTAATGGTGGGGTGATGGGGGTGGAGCAGGCGAAGCGCGAGTGCGTGCAGATGGTGTTATCTGGTACGGCATCCGGCGTTATAGGGGCCAGTTACATCGCCACCCACTGCGGTTTCGACAAAATCCTTAGCCTGGACATTGGCGGCACCAGTGCCGATGTCGCGGTGATTGTAGATGGGCACGTTGCCCAGGGTAATGGCGAAATTATCGGTGATTTCCCCATCTACATCCCTTCGGTAGCCGTCACTTCGGTCGGGCAGGGGGGCGGATCGCTTGCATGGATCGACGGCCAGGGCGTGTTACAAATGGGCCCCGACAGTGCAGGGTCGCTGCCAGGGCCTGTCTGTTTCCGTCGTGGCGGCACGCAGCCTACCGCAACCGATGCTTTTGCTGCCTGCGGTATGATCGGCCATGGTGACCTGGGGTACAACGCCGTGCAGGTGGACGTTGCAGCCGCTCGTGCGGCCTGGCAGCCACTGGCCGATGCGTTGCATATCTCCGTTGAAGAGACGGCGGAAACGGCGATCCAGTTGGCTATCTCGGGGATGTATGGTGACACCAGTGGCCTGCTTTCTCGCTTTGGCCTTGATCCGCGCGAATTCTGGTTCCTGGCCTTTGGCGGCGCAGGGCCAATGATGGGCTGCTTCCTTGCGCGGGAGCTGAACATGAAAGGGGTTATTGTACCACCCACGCCTGGCGTGCTCTCGGCACTGGGTGGCCTGGTGGCCGATATTCGTAATGATTTTATTCGCACGCTCTACAGTGATCTCGATCTGCGTTTGGCCGATAAACTCGCCACTGAAGCGGAAGCCCTGAGTCAGCGCGCCCGACAGTGGTTAGCCCACGAACACGGTGTGCTACCCGTCACTTTGCAGTTCAGTGCTGATATGCGCTATCGCGGCCAGTCGTTTGAAATTGAAGTTCCGCTGCAACTCTCCTGGCTGCATCAGGCTGATGTCGGCGCTATCCATGCCGCTTTCGATAGCCAGCATCAGCAACTGTTTGGGCACTGTGATGCGG
Source organism: Candidatus Pantoea multigeneris (assembly GCF_011752615.1). Classification (NCBI taxonomy): domain Bacteria; kingdom Pseudomonadati; phylum Pseudomonadota; class Gammaproteobacteria; order Enterobacterales; family Erwiniaceae; genus Pantoea; species Candidatus Pantoea multigeneris. The sequence goes on from NZ_VWXF01000003.1 coordinate 120,590, forward strand.
ACGCAGCGGTGCAGATGATCAACCTGCGCCTGGTGATCACTTCACCTACGGCGAAACCGCAGCTCAATCGTCTGCCGCCTGCCAGTGGCGCGGTGGAGGTGGTTAAATATACTCAAGCCTGGATCGATGGTGCGACACATCAGGTCCCGGTGATTGCCCGCCATACGCTACGCGCCGGGCATCATATACCTGGCCCGGCGATAATCGCTCAGGATGACTGCACCACCTGTGTTCCACCGGCCATGGAGGTCAATGTCGACCACTTTGGCAACCTGCTGATCACCCATGTGGAGGGGGAATAAGATGGCGATTGACGGACGTAACCTACAAATTTTGGCGAACTACTGCGCTGCGGCGGCTGATGCCATGGCCTTCACCCTGATGCGTACCGCCCACTCTACCTTTGTAAAAGAGACGGAAGATTTCTCCTGTCAGATTGTCAGTCGTGACGGGATGGCGTTTGCCTCGCCGCGCAGTTTTGGCGCGCCCTGGTACAGTGGCATCGACTATGCGCCGGTTCTGGCGTTAATCGAAGATTATGCCGAAGGGGATATCTGCATAACCAACGACAGTTACGCCGGTAATGTCGCGACGCACTCGCCGGATATTCATATCTGGAAGCCGGTCTTCTGGCAGGGGGAAATTGTCTGCTTCGTGGTGGGGCATATTCACAATACGGACGTCGGTGGCGCTGTGCCTGCGTCACTTTCACGTTCGCTCAGCGAGATTGTGCAGGAGGGCATTCGCATACCGCCGCTGAAAATCATGCGCGGTGGCGAACTGAACGAGGATGTCGCGCGGATTATGCGCCTCAATGTGCGCGTGCCGGATCAGAACTGGGGGGATTTCAAAGCGCAAATTGCCTCGGTCAACGTGGGGGAGCGCAAAATTCATGACATCATTAAACGCTTTGGCCTACGAGACTTTGTGGCGGGTATTGAAGGTATTCTGGACTACGCCGAACGTCAGGCGCGCAGTATTATTGCCACCATTCCCGACGGTGAATACTTCTACGCGGATTATGCCGATGAAGATGGCGAAGGCGGTTATCCCTGCCGGGTCGCGATCACGCTGCGAGTGCAGGGAGAGACGCTGGAGCTGGATTATACCGGCAGCGATCCGCAGCTGGCCTCTTCGCTGAATATGCCAACCGGTGGGCGCGAACGGCATCCGTTGGCGCTGGTCGGCGTCACTTATGTTCTCTCGACGCTGGATCGTAACCTGTTGTTGAACGCCGGTACACTACGGCCAACGCGCGCCATTTTACCGCCGGGCACCATTATGAACTGCGAAGCGCCTGCCGCTGTCGGCATGCGGTCGTTGACCTGTGCGCTGTCACAGATTGCGACGATTGGCGTCTTTTCGCTGGCGATGCCCGACCGGCTGCCTGCCAATTCGCCGGGTGGTAACTCCATTATGAATATCCGCACCAGCGACAGTCGGAATCGTAGCGTGGTGGCCTCTCTTGGCCCGGTAGGCGGCGGGGCCGGGGGGACACCGCGCCACGATGGGCCAGACGGTTCTGGTGGACTCTCTGCGTTTCTGAAAAACACCCCGGTTGAGATCAACGAGGCTGAAGTGCCGATTCGCTTTCATCGCTACGGCCTGAAGCCAGACAGCGCGGGTGCCGGACGTTATCGCGGTGGTCTGGCAACGCAGATGATATTCGAAGTGTTTGCCCCGGAAACGGTGATTACTGCACGTAACCGCAATCGTTCGGTGTTTGCTTCTGCGGGAGTATTGGGCGGGCGCGCAGGGGGATTATCGCACTTTCGTACCCACCGTCAGGGGAAGGTGATTGAACACGGTAATACCGATGTGATTCGTTGCCAGCCGGGAGACGTGGTTGAAGTGTGCGGGCCGGGCGCAGGGGGGTATGGTGACCCGGCGCGGCGCGATATTCAGGCAGTATTGCAAGATGTGCGCTGTGGCTTTATTACGGTTGGCGCCGCGCGTGAACAGTATGGTGTGGTGATTATCGATGGACAAGTCGATGAGGCTGCCAGTACAGCATTGCGTGCGGAGATGCCTGCCAGACAGGGCCATTTTGATAAAGGGACGGCGCGTGAGGCCTTTGAAGCGCTATGGACGCCGCAGCGTTATGAACATCTGACGGCATTTCTTGCGGCTGCGCCAGTCAGTTGGCGGCATTATCTGAAAACCCAGGTGTTTCAGGCGGTTGAAGCCAGCGGCGAGGAAGCTAATGTGAGCAAAATATTCCGCACATTGCGGGAAAAGTTCCCCGACCTGATGGCGGGTTAGCAATAAAACAGCCCCGGTCAGTGCCGGGGCTGTGCGTTTAGCGCGAAGTCTTATTCGCCGAAGAACCAGTAACCGCTGTTGACCAGACCGGCCAACTGCGCCAGTACGGCGGGATCATCCAGTGCATCACCGAAATCTTCCAGCGTCAGCTCCTGATGATGAGCCAGTGCCGCGAGGAATTCCGGGCGCTGCGAAGTGAGCTGTTCACCGTTGATATAAACCGCGTTGCCAATGGTCAGCACGCGCAAGCCGCCGAGGCGGGTAAGCGCATCACCTTGTTGCAGCGCATCATAAATCTCATCCGGCTGATACGGCGGTTCTGGTGGTGCCAGATCCAGCTCGTGGCGCGTCTGCGAAATAAACTCACCGAACCAGCGATCAAACTGCTCTGGCTGTTGAATCACATCCAGCATGGTTTGACGAATGCCTTCAATTTCCTGTGGCAGGATCTGGGACGGGCAGTCACGTGCTGGCACATCCGGATCGCTGAAGCGATAGCTGCCTAACTCATTGGCCAGCGCATAGTCGGCGAAGCTGCTGATCAGCTCGCGGCCACTTGGCGCACGGAACCCCACAGAGTAGTTGATGGCGTTTTCCAGTGAGTAGCCTTCATGCGGGAACCCAGGTGGAATATAGAGAATGTCGCCCGGTTCCATCTCTTCGTCGATGATGGCGTCGAAGGGTTCAACTTGCAGCAAATCCGGGTGAGGGCAGTGTTGTTTCATCGGGATTTTCTCCCCCACGCGCCAGCGGCGGCGGCCGGTGCCCTGTACGATAAACACATCATACTGGTCGAGGTGCGGCCCAACGCCACCCCCCGGAGGGGCAAAGGAGATCATCAGGTCATCGGTACGCCAGTCTGGCAGCGCGCGGAACGGGCGCATCAGGGCCGCAGAAGGCTCATGCCAGTGGTTAACCGCCTGCACCAGCAGTGACCAGTTAGATTCACCGAGATGGTCGTAGCTCTCAAACGGGCCGTGTGCAACCTGCCATTTGCCATTGTTATGGCTGACCAGGCGGCTATCCACTTCGTTTTCCATGGCCAGACCGGCCAGCTCATCAGGCGAAATAGGATCGATGAAATTTTTAAAACCACGTTTCAACACTACCGGGCGTTTTTGCCAATAGCGTTCAATAAATTCAGGCCAGTTTAGATCGAGCTGATAGTCCATACCGCTGTTCCACTCAGGAAGACACAAGGAGCCAAGTATAACAGCCTGCGGGCGATTCTACTCGCGACGATGTTCCACTTCCTGACGATGAAACACCACTTCCATGCGTGCACCGCCTAGCGGGCTGGAAGATGCGGTGACTTTGCCATCGTACTGCTCGAGGATGTCGCGGACCACGGCCAGACCGAGTCCCTGGCCGGGGCGCAGGGTATCGGCGCGCTGTCCACGCACGAAGATTAAATCGCGTTTGCTTTCAGGGATGCCAGGGCCGTCGTCGTCAATAAAGAGATGCAGGGCATGTTCCGTTTCACGCGCACTGACCTCAATAAATTCCAGGCAATATTTGCAGGCGTTGTCCAGCACGTTACCCAGCACTTCCATAAAGTCGTTTTGGTCGCCCATAAAGGTCAGTTCAGGGGAAATATCCAGGCTGATGGAGACCCCTTTACGCTGATAAACCTTATTTAGCGCGGAACACAGGCTATCGAGCAGGGCTGAGACGGAGTGGAGATCGCGCTGCAACGGGTTGTGATCGGCCTGCATACTGGCACGGTGCAGGTAATAGCCAATTTGTTGCGAGATACGGCTGATCTGCTCCAGCATCACCGGCTCGGCCTGTTCGATCGTCAGCTGCTTGCCGTTCCGCAGGGAACGTAGCGTACTCTGCAACACAGCCAGAGGCGTTTTCAGACTGTGCGTTAGATCGGCCAGCGTGGTGCGATAGCGCGTATATCGCTGGCGCTCATTGCCAAGCAGGAGATTGAGGTTCCGGACCAGACTGCGCAGTTCTTGCGGCGGATTATCGTCCAGACTTTCACGCTGGTTGGTTTCCAACTCGCGCACCTGTGCCGTTAACAGACCAATCGGGCGCAGGCTCCACTGCGCGGCAAGCCACAGCAGCGGAATAATCAGCAACAGGTTAGCGGCCAGCACGTAGCTAAACCATGACCACACCACATCGGAGTGTTGTAGCTCCTGTGGGATGGAGTCCACCACCACAATGGTTAAGGCGGGCAGGTTCGTGGTGGCATCATAGCGGTTGACCGCCACGGAGTGGGTAAAGGTATCGTTGTTATTGCTGTCGATGGCATGGATACGCTGCTGTGCGGCTTGGTTATTGCCGATGGCAGCGACGCTGGTACGGTTGTTGGTATCAATTTCGTAAAAGTCGGGTTTTAGCAGCCATTCACGTTTGATTTTATTACGGATCTGCGGCACATCGCGCTGCTGCCACAGCAGGCGACCGTGCTCATCGTAAATAAACACCAGCGTAGGAAAGTTGAGCGTCATCCGCTCCGGCTGGGCAATCGTCAGGCGGTTATCCTGCCATTGTGCCAGGGTATAAAACAGGTTGCTTTCACCTCGCATGACGCGATAGGCGTTTTTATCAAAGCTCACCACATAGCCAACCACGGCCACCATGCCGTAGGAGAGCGAGAGAAATAGCACAATAGCGGCGCACGCCAGCAAAAAGCGGGCGCGCAGTGAAAATGGACCTTTGATCTTAAGTGCGGCCATATTACCCGTTTAAATCGAAGCGATAACCTTGACCACGCACTGTAGTGATAACTTCAAAGGTATGCAACGCCTGGATTTTTTTCCGCAGACGGCCCATTAATACGTCGATGGTGTGGCTTTCACGCAGTTCCGCATCCGGGTAGAGCTGGAGCATCAGTGAGTCTTTGCTCACGACCTTGCCTGCGTTGCGAATCAGGGTTTCTACGATGGTGTACTCAAAGGCGGTAAGCTTCACTGGCTCATCGTGAATAGTGAGTTCACGCCGCGAGAGATCAACCTGAAACGGTGTCATCGCAATAATCTGTGAGGCATGGCCACTGTTGCGACGCATCAACGCCTGCAAACGTGCGGCAACTTCCTCAATGTGAAACGGTTTTGTGACGTAGTCATCGGCACCGGCTTCCAGTGCTTCGACTTTCGCCTGCCAGCCTTCACGTGCAGTCAGGACAAGAATTGGCTGGCGGACATCTTCACTGCGCCAGCGGCGAATCAGTGTCATGCCGTCTTCATCCGGTAACCCTAAGTCGACCAGGACAATATCCGGCAGGTGCTCACGCAGAAAATAATCGGCTTCTTTGGCGTCTTCGGCTGCATCAACCTGATGGCCCATTTCACGCAGTTGCACGGAGAGGTGGTGGCGCAACAGGGCATTGTCTTCCACGACCAAAACACGCATATGTGATCCTTAACTAACTAAACGATGAAGTATGAAAGGGAAAGTATAGGTGATGGCGGCTAAACAGCAGGTTAACGCAGACCGGAGGCCCGGTCTGCGAGAGGGTGCTTACTTCAGGTCGTCAACCAGCTGGATGGCGCGTCCCAGATAGTTGGCGGGTGTCATCTGCTTCAGACGCACTTTTTCTTCTTCTGGCAGTGCCAGACTGTCGATAAATGCCTGCATACCCGCAGCGTCAACACGCTTACCGCGCGTCAGCTCTTTCAACTTCTCGTAAGGCTTTTCAATGCCATAACGGCGCATAACGGTCTGGATTGGTTCCGCCAGGACTTCCCAGTTCTGGTCCAGTTCATCCAGCAGACGTGCGCGGTTAACTTCCAGTTTGGAGATGCCTTTCAGCGTTGCCTGATAGGCAATCAGGGCATAGCCCACGCCAACACCCAGGTTACGCAGTACGGTGGAGTCGGTCAGGTCACGCTGCCAGCGCGAAACAGGCAACTTGCTCGCCAGATGCTGCAAGACAGCGTTAGCCAGGCCCAGGTTGCCTTCGGAGTTTTCGAAGTCAATCGGGTTAACTTTGTGCGGCATGGTAGAAGAGCCGATTTCGCCCGCAATCGTCTTCTGCTTGAAGTGATTGAGTGCAATGTAGCCCCAGATATCACGATCGAAATCGATCAGGATAGTGTTGAAACGCGCGATGCAGTCAAACAGCTCTGCGATGTAGTCATGCGGCTCAATCTGTGTGGTGTACGGGTTCCAGGTGATGCCCAGTGAGGTAACGAAAGCTTCGCTCAGCTGGTGCCAGTCAACTTCCGGGTAAGCAGAGATGTGGGCATTGTAGTTACCTACGGCACCATTGATTTTACCCAGCACTTCGATGTTGCCGAGCTGGCGCAGTTGGCGCTCCAGACGGTACGCCACGTTTGCCATCTCTTTGCCCATGGTTGATGGGGTAGCTGGCTGACCGTGGGTGCGGCACAGCAGAGGAATGTCGCGGTATTCCTGTGCCAGCGCTTTCACGGCATCAATGATCTGCTTCCAGTAAGGCAGAATCACATCGCGGCGGGCGGTGTTCAGCATCAAGGCATGAGACAGGTTATTGATATCTTCTGAAGTACACGCGAAGTGAATGAACTCAGAAACCGCGTGCAGGGCAGCGACGTCAGCCACTTTTTCCTTCAGGAAATACTCAACCGCTTTCACGTCGTGGTTGGTGGTGCGCTCAATGGTTTTGATGCGTGCGGCATCTTCTTCACTGAAATTGGCGACAATTGCATCAAGGAAAGCGTTTGCGTCAGCGTCAAAAGCAGGAACTTCCTTGATCTCTGCGGTCGCGGCCAGTTTTTGTAACCAGCGAACTTCCACCTCAACGCGGAATTTCAGCAGACCAAATTCGCTGAAGATAGCGCGTAGTGGGCTGACTTTGTCGCCGTAACGACCATCGACTGGTGAGACGGCGGTCAGAGAGGATAATTCCATCAGTGCAACTCCTGAATCATTTAGCAAAGCGTGAATGCCGCGCCAGCTTAATACGCTGGCGGCAGGCGGGATAAAAGGTTATTCGCTTCACGCAGTAGCTGTTTACGTGAAAGCATCAGCTGCAGGCGGCCACCGCCAACCTGCTGCCATAATACGGCAGAACGTATGCCCGCCAACAGCGTGGCGCGCACCCGGCTCTGGACCTGGGTGTTCTGTAATACGGCGGGGGAGCCAGTGACCTGGATACGCGGCCCAAGGGGGCTAATCACATCGACGTAAATTCCCGCCATCGCGCTGGTAATGGTATCTGATTCCAGCTCGTAATGCGCCAGTTGACGATCTAACTGGCTGATCCGCTGTGCCAGGGTGTTTAGCGCAGTTTTGTTGGCATTGAGTTTGCGCTCCAGCACCATCAGGCTAAGGGTATAACGCGTAAGTTCCGCACCCACTCCCTGCCGGGTCGCACTGTTCAACACCGCAACCAGCGTTTCGAGGCCAAGCCGTAAATTCGCTTCCTGGTTACCGTACACAGCCAGGACGGAAGTGGGGCTAAGATCAAGCAGACTACGCAGCGAGGTGGTGAACGCTTCAGGTTGGCACTGCCCCTGATGCGCTAACTGATGCGTCAGGTGTGCGGCCTGGCAAATACCTGCCAGTGCCAGCGTAATCTCATAGTAGTTCTTAGCCACGATTATTCCTTTATACGGGGAGCGACAGCGTTACTGCGCCACTAACGGCAAACGTTCTTCAATCACGCCGCCACCAAGACACACTTCGCCGAGGTAGAACACGGCAGACTGGCCTGGTGTCACTGCGGCGACCGGATCGGTAAAACGCACTTCAATGCGGCCATCAGCCAGCGGTGCTACGGTGCAAGGAATATCGGTCTGACGGTAGCGGGTTTTCACGGTACAGGTGAAGGGTGCGGTAATGTCAGCACGATCAACCCAGTGAAGCTGCCCGGCGACCAATCCTACGGACATCAGGCGCGGGTGTTCGCCCCCCTGCGCTACAATCAGACGGTTGCGTTCAACGTCTTTGTCGACCACGTACCACGGATCGTCTTTGCTCTCTTTGAGACCGCCAATGCCCAGACCTTTACGTTGGCCCAAAGTGTGGTACATCAGACCCTGATGCTCACCAACAACCTGACCATCGACGGTTTCGATTACGCCGGGTTGTGCAGGCAGATAGCGGCCGAGGAAGTCGCGGAACTTACGCTCACCAATGAAGCAGATGCCGGTAGAGTCTTTTTTCTTTGCGGTGATCAAATCCAGCTCTTCAGCGATGCGGCGAACTTCGGGTTTTTCCAGCTCGCCCACCGGGAACAGGCTCTGCGCAACTTGCTCATGGCTGAGCGTGTAGAGGAAATAACTCTGGTCTTTATTGCCATCTAACCCGCGCAGCAGGTGGCTGCGACCGTCAATATCCTGGCGACGCACGTAGTGGCCGGTGGCAATGAAGTCGGCACCGAGATCTTCCGCCGCGAATTCAAGAAACGCTTTGAATTTAATCTCTTTGTTACACAGGATATCGGGGTTAGGCGTGCGGCCCGCTTTGTACTCTTCCAGGAAGTGTTCAAACACGTTATCCCAGTACTCGGCGGCAAAATTGACTTTATGGAGCTTGATCCCCAGTTTGTCACAGACAGCCTGTGCATCAGACAGATCTTCAGCTGCGGTACAATACTCCTCGCCGTCGTCTTCCTCCCAGTTCTTCATGAACAGGCCTTCAACCTGATAGCCCTGCTGTTGCAGTAACCAGGCGGAAACGGAAGAATCGACGCCGCCGGACATACCGACGATCACTTTTTTCTGGCTGTTGTCAGACATGACTTTAACTCACTAGCGATAAAAACAGGCGGCGTATTCTATCACGCCTGTCCCTGTTGCGCACCTTGCGCAAACGGCCACTGAAAGGCACTCAACAGCGTTAACGGATAACGCGCATTTTGCTGCCATAAGCGGACACTTTCGGCGACCAGCGGCGAACGGAGGTTATCTGCATGGATAATCTGTTCGGGCGTCAGCCACCAACAGCGGTCTATATCGCTGTCTTGCGGCTGGGTAACCGCTTTTTCTGTTAACTCCAGCGCGAACAGGAAGCGCAGAAACGGGGTGTTATCCGGGGCGATCCACTGTTGAACACCGAGGAAATACTGCATTTCGGCATGAATTCCGGTCTCTTCATACAGTTCGCGCTGCGCAGCCTGTTGCACGGTTTCTTCGGCTTCGAGGTGGCCAGCAGGTTGATTGAGCGTAGGGCGGCCGTTAACTCGCTCTTCTACCACCAGTAATTCACCCTGTGCCGCAACAATACATGCGACGGTAACATGAGGTTTGAACATCGAATCTCCCGTTAAGTTAACCTGCGGTTATGTGTTGCTGAACCCGTTAGGCGGTGATTTCACACCATTCACCCGATGCTAACTGCCCTAAAGTATGCTCCCCCATTGCGTAACGGATCAGGCGCAAGGTGGGAAAACCAATATGAGCCGTCATGCGGCGAACCTGACGGTTTCTGCCTTCAAATAGCGTGATCTTCAACCACTGCGTGGGAATATTTTTGCGCTCACGTATCGGGGGATTACGCGGCCACAGCCACGTCGGCTCGTCGACCGCTTCCACTCCGGCCGGGAGGGTCGGGCCATCATTAAGGGTAACGCCAGCACGCAATTGTGCCAGATCGGCTTCCTGCGGCTGGCCTTCCACCTGGACAAAATAAATTTTGCCGGTGCGTTTGCCTGGCTGGGTCAGCGCGGCCTGGAGCTGGCCGTCATTGGTCAACACCATTAACCCTTCGCTGTCGCGATCGAGCCGGCCTGCCGCATACACATCCGCCACGGGAACGAAATCCTTTAGCGTTTGACGGCCTGCTTCATCGCTGAATTGCGGCAAAACATCAAAAGGTTTGTTAAAGAGTATGACGCGGCGAGGCCCGCGCGCGCGTTCCGGACGGCGTGCGGGGCGGCTGAATCGTTTATCCTGGTGATTTCGTTGAGAAGTTTTTCGCATGGTCTTTGCAGTCAGTCACAATTGGCGCATTATAGCGCGAAATTGCGATGATTGGCGTGGCGACAATATTCGAGTAGTATTGAGCCGCATCTTACAAATCATTAACAAAAAAGCGCTCGAAGGAGAGGTTAATGGAAAGCAAAGTAGTTGTTCCGGCAGAAGGTCAGAAAATCACCCTCAATCAGGGAAAACTGGTAGTACCGAATAACCCAATCATCCCTTTCATTGAAGGTGACGGCATCGGAGTTGATGTTTCTCCTGTGATGCTGAAAGTCGTCGACGCTGCTGTGAAGAAAGCCTACAACGGTGAGCGAAAAATTTCCTGGATGGAAATCTACACGGGTGAGAAATCCGTTGAACTGTACGGCCAGGACGTATGGTTGCCGCAGGAAACCCTCGATTTAATCAAAGAATACCGCGTTGCCATCAAAGGCCCACTGACCACGCCGGTCGGCGGCGGTATTCGTTCTCTGAACGTTGCTCTGCGCCAGGAACTGGACCTGTACGTCTGCCTGCGCCCAGTACGTTACTACAAAGGCACCCCAAGCCCGGTTAAGCGTCCAGAAGATACCGATATGGTGATCTTCCGTGAGAACTCAGAAGATATCTACGCGGGTATCGAGTGGAAAGCCGGTTCTGCTGAAGCAGACAAAGTGATCAAGTTCCTGCGCGAAGAGATGGGCGTGAAGAAAATTCGCTTCCCTGAGCAGTGTGGTATCGGTGTTAAGCCGTGTTCAGAAGAGGGCACTAAGCGTCTGGTGCGTGCTGCTGTTGAGTACACCATCACCAACGATCGTGACTCACTGACCCTGGTTCACAAAGGCAACATCATGAAGTTCACCGAAGGTTCTTTCAAAGACTGGGGCTACCAGGTTGTGAAAGAAGAGTTCGGCGGCGAGCTGATCGATGGCGGCCCATGGCAGAAATTCAAAAACCCGAACACCGGTAAAGAGATCATCGTTAAAGATGTGATCGCCGATGCCTTCCTGCAGCAGATCCTGCTGCGTCCAGCTGAATACGACGTTATCGCCTGTATGAACCTGAACGGTGACTACATCTCTGATGCCCTGGCGGCACAGGTTGGCGGTATCGGTATCGCACCAGGCGCTAACATCGGTGACGAATGTGCACTGTTCGAAGCGACCCACGGTACTGCACCTAAGTATGCTGGTCAGGATAAAGTGAACCCAGGTTCCGTTATCCTGTCTGCAGAAATGATGCTGCGTCATCTGGAGTGGTTCGAAGCAGCCGACCTGATCGTTAAAGGTATGGAAGGCGCAATCGCGGCTAAAACCGTGACCTACGACTTCGAACGTCTGATGGACGGCGCTAAGCTGCTGAAATCTTCTGAGTTTGGTGACGCGATCATCGCGAACATGTAAGACTCGGTAAGATGAGAACCCCGGTCGCCCTCTGGGCGGTCGGGGTTTTTTAATGCGCAAAAATCCGCCTTGTAAAAAATTTAGCGATTTTTATTTATCTGGTTTTTTGCTGGTGCAACATCGGTGATTTAATGTAAGGGTTGCAGAAAAAAGAGACCATCATTCCGTTACTAAAATATAGCAATCAAGATTCTAGCAACTAAGGCCGTTTTTAAATACCCTCCATGAAACATACAAACAATTAAGATCATGGATAAAGAACAGATAGAACAAATCAATGAGCTCGCTTTAGCTCTCACGCAAGAACAGCTTGATGCAATGGAAATTAAAATCACTCTCGGCTTTCTGACGCTAGAACATGCTCTTATGATTGAACAAACGAAAGGTAAAGTGTTGAACTGGATAGATTGGTTCAAAAATCATCATAATAATTTAACGAACAGATTTACACTCTCAGTTTCGTCAAAGGGACGCCCCCCAATGGTTATTGGTGCCGCTGTCTTTTCCTACGACATAAATAATCACGCTGTAAACATCCATATGGTTGAACATTTCAAAGGGATTGCCTTTGACGATCCTCTAATTAACCGAATGGGATTTGTCGTTTTGAATGTTGGCTTCGTGTTTGCGAAAACGGTGCAAGCAACTCATATTTGCATTATTAATCCATTGGCAGATGCTAAGCCCTATTATCAATATCTCACTTTTGAGCCGGTTGACGAAGGCGTGCTGAGCGCATCGCTGGCGTCAATCAAGGATAAGCTTGCATCCTTGCATGAGATGAACGGCCAACATGACTATAAGGACTTGGATGAACCGTAATGCTCTAATCAGTAGAATATTTCTACAGAAGTCAGTAGACTGCCGCTATCGTCAACAGGAGTGTCATATGAGAACAGTTCAAGAAATTGTCGATTCCATGAATCCCGAACTGCGCTGTGCAGCAGTAGAAGCGGTGGCTGAGTCTCGTATGATTGCTGCAACATTGGCGCAAATTCCGTCTCCATCAGTGTTAAATGGCCACACTGATAAACCTCTGGCCCATGTCAGTCGTGATGATGTCTCTATTTGATTTGCCATCCTGTTGAAGTTAAAGGTTGCTAAGGCGGCCTTTTTTATTGCCTGAACGACCAGAATTACCTTCGATCTGACCGGTGAATAATCTATGCACAGAGGTGGCATGGATGACGATCTCAAGTCACTTTGTGATTCACTGGATTAATGCCCCGTCATTCAAGGCCAATTTCCCCAGAGGGCGAAATCTGAATCTTGCCTACGCTACCTTAAGGCACGCACCGAATCCCGTTCTACCCACTGGCTGCGCAATAGAGGGCGGGCTTCTGGTTTTTCTCCTGCCAGCATACTGCGCAACTGCGCGATAGCCTGTTCGACCATGGCCGCCATCGGCACTTGCACGGTGCTGAGCGGCGGGTGGAACCACTGTGCGAGGGGGATATCATCAAACCCCATCAAAGAAACATCCTCCGGGATCTGTTTTCCTGCCGAACGCAACGCCTGCGCGGCACCCATTGCCATATCATCATTACTGGCCACCAGGGCGGTAAACGCCACCTTTCTGGCCAGTATTTCGCTGGCTGCGCGTTGTCCACTGGCTGGGGTCCAGTCACCTTCGGCGACGAGTTGCGTATTCAACGTCAACCCTTGTGCCTGCAAAGCGGAAAGATAACCCTGCCAGCGGCTATCGCCGGTAGGGGAATGGGACATGCCGCGGATAAAGGCGATGCGCTTGTGCCCGCGTGCAATCAGTGCGCTTACAGCAGCATAGGCATCTGCCTGATGATCAATACATACAGCCAGCTCAGGATGCTGCACCAACTGGCGATTAAGCACCACCAGTGGCTGATTGAGCTGCGGGATCAGGGCATCTATCTGCGCAACGTCGAGATAACGGGGGTAGAGAATCATCGCGTCACAACGCATATCCGCCAGAAACTGAATGGCTTCGCGCTCCTGCTCCGCGCTGTGTTTGCCGTCTGCCAGCATCAGCTGTGAACCTGACTGCTCGGTGAGGATCGCAGCCTGATAGAGCAATTCACTGAAGAACGGCCCGTGATACAGGGTATTTGGTGCCATTAAACCAATACTGTGCGAGCGCTGCGTAGCCAGGTTGCGCGCCACCAGATTAGGCCGATAACCCAGTGCTGCAATCGCCTGTAAGACTTTATCCCGCACCGGTTTAGATACATAACTGTGTCCGGCCAACACGCGGGAGACCGTGGCTTTTGACACGCCTGCACGTAAGGCCACATCTCGCATTGTTACCATGTTTCACCTGCCTGACTGGATCACCGCTGAGCTGCGGATCGTAAGCATAAACCTAATTAAATACGCTTTCTGGGTAAATGGATTTTTTTTCGTCATCTTTGCAGCAATATGAAACCGGTATCACATTTTTCCTGGTTTTATTATGACAGTGCGGGTAGCTGATTGCGGAAGGGATCACAAAAGAACAAAGATTAATCTGTAACCGGTTGCAGATTTCGATGATGATGCGCTAATAGTTAAAAAAACAGGAGGTGAGTCATGGTGAAAATTTTATTGTGTTGCTCTGCCGGAATGTCCACCAGCATGGTGGTGCAGAAAATGGAAAAGTACGCTCAACAATCTGATTTACAAGCTGAAATACTGGCTGTGTCACTTGAAGAGTTCCGCGATACCTTACCGAGATTCGACTGCTGTTTACTGGGTCCGCAGATCAAATACAAACTGGCGGAATTTAAACAGGTTGCAAGTGAGTTCAATATTCCGGTGGATGTGATTAATCCGATGGATTACGGCATGTTAAACGGTGAAAAGATATTTAAGTCCGCACTTTCCTTAATTGCCGCGAATAAGGGGGCGGTATGAGCAGCTTCGCGGACAGCTTATTTGGTGTGATCGAAAATCGTATCAGCCCGGTGGCTGCCCGCTTATCCAGCCAGCGTCATGTGGTGGCAATAAAAGATGGTTTTATTGCCTCGATGCCATTTCTCATCGTCGGTTCGTTCATGCTGTTGTTTTCACACCCGCCCTTCAGCGCGGACAGCCAGTGGGCGTTTGCCCAGTGGTGGTTAGGCATCGTGAAAGCCCACAATGAAACCCTGATGATGCCCTACAACATGACGATGGGCATTATGTCGGTGTTCATCACCGGGGCGATAGCCTATAACCTGGCGCAGAGCTACAAACTCAATGGCCTGATGGCGGCGCTGCTGGCTGTCATGTCATTTTTGCTGGTCGCTGCGCCACAACAGGGGGGCACGCTGTCTGCTGCTTCGCTCGGAGGCGAAGGGATCTTCACCGCCATTCTGATCAGCCTGTATGCCACCGAAGTGATGCACCTGCTGCATAAATACCATATTGGGTTCCGCCTGCCTGAGCAGGTTCCGCCCAAGATCCGTCAGTCTTTCGATCTGCTGCTCCCGATTATGGTGATGTTCCTGACGCTGTTTCCGCTCAGTCTGTGGATGCAAAGCCAGTTTGGTCTGCTGATCCCACAGGCCATCATGGCACTGTTTGCGCCAGTGATTTCCGCAGCGGATTCGCTACCCGCGGTACTGTTGGCGGTGTTGCTGTGCCACCTGCTGTGGTTTGCCGGTATTCACGGCGCGGCGATTGTTGGCGGCATTTTGCAGGCGTTCTGGTTGAGTAATTTGGGGCTGAACCAGGCGGCGCTCAACAACGGCGAAACGGTCACTAAAATATTCATCGAACCTTTCTGGCAGTTCTTTATCACGGTGGGCGGTTCGGGGGCCACGTTGGGTCTGGTGCTGCTGTATCTACGTAGCCGCTCAGCGCACCTGCGGGCGATTGGTCGCCTCGGCCTGGTACCGGGGATGTTCAATATTAATGAACCGGTCATCTTTGGTTCGCCGGTGGTGATGAACCCGCTGCTGTTTATTCCCTTTATTACGACTCCGCTCATCAATGCGGTGATCGCCTGGACCGCAACTCGAACCGGGCTGATTAATCACGTTATTTCGCTGGCTCCCTGGACGACGCCGGGGCCAATTGGTGCCGCCTGGTCTACCGGTTGGGACCTGCGGGCAGTGGTGTTGGTGCTGTTTTTAATCGGCTTATCGGCGTTGATTTATTACCCGTTTTTCAAAATGTACGAACGCCAATTGTTACAGCAAGAGGTGGATATGGCGGCTGAGAACGTCGCAGAACAGGAGGCTTGATGATGCAAACCGAAGAGATGGAAAGCACCGTGATGATGTTAATCATCCATGCCGGAGAGGCCCGTTCGGCTGCGATGCAGGCGCTGCAAGCGGCGAGGGAGGCCAACTGGCAGCAGGCGGATGATCTGCTGCAACAGGCGTCAGTTGCCTCGCGCGAAGCCCACAAAATCCAGACCGGCCTGATCGGTGCCGATGAAGGCAGCGGTAAAATCCCGGTCAATTTGATTCTGGTCCATGCGCAGGACCATCTGATGAATGCCATGTTATGTCGTGACCTGGTGGAAGAACTGATCTACCTGCATCGCCAACTGAGGTCGCTACACACTGCTCACTCACATTAATTTCTGATCGTTTAAGCAAAACAAGGTGGAATTATGTCACAACAGTGTCCCGAAGATTTCCTCTGGGGTGGAGCGGTTGCAGCCCATCAAGTTGAAGGCGGCTGGCAGGAGGGCGGAAAAGGTCCCAGCATTGTCGATGTGCTCACCGGAGGTGCGCACGGTGTCGATCGTGAAATTACCGACGGCGTCCTGCCTGGCAAACACTACCCGAATCACGTCGCGACCGATTTTTATCATCATTTTCCACAAGATATTGCGCTGTTCGCCGAGATGGGGTTCCGCTGTTTCCGCACCTCGATCGCCTGGACGCGCATTTTCCCCAATGGCGATGAAACTGAGCCTAATGAAGAGGGCCTGCAGTTTTATGATGCGATGTTCGACGAGCTGCTGAAGTACCGGATTGAACCGGTGATCACGCTCTCGCACTTCGAGATGCCGTTGCACCTGGTTAAACAGTACGGTGGCTGGCGCAATCGTGCGCTGATTGACCTGTTTGTGCGCTACAGCGAAGTGGTGCTGGAGCGTTACAAGCACAAGGTCAAATACTGGATGACCTTCAATGAGATCAATAATCAGCGCAACTGGCGCAAACCGTTATATGGCTACAGTAACTCCGGTGTAATCTTTACCGAGTTTGAAAAGCCAGAAGAGGTGATGTATCAGGTCCTGCATCACCAGTTTGTTGCCAGTGCCAAGGTGGTGGCATTAGGGCGCAAAATAAACCCTGCGTTTAAAATCGGCTGTATGCTGGCGATGGTGCCGCTCTATCCCTGGTCTTGCGATCCCGAAGACGTGATGTATGCACATCAGGCAAACCGTGAACGCCTGATGTTTGGTGATGTTCATATGCGCGGTCACTACCCGGCCTATGTGCGCCAGGAGTGGGCGAATCGTGGTTTCCATATTGAAATTGCCGAAGGGGATCTGGAGATCCTGCAACAGGGCTGCTGTGACTACCTTGGCTTCAGCTATTACATGAGTAACGTCGTGCAGCACGCGGCTGCGGCACAGCATAAAGATAAAGACAGCTATCCCGGTAGCAAAAAAAATCCACACCTCCAGGCGTCCGACTGGGGTTGGCAGATCGATCCCGTCGGGCTGCGCTATACCCTCAACCTGCTCTATGAACGTTATGAGAAACCCCTGTTTATTGTGGAAAACGGGTTAGGTGCGGTGGATGAGGTGAATCCGCGTGGGGAAATTGACGATGATTACCGCATCAACTACCTGCGTGAACACATTGTGCAGATGAAAAAAGCGATGCTGGAAGATGGGGTTGATCTGCTGGGCTTTACGCCGTGGGGCTGTCTGGACTGCGTCTCCTTTGGCACGGGGCAATACAGCAAACGGTATGGCTTTATTCATGTCGATCGTCATGATGATCAGACCGGGGATTTCCAGCGGCGGCGGAAAAAAAGCTTCTACTGGTATCAACAGGTGATCGCCTCAAATGGCGACAAGCTGTAACCGGGCATAGCGCCATCCCACCCGGGATGGCGCCAGATAACACTTAGAAGCTGTAGTTGAGCGACAGCCAGTAGTTGCGGCCTGGCATCACATAGCCGCTGGTGGAAGCCTGCGTATTAAAGTAGTTCCCCGCATACATGCTGCTGCTACCAGACTGGTAGAGCTGCACTTCTGAGAAGTCCTTATCCAGCAGGTTATTCACCGAGCCGTTCAGTTTGACGTTTTTCGTCAGCTGATAAGAGGCCCCGAGATTCACCACGGTCCAGGCTTTCAGGTACGCACCTTTGTTGTTATACACCGCCTGTTCCACCGCCGACAGATTGTTGTAGTTGTCGGTAAAGCGGACGGTCTTGCCCTGATACTGCGCTTCGATCCAGCTGTTCAGATCTTCATTGATCTGCCAGCTAATACGCGCGTTAGCAGCACTGCGAGGCGTGTTGGTCAACGCGGCACCTGGGTTATCGCCACCGATCTGCTGGCTTTGGGTGTAGGTGTAGTTACCGTTGAACGTCACTTCTGGCACGAACAGCGGGAAGGAGGTGGCGAACTCAATCCCCTGGGTGCGCGCTTTGCCTACGTTAGCGTAGGTGGTGGTGGTGTCGTTCACCGTCTGCGATTCAATCGCATTACGGAAGTTGTTGATAAAGCCGGTAATGTTCGCTTTGAACTGCGCATCATTGCTGTAATAAATGCCCAGCTCGTAGTTAACACTCTCTTCCGGCTTAAGGTTTGGATTGCCGATGGTTTCGGTTAAGCCGTTCCCGCCAACGCCGCTCACGCCGTCGTGCAACTGTGCCAGAGAAGGGGTTTTATAGCCGGTGCTGACGCCGCCTTTTACCGTCCAGTCATCCAGTGCATTCCAGACCAGATAGGCGCGTGGGCTGATGTGACTACCAAAGTCATCATGCTTTTCAACGCGTGCGCCATAAGTCAGCGTCAGCGGGTCGAGTAGCTGCCAGTCATCTTCACCAAACAGTGCCCAGGTTTTTTGATCGAACGTTTCGCCGCTGTTGGCGAGCACGATGCCATCTTTCAGCCGGGCCTGTGAGAACTCCGCACCGGCTGTCACCAGATGTGAATCACCAATCGGTGCCACCAGGGAGGTGTGCAGCATCAGGTTGGTATTACGTAACTGACGGCCTTCGCCTGCTTTGCTGCTGTTCGCTGCATTGAGCGTCTTTTTCGTCAGCAGGCGTCCGGTATTGGCAGTGTTATCCCACAGCAGGTACGAACTCCAGCGCCCAAAGCTTAAATCTGTATCATGGCCGACCATCAGCTTATTGCGCTGATAGCGCAAGGTGTCGGTGTAACCGCCGCCGGAGGTGCCAACCGGGCCCAACTGGCCGTCACGGTTGTCATACTTCTGGCGTGAGGTGTCGGCGTCGATCCACAGGGTGTTTTTATCGCTGGTTTTCCAGCTCAGCTTGCCACCAAAGTCGTAGTTATCACTCTGGGTTGGGTAGGGGACGCGGGTGTTGCTGCCGCTGTCGCTGAGTGAGGTAACGCTGGAGCCCTGACGGTGCAGGAAACTGCCGTGTAGCGTCAGGTTGAGATTGTCATTGGCTAACGGTCCGCTGGCATAGAAATCATACTTCTGGCTGTCGCCCCACTTGCTGTGCTCCTGGACGTTATGGCCAATATCGACCGCACCGTGCCAGGTTTTGCTCTCTTTTTTGGTGATGATGTTAATGACGCCACCAATGGCATCTGAACCATACAGCGTCGACATCGGGCCACGAATAACCTCAATGTGATCGATGGCCGACATCGGCGGCATCACCGCCGTGTTCAAAGTGTCAAAGCCATTGGGAGTGAGGTCTGAGCTGGCATTCTGACGTACGCCATCGATGAGGATCAGCGTATAGCTGCTCGACATCCCGCGAATGCTGATATCCAGGCCACCGGTTTTCCCGGTGCTGCCGTGAACGTTGACCCCTTCAATATTTCCCAGCGCTTCGCCGAGATCTTGGTAGTTTTTCTCTTGCAGTGACTGCTGGCTAATCACGGAGACGGAGGCCGGCGCATCCGTCAGCTTCTGCTCATAACCATTCGCAGTGACGACCAGCGTGTCGTCTGCGGTTGCAGCCTGTGCCAGGTTCGGTAGTAGTGCAATCAGTGCTGCGCTGAATAATCCCGCAGCTTTATCATTATTTTTCATGTCCGAAAGACGTCCTGTTTCAGTAAGTAAATCAAGCGCCGGAATGATAATGAAAATGATTGCTATTTGTAATTCTTCTTGGCGTACGCTTACAGTCTGTTGAGGTTGGGTTTAATTTCAACAATTGTGGAGGGAATGTGTAGAGTGAAAAATAAACAGCAGAGGAGGGCGGATTAATGGAGGCGAATATTTTCACCGGGAAAAGATAAACAGGGTGGAAATAATAACGGAAGCCTCAAGGCTTCCGTTATTGTTTATATTTCGTCTACCAGCAAGGGCTGATTAGAATTTATAACCTACGCCAACGTTCCAGGTACCAACCTGAGTGTGGCCCGCGGTACCGTATTCGTAGCCCGCATCCAGAACGATATTCTGGTATGGGTTGAACTGTACGCCTGCTCCGTAAACCAGCAGTGAGCTGTCGTGGTTCTGGGTAACTGCGTTACGGCTGAATTTGCTGCTCGCATAACCATAACCCACGTCCGCGTAAACGCTAGACCAGTCGTTGATGCGGTAAGTTGGGCCCGCTTTCAGAGAGAAGTAGTGGTGTGAACCGTCTCCTGAATCGCTGTAGTTGTTACCGGTGTAAGTAATGCCGCCCATTACGCCCCAGTCGTTAGTCAGTTCATAACGACCCTGCAGCTGTACGCCTTTAGCGTCAGTGCCGTGGGTGTGGTTGAAATGGCTCTGTGCATAACCGATGGTGGTGGTGACGTCGCCAGCGGCAGCATTTGCTGCGCCAACTACTGAAGTTAAACCTGCGAGTACCAGTGCTGAAGAAATAATAATTTTTTTCATGGTGTATTACCTTATAAAGACATAAACGCATTTGCTTCTGTGGAATGAATTCTGTCATCAGCTTGAAAGAATGTTTTGGCATTTTGTGAGATCGTTCAATCGGGATAAATATCGTTGAGCTGCCGTTGAAGTCTGTGTGAAAGTGTTAATTTCATTATCTGAAAATGCGTTTTTTTTCAATTTGTGCGCATTTTAATGCATATTGTATTTATTGTAAGCAGATAAAGGGCGAATAATGTCCGTTTACTTCATTAATTGAAATAAAATGAGAGCATTGTCAGAGTGTGTAATGCTGAAATAGCGTAAAGGAAAGCGCATGGAATGATAAATTAAACGCGCGGCGTTGGCGCAAGAGTCCCTGTATAAACGCCGCAATTGCCGGTTTATTGTTCAGCTGCCTGGCATCCAGGCGCCACTGAGGACAAACCACGCGAGTAAACTGACACCAGCCACGATGATCGCGATAGGAAAAAGAATACCGATTCTCACACACAAATCCTGTTAAAGAGGTTTCCGGGAGGGGGTATTTTAACTGGCGGGGAGCAAAGAAACAGCAAAAAGATGGGCTTCACCCCCGGTAAAGGGGGGTGAAGCAGCAGTGCGGTTTACTCAGTCACTTTTTTCTTCAGGTCACTGGCACCTTCTTTGGTTTTATCCCAGCCTTTTTTGCTGGCTTCTTTGGTTGAGTCCCAGCCTTTTTCAGTGGTCTCTTTGGTTTTGTTCCAGGCTTTCTGGCTGCCTTCCTGAATTTTATCACCGGTGGTGTTGCCGCCGTTCTCAACTTTGTTCTGTGCTTTGGTTTTCAGCTCAGAACCACGGTGCTCTGCCTGATGCAGTTTCTCTTTTGCCGTATCGGCACCGGCCTGTGCATTTTCTACTGTGCTGTCAGTTGCGTGTGTTAAAGCACCAGCTGCCCAGCTAGAAGAGGCGAAAAGTACCAGTGAAAGCGCAATAATTGATTTTTTCATGATCGTATATTCCCTATAGACAATTTTTTATCTGGCGACCACCAAGTCGCGTCATAAGAGCTTAGTCGCTGTTGCGCAGAATGGAATAAGAAAAATGCCTAATTATTTCATTGGGGGGATGGGAGGGATGGCGGCACCGCAGTGCCGCACATCATCAGACGGGATTAGAACGAGGTGGTAACACCTGCGTAGTAAGCGCGGCCTGGTTCATTGTAGGTTGATGCACCATCGTTGGAACGGTAGATGCGTTTGTCCAGCAGGTTGCTGATGCCAGCCGTAAAGCGCAGATTTTTATTCACCTGGTAGTTAGCGCCAAGGCCAAACAGGGTGTAAGCCGCCACTTCGGTATCAGACATTGAACCCACTTCTTTGCGAATATCCGCAGTATGACGTGGTTTTTGACGTCCGTAGTTGGTCATGCTCAGGCTGGTAGAGAACTGATCGGTGACCTGCCAGTCAAGCCAGGTGTTCACAGTATATTTCGGGATCAGCGACAGTGGGTTACCGGTCTCTTTATAGCGTGAGGTGAACATATAGGTCGCGTTGGTGCGCCAGGTCAGCGTGTCTTCGATCAGTGGCAGCGTCAGGTTGGCTTCCAGACCTTGCGTCAGCGCTTTACCGCCGTTCTCCCAACGGTAGACATTGTAGCTGGAGCTGTACCAGCCGCTTACCGCGACGGTGCCCAGCGAGTCATCACCGGCAACGATCTTGTTTTGGTAGTCGTTACGGAAGTAGGTCAGCCCGGCCGCATAGCCATCGTGATGCCACTGGATCCCGGCTTCTTTATTGACGCTGATTTCAGGTTTCAGATTGCTGTTACCCAACAGGTAGCATCCGCCTGAACTGCCCACCGCACAGCCATTACCGCTACTTGCTAACAGATAGCCATCGCTAGACTGGTACAGGTTCGGTGCTTTGAACACGCGTGCAATACCGGCTTTGAAGGTGAAGTCGTCCCCCAGTTCCTGTTGCAGGTTCAGGCTTGGGCTCCAGTTGCTGCCGAAGCGATCGCTGTAGTCAAGACGCAGGCCCGGAATCAGCGTGGTGCCATCCAGCACGTCCATGGTGTCTTCTATATACAGTGCGCTCAGCTCTTGTGAGTTCTTACCACTGCGGTCGGCTGAATTGCCAGAAACGCCATCAATGCTCACATCACCGGCATCTGTGTCCTGCATTGAAGCCGGATCGTTGAGGGTTTCACGATTCCACTCTCCACCCAGTGTCAGTGTGTTATCGACCCACAGAGTAAATGGAATGGTCAGCTCTTCGCTGGCGCGGAAGGCTTTGTAACGGCTGGTGGTGTAGGTGTTGCTGTCGATCATCCCCTCTACTTTACCGGTAGAACCTTCCGCCAGACGGGTGTTGTTGGTCTTCTCGTAGTTCAGGCTCAGGCGTGACTGGCCCCAGTCGAAGATACCGTTGTGAGTGATGTTCCAGTTCTGGCGGTACATGCGGTTGGTTTCTGCCCCGTACAGTTCTGGCACCAGCGTACTGATGTTGCTGTTGCTGTACTGGGTATCACCGGCATAAATGTTGCCCTGGCGGCTGTAGGAGTAGCCAAAGTCGAGGATCTGCGTTGGGCTGATTTTCCACTGGAACAGGGTATTAATATCGCGGTTACGCACCCCTTCGCGACCCGCAGCGTAGGAACCATTTTCAGCGGTATTAATGTTATAGGCATCAGCGTCGGTTTTGTTGATGTTGCCATACAGGCGCATGGAGAGAACATCATCAATCAAAGGACCGCTGAGACTGAAGTTCATGCGCTTGGTCGCGCCCTCTTTGTCATCTTCCGGCTGGTTGGTGAATAGCGAAAGCGAGCCATGCCAGTCATTGGTTGGACGTTTGGTGATGATGTTTACCACACCGCCCATCGCCCCTGATCCGTAGTGAGCGGCAGCGGGACCACGCAGAACGTCAATGTGGTCGACCATTTCCGCTGGCACCCAGTTAGAATCACCACGGGTATCGCGTTCGCCGGTGCGGCTGTAGCGTACGGAATCACGGGAAGTCACGGGATTACCGTCGATCAGAATCAACGTGTTTTCCGGGCCCATACCGCGAATATCAATTTGGCGGTTGTTACCCCGGCTGCCTGAAGCACTGTTGCCAGTTAAATTCACCCCTGGCATCTTACGAATGATGTCGGACAGGTCGTTAACCGGCGGGTGTTTTTCAATATCTTCTTTGGTAATAAGCGATGCGCCCGGCTGTTGCTTGAGCGCATCTTCGGCTTTAGCGGTAACCACTAAATCCTGTTCATTGGTGGGATTGGCTTTTTTCTCCGTGCTGGCGGTAGCGGCATCATTGCCGGTTAGCGACAGAGGAGCCGTGTCTGTTGCGGCCAGTGCGTAGCCACCGTTAATCATTAACCCGATGAGTATCGAAAGCGTTGTTTTTCTGCTGTAAAAAGACTGCGACATAAGTTACACCCTGTAATCATTATCAATAGAATAAAATGAAGCAGGGAATAATTATCATAATGATTCTCATTTGTAATAAAATTGAAATATTTTGAAATAAGTTAGCGCATTTGGTTACACGCCCTGTCAAGGAACTGTATTGACGTTTAGAAAACGTTAGGTTTGTGGAGAGATTAAGGAGAGGTGGTTTCAGGGTTTTTCCGTGGAAATATCAGGAAACTGATAATTTTTCAGGTTAACAGTTTCCTGCCAATTAATAACTAGCGACGGCCCAATAAAAAGCCTACCAACAGACCCACACCTGCCGCAATGGCAAGCCCCGCCGTTGGGTTCTCTTTCACCTGTTGTTGCAGGCAATCGGCGGCATCTTTGGCAGCATGGCTGGCCCGGTGTGAGTAGCGACGGGCGGCACCGCGTACCTGATGGCGCGGTGAGTCAGTCACCTCTCCCCACTGCTGTTCAGCAGCACCGGCAAATTCTTCCAGCGTGTCTTTCGTTTTCCCGGACATAATGTTCTCCATGGTTTGCGTTCAGATAAAGCATAGCAAACGCATTCAGTTTTGCCGGGCAGACGCTACGCTTGCAGGATGGCCAGGGCGTGACTAGGTTTACCTATTGAACCGCGCCGAAAGAGGGGGGAAGCATGAAACGTGATGTACTCAATGAAGAAGACTATGACGAAGTGTGCCGCGTCATTGGTGATGCTGTGATTGTCCTGGCTGAAAGCGGGCGTGACACTCGCCGACTGGCACTGACAGACGTCCTGCAACGCGCTCGCCATGAGCGAGCGCACAGTGAAAGAGACGAACAGCGGCTGCTGGAGCATGCCATCAGGCTGGTCAAACCCTAGATATGTTAGCTGGCCGGGCAATTCCAGGTGATCATCGTGTCCTGCCACGGATTAATCAGGCGGAACTGGTGATCGGAAAGCCGTTGAGCGTAGTATCCCTCGCTCGTGACCGCAGAAGGAACATACTGAAAGCGATCGAGGGAGTGCAGTCTGCCGCTGTCTACCACCACGCCACCTTTACTCACGCTGAATGAGGTGACAAGGTCAAAAATATGTCCCTGGGTTTTGCCCATCGGTTGCCCGCTGATGGTTGCTACCTCTCCGGGGCAGTCTACCCCGTGCGGCGTGGATGAACAGCCCGCAATAATCAAAGCCATACTGAGTAAAATAAGTCGCCGCATTTCCTTTACCTGCCTGATTCCATCACTAATGGCATAATTCTGAGTTTATCACATGCGCAACCTGCTGCTGTGGTATTCCCCACGCTCTGGTAATCTCTGGCTGGGTTAATTGTTAAGCATTAGCACGGTTACTGGATGACATTGATTGCGCAGAAAGGGTACCCTTGCCATTGTCACGCACCGGGAAAACCGAACAGGAGTCGTAAGATGCGAGAAGAAGATGCCAGTTTGATGATTATCCGCCACAGTGTCTCTCAGTTAGAAGATCAACAAAAACAGCAAGTTATTTCTTGTGTTGCCGCGTTGCGTCAAACCATGAGCGCATTTAGCCGTGAAGATGCCGAGCTGGCGCTGATGGTGGTGGCAGCGGAAGTGGCGGCTGACGAGCAACCGGGCACCGAGACAGAAAGATAACGTTTGATGACCAAAAGCAGGGCCGACGTTTTCCGTAGAGTACCAACGTTGGTCATTGTTACTCGGGTTTGTCATCCCCCCTTTTTGCCTGCTGCACACCGCTTAGCGACGCAGTACCGGATGCCCGCTGATGACGAGCTGGGCATTGCCCTCGCTGACATTGAGCTGTGCTTGTGCCCCTAATGGCAAAGTGACCGTATCGGCTTCATGGCCATAGGCCAGATCGCTGACCACCACCAGGCCATACTGCTCACGCAGTCGCTGCCAGACGCTATCCAGATCAAAGCCCTGATCGTAATCTGACACCGTGCTTTTACTGAAGCTACCGGTAATGATCGCCTGTTGGCGGGCAAGAATGCCACACTGCTGTAGCTGATTCAGCATCCTTTCCACCCGGAACGGGTGCTCGTTGATATCCTCGATCGCTAAAATCCCGTTCTCAATCTGGGGCATCCAGCGTGTGCCGATTAACGAGCAGATCATGGCAAGATTGCCCCCCCAAAGTTGCCCCTGCCATGTGCCCTGATCGGGGGTGAGCGTTTGCCAGTTAAGGGTGTAAGTCTCAGAGGTTAAGGCCTGCCAGAAGTGCTGTTCCGTAAAGGAAGAGGGGATTTCTGCACCAAAATTGCCTGCCAGCATCGGTGAGCTGAAGCTGATTAAGCCACACTCGGCTAGCAGTGCCAGCTGCAGGGCGGTGAAATCGCTGTGACCGCACAATGCCAGCGGTTGGTGCTGTAGGCGGCGTTGTAACGCCGGATAATCAATGGATTCCAGCAGACGACCCACGCCATAGCCTCCGCGCACGGCCATCACGATATCTGGCAATGACTCCAGTTCTGCCAGTTGGTTTATCTCGTCTAACCGTTGCTGGTCATCTCCGGCGAAGCGCTGAAAACGGCGGGTGACAGCCTGCGGGTTCTCAACCTGGTGGCCGGCTTCGCTCAGGCGGGCGATAGCCCGCTGCGCGGCAGCTTGATTAACACAGTAGCCCGAAGGGGCGATAAGGCGAATACGGCGAGAGGCGGTCATGGTATGATCCCTGTGACAGCAAGTATCAGAATTTTATGATGATGACGAATTCAAGCGCGAATGTCATTAATCCCGCTGATTTATGCTTTTTAGGACAAACGGTAATTTTGTTAACGTGCTGGCCAGGTAATATAGGCGAAGCCAACTCTATTATGGAATTTTCAATCAGTGAAGATCCGGTTATTTGTGCTCTCGGCGCTGTTTTTAACAGGTTGCGCCAGTCAGGCACCTCATACGGTAGTAAAACAGCAGTACACGCCTCTAACCCAGGCAGCACCAACACAGATTCAGGGCGAATGGTCATTGTTTACTGCGACTGCCGCCACTCATTATGGCATCGATGAACGTCTTCTCAGTGCCATTATTAGTGTCGAGTCAGGGGGTAACCCAGATGCCATCAGCCGTTCTCACGCGGTGGGATTGATGCAAATCAAGGCCTCTACCGCCGGTCGAGCGGTTTATCACTCCCAGGGACGTCGTGGACAGCCCACCACCGCCGATCTTCGCGATCCGGCGCGCAACATTGATATTGGCGCGGCTTATATCAAAATCTTGCAAGATCGCGCGCTGGCCGGTATCGAAAATCCATTGACCTTGCGTTATGCCACCATTGTCTCCTATGCCAACGGGGCAGGCGCGCTGCTGCGTACCTTCTCACGCGATCGCAGTGAGGCGATTGCCAAAATCAATGCGCTGACGCCAGAACAGTTCTATCACTACGTGCAGACACGCCATCCAGCGGCTCAGGCACCACGCTACTTATGGAAAGTCACCACGGCGTATCGCACTATCTGATGTCACTGGAAGCGATTAGCCTTATCCCGGGCGAGTCGCTCCAGCGCAAAAATCACCTGCTGAAGTTCTCGTGCCTGCGCTGGCGCGATGGTGGTGAAGCGGAAACTGAGTCGCGGCGTTATCCGCGTCTCATTTTTACTGGTGATGATCGTCCGCTCACCAATGTGTAACAGCTGTGCCGCGACGGAAAATTTACCGTACTCCCCCAGTTCCACCTCCAGCGATGGGAACATATCGCCCGCGCTGACGCCTTCCGGCAGGGGATCATCCAACAGTGCGCCAATCCCTCCCAATGAGAGATCCTGCAAACGAAAACGCGCTTTGCTGCCGTCAGGCCATTGGCTGGTGCACCAAAAGGTGGGTTCCAGCGGTGCAGTGACGCGGAAAAACTCCCGGCGTTGAATTTGCCAGATAAGGTCGGGCAGGGCAGCGCGAAAAGCAGGCAGGCCATCGTGCGTGTCAATCGTGATGGACGGGAGACAAAATTCTATTTTCGCCCCAGACGTTTCCGCAGAGATGTTCAATTGCGAGCTCTGTTGTGCCAGCGTATTTTCCTGCGCATCACTGCCCAGATCAAAATAGAGAAAGTGATCGTCAGCGCTCAGCATCCGACTGATAAACTGTCCGGAGGAGTAGCTCACCATTAAGGGCGCACGGCTGGTCAACAGCTCGCGCATGCAGTTAAGCACTGCCAGCGTGCCACGTTTTATATATTGTTCTTTGTCGCTTTTTGTCACGTCCGGCTCCAGTTCGGTTATGCAGCGCTCTCGCGCTCTTCAGCCGTTATCGGAAAGCAAAAAAAAATCTTTAGTAATTCCTGTTTGCGCCAGGCAGGATTGCGCAGGCCCGCTATACTTGATACCGGAACAGCTTGATTAATCAGGCTTTCACCACTGAAGTAGAGGGGCTGTTTTATAGTCTCCCAGCCGGGTGGTCACTATTTTTATGATGGGTTAAGGAGTTAGCGATGGGAATTATTTCATGGATCATTTTTGGTTTGATCGCCGGTATTCTCGCCAAATGGATCATGCCTGGTAAAGATGGTGGCGGTTTCATCATCACCGTGATTTTAGGTATTATCGGTGCGGTAGTCGGTGGCTGGATCAGTACTTTCTTTGGCTTCGGAAAAGTTGACGGCTTTAATTTCGGCAGCTTTGTGGTTGCGGTGATTGGCGCAATCGTGGTGCTGTGGATCTATCGCGCCGTACGAAAATAGCGATATTGAATAAAGAGGGCGCACTGCGGTGCGCCTTTTTTTATTGCTGTGTCGCAGTGACAGGAATGTCACCGGCATTACTACAGGTTTTGTCTTTTGGGCAATATTTATCCAGCAGCATCAGCGTGACGCCGTTGGTCCAGCCGAAACCATCCTGCAACGGATATTCCCCGCCGCCACCGCCGCCCAACTGTGGCCCTTCCACCACATATTTCTCCACCAGCTTGTGCTGTTGGTTATAGGTGGTCTGCACATTATTCAGGAAGTTAAGGCCAATTTTGCGCGCCAGATCGGCGTGATGGTAGTGATTCAGCCCTTCAACGGCCACCCACTGTAACGGTGCCCAACCGTTGGGTGCATCCCACTGTTGCCCATTGTTGACGGTGGTGGTGACCAGTCCGCCAGGTTTCAGCAGCTGTTTCTCCACCGCGGAGGCGGTACGGTCGGCCTGTTTATCTGTCGCCAGTTGCATATAGAGCGGGAACAGGGTGGCTGCCGTGAGCTGCTGATGAACCTTGCCGGTTTTCCAGTCGTAATCGACATACCAGCCCTGGCGTTCATCCCATAAATAGTGGTTGATGGCGGTTTTACGCTGCTCGGCGTGCTGTTGGTAGTGCTTCGCCTGCGCTGCCTGCTGCTGTAACTGGTAGCTCTTCGCCAGCGTCACTTCCAGATGATACAGCAGGCTATTGAGGTCAACCGGCGCTAACTGCGTGGTACGGATTGACCCTAACTGTTGTGGATCGCTAAACCAGCGCGAACTAAAGTCCCAGCCAGAAGCGGCCCCTGCACGCAGATCACGCCACAGTTCTGCCTGATTACGCTGCGGTGACTGCTTAGCCGTCTCTTCATCCGCCAGCCAGGATTCTGTACGCGGCGTGTCGCGATCGTCCCAGTAGCGATTAAGCAGGCTGCCATCGGTGAGTTTGATTACGCGTTTGCTGGCTTGTCCGGCCGCTACGTTATCGCTGCCCGCCATCCAGTAGTCATACTCTTTCTGCAGCTGTGGCAGGTAATGTTGATAGACCTTGTCACCGTTGTGCTGTGCCAGCAGATCAACCATCAGGCTGAAAAACGGCGGCTGGGATCGGCTGAGATAGTAGCTACGGTTGCCGTTCGGAATATGGCCATAGTGGTCAATCTCCCAGGCAAAGTTATCTACCATATCCTGTACCCGATCCCAGTGGCCGCTTTCTGCCAGCCCCAGCAGGGTGAAATAGCTGTCCCAGTAGTAGACCTCACGGAAACGCCCACCAGGCACGACATACTGTTTGGGGATCGGCAGCAGGGAATCATACTGATTCTGGGTTTTTGCCGTGCGTGTCAGCACTGGCCACAGACCATCGATATGCTGACGCAATGTTTCCCCTGCCGGTGGGACATATTTTGCCTGATCGATCGGCAGGATGAAGTTTTCAGCAATAAAGTGTTTGAGATCAAAATTGCGCTGATGCCGCTGCATCTGCCAGTCCGCGACGATGGAAGCGGGATCGGATTTTGGAACTGCATCGGCGAAGGTTTTTTGATCTTCCCAGAGTTTCGCCTGTTGTACCGCTTTAAAAAGTGGACCCAACTGGATATCCGGTGGCTGAGGCGGACCGGCCAACAGATGTTGATCGTCTGCGGCCTGTGCCAGGTAACTGGTGGAAGCGAGTAATAATGCCAGGCAAGTGCGGGCGTAGGTACGGCGAGAGTAAGGTTGTGGTATGGCCGGTCTTATCATCGGTGATTCTCCTTGTCGTTGGGGTCTTTTGCTGTAACACATTGACCACCCAACTAACTTTAGACGCGATTGCCAGGTTTTGCTTTTTGCTTGCCATCCGGCCACTTTTGTCTGAGGCTGGTGGAAACACAGGAGAATGCAATGAATATTATCTGGTATCACCCTTCGATGTCGGCAGAGGTTTGGCTGGAAGGGATGCGTGAACGGCTGCCCGGGGTTTCTGTTCGCCACTGGCAACCGGGTGACAATGGCCCGGCTGATTATGCACTGGTGCGTAAGCCGCCTAATGAAATGCTGGCGGGCCGCCATGATTTACGTGGTGTCTTTGCGCTGGGTGCAGGTGTGGATGAAATTATGGCACAGCTCAGGGATAACCCCGATCTGTTGCCTGATTCCGTTCCGGTGTTTCGTCTGGAAGATACCGGCATGGCGATTCAGATGCAGGAATATGCGGTGTGTCAGGTGCTGAACTGGTTCCGTCGCTTTGATGACTATCGTCAGTTACAGCAGGAATCTCGCTGGTTAGAGTTGCCAGAATACCGCCGGGAAACCTTCACGGTGGGTATTCTGGGAGCGGGCGTATTGGGGCAGAGCGTGGCACAAAGCCTTAAACCTTGGGGCTTCCCGCTGCGTAGCTGGAGCCGCAGCAAGAAGCAGATTGACGGTGTGACCAGCTTTGCCGGTCAGGAATCGTTGAGCGATTTTCTCCAGGGGACACAGGTTCTGATCAATCTGCTGCCCAGCACGCCGCAAACCGTGAATATCATCAATGCGTCACTGTTAGCGCAGCTACCGCACGGCGCCTTCTTCCTCAATTTGGCGCGTGGTGCACATGTGGTCGAGGACGACCTGCTGGCGGCCCTGGAGAGTGGACAGATCAAAGGTGCCGCGCTTGATGTGTTTCAGGTTGAGCCATTAGCGCTGGATCACCCTTTCTGGCGACACCCGCGCGTCACGGTGACGCCACATAATGCTGCTGTCACCTTACCAGGCGAATCTATGGATTATTACGCCCATGCGATCACACTGCTGGAAGCCGGTGAAATGCCCGCCGGACAGGTTGACCGTCAACGAGGCTATTAATCGTTCTGCCGCCCACGGGCGGCCTTAAAGGAGAAGAGGATGTATCCAGTCGATTTACATATGCACACGGTTGCCAGTACGCACGCCTACAGCACGCTGCATGATTACGTAGCTCAGGCGAAGAAAACCGGTATTCAGCTGTTTGCTATCACCGATCATGGCCCGGATATGGCAGATGCACCGCACTACTGGCACTTCGTTAATATGAAAATCTGGCCTCGGGTAATAGACGGTGTTGCGGTATTGCGAGGTATTGAGGCCAACATCAAGAATCAGCAAGGGGATATCGACTGTTTTGGCCCCATGTTAGAGGTGTTGGATCTGATCGTTGCGGGTTTCCACGAGCCGGTTTACGCCCCACGTGATAAACATCACCACACTGAAGCGATGATCGCCACCATGGAACAGGGACTGGTGCATATTATCAGCCACCCTGGCAACCCGAAGTTCGAAGTTGATATCCCAGCGATTGCCGAGGCTGCGGCGCATTTCAACGTCGCACTGGAACTGAATAACTCCTCCTTTACCACTTCCCGTCCGGGCAGTGCACCAAACTGCCGCCTGGTGGCGGAAGCCGTAGCGAAAGCCGGTGGACGGCTGGCATTTGGTTCAGATTCCCACACCTGCTTTACGCTGGGGGATTTTGAACACTGCCTGAACATCACCCAGGAGATCGGTTTCCCGGAAGAGCGTATCCTCAACGTCACACCACGCCGCCTGCTGGATTTCCTTGAAATGCGCACCGGGAAAGTGATTCCGGAGCTGGCGGGTTTATAGGATGGGTCAAGCCTTTCTAGGGCTTGTTCCGTAGATTACCTGAATAATTGCTATGAGCAGGCTTATTAATTGTGGCCGTTTTACAAGGAGGCCTGCTCTGCAATTACCGCCTCGTTAGAGTGAGGCGGTTGTTCATACACTACGAGTTCTAATTGGATAGTCCTTAAAACTAGTGGTGAGACGCTTAGACAATTTTTATATGATTAGATTTTACGAGTTTTTTAATTTTATATGCTTTGTAGTTTCTCATGGATTCAACGAGGGTGAAACATCCTGCCACGATAAACTCAAAAGAAACGACTAGCGGACCGTAAGCTTCTAAACCTGTTTTTGGCCATGTAATCCAACCAAAAATCTTAGAGTTAATGAGCAGGAAACTTGCTGAGAAAAATACAATGGTTAGTCCTAATACAATAGCACATTTGTACCGTTTGATGATTTTTATTTTAAAGTTAACGTGTGTCGATGTGGTATCTTCAAAAAATAAACCACCAAGTTTAGTAAAGTAATATATTTGATAAGAGTTAATTTTTACCCACTTTAAGAACCTTTCGATTTCACTGGTGTCCTTAAATGAGAAATCAAATGACAAGTTGAATTTGTCTACATCATGCTGATGCTTTGCGAACTCATTAATTACAGGGTTGTAATAATCTTTCTCACCAACAAACAATGCCCATAATTTATTGATAATGACGGATGAGCTTGTGCTTTTACTTCTTAGATACAAGCAAAAAATGATAGCTCCAATAGTAGCTAAAGAACCTATTCCAGGTAATATGTAATCTTTGACTATGTCGGACATATACTTCCCTCCATGTTTTAAATGTAACGACTTCCGATTTGGCTGATGAATATGGCATGAATAAAAAAACAAATCAATTGTCTTTTCTAATTTATAAATCATAACTGGTGATGTTATGGAGGTGTTTAGCGTAAGTGTTTTTTAATAACGGGCGAGGAATTTACTTTTTTTATCTTGTCTTTTCTTTTGGTGTTAACTGGAACTGTTTGATAGGGTGTAAAATGTTGATTGTAATGGTTTGGGCAAAGTCATCTTCCACAAGGTGGCTTTTAATTTCATTAATCCCTTCTTGGAACTTTAAGTTGTAAAAACTCCCCTTTAGCGCTATAACTGCTCCGACGGAAAAGAATTTCAATCATCAGGGAGTTGATAGCAATGAAAGTATGGATTTGGATTTTCACCGTATCGGCGGTCGTGCTGGTGGGGGCGATTGCCATCGGCTTGGTTCAAAGAAGTCTTGGCCTTCTTCCGGCTCAGATTGATGCTGCTGAAACTAAAATATGCCATACACTGACGCCACAACAGCCAGTGCAAGCAGTGATCGCCGATGTAACCCGTCCTGATAATCGTCGTTTTGGGCAATACCACCTGACCGCAAGCGATATTCACATTGAACCGTACTCTGTAATAACCAGCGGTCCCTTCGCAACGGTAAACTTCACTACGTCCCGTACTGCCAACCAACGTTACATTGCGAAGATTAAATGTTCTGATCTCTCTGTCAGCTACTTCGACTAAACATTCCGCAACCGTGCCGCTCCCTGCGGCACGGAAAGGTGACAAAAATTTAAAAGCCCACGGATCTGAGATAGTGCAGGCTAGCGGTGACATCACGCAGGCTGGTATCGGCATCGCGTGGGTCACGCTCCTGCTCGACGGTGATCCAGCCGTGGTAATTGCGTTCGGCCAGGAAAGCACGGACGGCGGGGTAGTCAATCGCCCCTTTGCCAATCGGACACATCACACCTTCCGCGCAGGCGGAAAAGAAATCCACGCCCCGGGCGATAACATCACGCCAGACGGCATCGTTGACGTCCTTGAAATGCAGATAGTCGATGCGATCCCAGTAACGGCTCAGCGCGGGGATCGGATCCATGCCGGAGTAATACAGATGGCCCGTATCGAGGCACAGTCCCGCCACCTCATGTGGGATATCTTGCACCAGTTGCTCAATTTCGTCCGCAAACTCAATGCAGCCACCGGCATGGGGGTGGATCACTGCGCGCACACCGTACTCATTCCAGGCGATCTGGCTCAGGGTGGTGATGTGCTGCATCATTCGTTGCCATTCACTGTCTGGCAGGCGAGGGGCTTTATCCGATTGACCAGCATATTTGGCGCGCTCTGGATTACCAAAATCGATAATGACCAGATAGGGCGCAGGCCGGTTTTCGGCGTGGGTCTTCTCTGCGGTGGGCACTTTCGCCAGGTTGCGGCAAATATTGTGCGTCAGTTCCACCATGGCCGGGAAATTTGCTTCGCTGACCAGATCATCAAATATAGTTCCCGCCACCAGGGAAAGCTGATGGGCTTCTAATTCCTGGCGCAGTGCATTTGCATCCGTTGGCAGATAAAACCATGGGCCTAATTCAATACTTTTATAGCCAGCTGCTGCTGCTTCGGAGAGCACTTTTTTGAAAGGCGGCAGGAAAGGATTTTTCGGGTCATCAACACCCCAGCTGCAGGGCGCATTCGCAATATGGATGGACATGAGGTTTCCTTACGGGGTTGAGTTGCCTCATTATCAAATTTTCATTCCAGATTCATCAATAATGGAACTTTCATTTTTTGAGGTGGATCAAACTATTTCACCTCATTGTTATGATAAAAAAATATCATTATAAATTTGTTTGTGGCGGGTGTCGTCAGCGAAGATGTTGCGTGTATATCATCATATATATGATTTTGATGATGATTTTTCCGGGCGGGGACGCCGTTTCATAAACGCATCCCCGCTTTCAAATCCTGAGTTACTTTTGATTCTTTTCGCTGAACTGCGTGTAGTTAGCCTGAGTGATGGTCTGATACGGCACCCAGTTATAGGCCTCGGTTTTTTTGCCTGCCAGCATATCGCTGGCTACATTCACCGCACCGATGGCCTGGCCTTTGGCATCCTGGAAGATCGTGACGGCCATTTTCCCGTTTTTGATAAATTGCAGGCCGTCAGGTGTGCCATCGATACCGGCCACTAAAACGCCTTTTTTCTGTAGCTGGTCCAGTGCCATGATGGCACCAATCGCCATTTCATCATTATTCGCCACGATGGCATTGATATCGTTGCCGTCCTGCAACCAGGAAAGCGTTTTATCTACGGCTTCGTTACGCTGCCAGTTAGCCGTCTGTTTCTGAACCACTTTCATCCCCGGATGAGCACGGACAAAATCCTCAACGGCTTTGGTGCGCTGCCGGGCTTCTTCGGTGGATAACGCCCCCATCAGGATGGCAATATTTCCCTTGTCGTGCATTTTTTCTGCCAGCGCTTCGATCTGCATTTTTCCGCTTTGTGCTGAATCCGACCCCACGTAGGCGATTTTTCCTGATAGCGGAACCTCAGGCTTACGATTGACAAAAATAAGGGGAATATTGGCTTTTTCAGCCGCTTTGATGACCGGCATTACGCCCTGGGTATCTACCGGGTTGATGATAATGGCGTCAGCACCCTGATTGATAAAATCATCAACCTGTTGAATCTGAAGAGAAACATCGCCTTTGGCATCCGCAAACTGACTTTTCAATCCTTTCGCTTTGAGCTGCTGTTCCATTTGCCCGCGCAGAATGGAGACAAAATTGAGGTCCAGGTTTGCCAGCGCTATGCCGACCATATACGTTTTCGCCTGCACAGAAAGAACACTACACAGGCAACCTGCTAACAAAAGCCATTTGATTTTGTTCATGTTTGTTTTCCTGTAGGGGTATCTACTTTTTATGCACTCGGGTGCAAATTCAACGAGATGAATATGCGGCTACGTTTTTATCGGTAATTAAACATCTCGGGAGCCTTCAATTTCTGGTGTGTGTATAAATTAGTCAACGGTGGAAATAGCGAAACTTTTGTTCCGGTCACAGATCTGAAAATTTTTGCAATCGGGTGCAAAAACCACATTGCACTCGGGTGCAGTTGAGGGGCATACTCCGGGCGTACACGCGATGAGAGGTGCGTCACGCGAGTGGGTGCAGTGAAGGTTTCTTTTCATGACGTTTTCTCTTTCAATATCAGAAATTAACTGAACATGGACGGGTAAATGAGAGAGAAAGTGCACCGCATTACCGCCAGTGACGTAGCACGCCTGGCGGGCGTTTCAAAATGGACGGTTTCCAGAGCTTTCGACCCTGAGGCGTCCGTTTCTCATCATGCCAGAGAGCGCGTGCTAAAAGTCGCCCATGAACTGGGCTATCGCCCCAATCTGCTGGCGCGCAGTTTGGGTAAGAAAAAGTCCAACATCATTGGGGTAGTGGTTGATGAAATGAAGAACCCGCATACCCTGATGATGCTGGATGAGGCCACAAGGCAGATGCAAGACCGGGGGCTGATGGCCTTGCTGCTGAATATTTCCGCGGGTGCAAACTACTCCTCTGTTATGGCGCAAGCCGATCAGTTGCAGGTTGACGGTATTTTGTTCCTGGGAACCATTCTGTCCTCGGAGATTATTGATCTGGCTGAAGATATTTACCGGGTTCCACTGGTGCAGGTTTGCCGCAGCGCCGCGTCCGACGAGATAGATGCCGTTGCCGTGGAGGGGATGCGCGCCGGTGAACAGATTGCAGAATTACTGGTGGCACAGGGATATACCCGCTTCGGCTACATGAAAGGGCCAGACACGCCAACGTCGCATACGTTGCGCAGGGAAGGTTATCAGGCGGGATTGGCAAAGGCCGGGTTTTCCCTGGCAGTGACGCTGACCGCAGGCAGTTATGATCGGGAAATGAGCTGGAAAACGGTGCGTGACTATTTGCAGGTAACGCCCATGGAGCAGCGGATCAACGCGCTGTTTTGTGAGAATGATGTGCTGGCGTTAGGTGCGATGGCGGCACAGCGGGTGATGGCACCTGAATGGCAACCTGGGATCGTCGGGTTTGATGATATTGAAGAAGCGTCGGCGGAATGCTGGCAACTGACCACGGTCAGCCAGCGTATTGACCGGCTGATGAATGAGGCACTCAACCGTCTGGTTGATGGGAAAGTCAGTAATGATCATTCATGGCAACAGGGAGAATTGCGTATACGGCGCTCTCATCTGAAGGCCTGACTTAAGGAGAAAGCATGAAGTTGTCTTTGCACGGTGTATCTGTCTGGTATAGCAATGCCGTTACCCAGGTTCGCCTGGCCCGTGATGCCGGTTTTGATGGCTTAGAAATATTGCCCGAACACTTATACCGCTACCTGGAAAACGGCGGATCTTATGCGCAATTCAGGGCGCTGCTGGCTGAAAACAACATTGAAATAACCTGCATCAATGCGCTAAAACGCATTGGCCGCCATCAGCCTGAAGAGCGTGCCGCATTGATAAAAGAAGCGGAACGCATCTGTCACGCCGCAGCAGAACTGAACTGTCCGGTGGTGCAAATTATGGCGCTAACCGAACTGGATTCTCTCCCTGAAGCGCAACGAAACGCCATTTTGCGCGATAACATCCGGGAAATCGCCGATATTGGCAAACCTTTGGGCATCAAATTCCAGATCGAAGTGGTGGCTTTTACGGCATTTAACTCTCTCCAGCAGGGGCTAGATATGATTGCCGCCGTTGATCGGGACAATGTTGGATTGGTGGTCGATTTCTGGCATCTGCATGCGGGAGGTAATACCCGACCGGAAGAGGTGGCAAAGATGGACGTCAATCTTATCTATGGCATTCACTTCTGTGATGGCCGTGCCGCGCGTCCCGGTGAAACCTGGGATGAGTGGGTGCAGCGAGATTACGCGCCCGGTCAGGGCGAAGTGGATATTCCAGCCTGGCTGGATGCGGTTAAGCAAACGGGTTACACCGGTGGATGGTGCCCTGAGTTATTAAGCCCGCACCATTGGGAATGGGATCTTGCCGATATTGCCAAATCCTGCATCGATAGCTTGCATGAATATGGCATTAAATAGTCTCTAATTATTTAAATATCACCACGATAGTGCTCTTGCTATGGCGGGGATTCTATTTTATTTAATTTTCCCTGCTAAAAAGGCCATACGTTTTATGGCCTTTTTCCGTGCTTTTTTGCTGCTACGCTCTTACTGCCCCCACCCGGATTTTGCATCGGGTGGGGGCTTTCTCTGTTAATGCGGGAACGTCTGATCAGAGGCGAGGGTGGGCCTGTTTCAACCCAGATTATTCGTAGTTGACCCAGCAAGCGTGATTATCCGCAGAGCGTACGCAGTTTTCCAGCCAGCGCACACCTTCAATCCCGGCATTAATGTCGGGATAGACCAGTTTACTGAGCGTCTCTTCATCACCGCGCTGTTTAGCATCAATCGCGATAGCAAATTTCAAATAGATGTTAGCCCAGGATTCGGCAAGGCCCTCGGTATGCAAAGCACCGAGACGCTCATCAGCCAGTGCGCTTTCATGCAGATAGGGCATACCGTGATGCAGGGTTTGATTCGGCTGACCCTGCACGTCATATTTCAGTTCGCCGGGATTAGAATCGGTCCACTCCAGGCTGGCGCGAGCACCGATAACCCGGATACGCTGGCTATCCATCGCACCGGCGTTAATGGAGGAAGCCCACATACGGCCCACAGCACCATTCTGGTAGCGGATCAGCACCATGGCGTTATCTTCCAGCGGTGCGCGTGAAGCAATAAAGCTTTGACGATCGCAGAGCAGGGCGGCGATTTTTTGTTGCGGCAGCAGCAATTGGGAGAGGTAGAAAGTATGGGTAGAAATATCCCCCAGCACGAAGGTGGGGCCGGCAATTTTCGGATCCACACGCCATTTTTGCGCGTCGCTAAACTTATCAGCCGCCTCGTTTGCGCTAAAGCCATGGGTGTATTGCATATCCACCATGCGGATATCACCCAGCTCGCCATTTGCGATCATGGCGCGCATTTGCATCAACAGGGGATGCCCGGAGAAGCCATAGGTGACGCCGACAATCAGGCCTTTTTGTTCTGCCAGTTGTTTAATTTCGCGTGCTTCAGCAGAGGTGAAAAACAGCGGTTTTTCGCAAATAACATGAATACCGGCTTGCAGCGCAGCGCGGGTGATTTCGTAATGCGTGCCGTTGGGCGTTGCCACGGAAACGACTTCTACACCGTCTGGACGCGCTGCCTCTTGCTCCAGCAACTGCTGATAATTATCGTAACAGCGCGCAGCATCAAGGCCGAGATTTACCCCAAAGTCGCGACCGCGAGCTGCATCCACGTCAAAGGCGGAAGCCACCAGTTGGTAAGCCGTATTATCACGCAGCGCACCGCTACGGTGTTTGTAACCCACCTGACTCAATCTGCCGCCACCAATCATGCCCCAACGCAGCGGACGGGGAATCTGTTTTTCACCATTTAACATAGCCACTCCTGATTGTTTATCTAATGCCATTCTCTTTGTGATGATTTTTGCACTCGGGTGCAAAATCAGGCAAAAAAAAAGTCTGGCTGATTGTTACGTGAGCTAAATGTTTAACAACGGGCGCATAAAGTAAACGGGAGAAGTGAGTCTTTCACGGGCAGATCACAAAATCATAACATTTTGCACCCGGTTGCAATTAAGGGGGATTGCATCAGTTTTGGTTTTACGGCATCGTGGATCGGTTAAATAATCCACTGCGTGGTGCAGTGATCTTTCGTACAAAATTCAAAGTAAGGCATTGATTTGTAGTGTTTATATTTTATTTGGCGATTGTCATCAGTCCTGCTTCTGGTCAGTCTGGTTCTTAAACTGTTTTTTCGGCATGAAAGGGTTTGTCTGGCGTACAGGATGTTTTTTGAGTCAGAAACTGAAACCAGAACAACAGGCGAATCCGTTATGGCTGATTAGCGAAAGCATCATGTGGGATGGCGGGTGAAAGCAGAAAACCATGGCCTGGCATTGTGCCAGACCATGGAGTGACAACTACTGCTGGGTAGGGGTTTTCAGCTTCTGTTTCGCATCAACGGCCTGGCGCATCTTCGCTACGTCTTCCGCCTTAACTTCAACAGCCTGGTTGTTCCAGCCATTTCGTACATAGTTGAGCACATCAGCAATCTGCTGATCGTTCATTTTCCATGCGAAAGAGGGCATGCCCGCTGCCGTTTGCCGTTCTTCCGTATGGGGGGCACGTGCGCCCATCAGCATGGCATGGATCATATTCGTCGGATCATTTTGCATCGCGCGGTTACCGGCGAAAGCGGGCACCATACCGGTGATCCCTTCACCCTGTAAGCCATGGCAAGCGGAACAGTTCACTTCATAGCTCAGCGCGGCGGCTTTCTCACGGGCGGCATCCATCTTAAACGCCGGTTGCGCTGGCGTCGTCGAAGGCGGCAATGAACGTAAGTAAGTCGCAATCGCTTGCAGGTCATCCTTGTTGAAGTACTGCGTTGAATGCTCAACGGCTTCCGCCATTGGGCCTGCTGCCACGCTGGTGCCGTTTGAACCGGTTTTCAGGTAGTCTTCAATCTCTCCGGCTTTCCAGTCACCAATACCCGCGTGTGGATTCGGGGTGATGTCAGGGGCATACCAGCTACCGAGATTCCCACCCTGCAGATAGGCACCGCTAATCTCTCCGCCCAGTGCGTTACGGGCGGTATGGCACACGCTACAGTGAGCGGGGCCATCCACAATGTACTTGCCGCGATTCCAGGCCTCGTCTTTGGTTGTTTCCACTTTATAGGCGGAACTGTCAAAGAACAGGACGTTCCAGCCCAACATGGCGAGGCGGATGTTATACGGGAAGTGCATGCCCGCATTTTCATCAACCGCATGGTTCACTGGCGCGATAGTGGAGAAATAGGCCCATAAGTCGTGCATGTCCTGGTCCGACATTTTCGCATAGGCGGTGTAAGGCATGGCGGGATAGAGGAAACCATGTTCACCACGGCCCTGACGCACCGCCGTAAAGAAGTCTCGCTCCGTCATGTTGCCAATGCCGGTGGCGCGATCGGGCGTAATGTTTGAGGTTTCTAGCGCACCAAATGGCGTATCGATTTTATAGCCGCCGTTGAAAGAGGCATTATGACAGGCCGCACAGTCTGCCAGACGCATGACATACTCACCGCGCTTGATAGCATCAACATCACTGCTCTTAAAATCAGCCAGTTTGACGTTGTTGTCCGCGACAGCAGATCGTGAGCTTTCTAATACTGTCCACAAGCGATAGCTGCCGCCTAATCCGGCCAATACCACCACGATGGCGGCGCCGTAAACCAGCTTTTTCTTCACTCCCATGATTATGCTCCTACCAGTGGTGATGGATTATTGATGTATTTCTGGTAGATAGCCTGTGCTGCACGAACCGCTAACGCGCCCACCGTGACCGTTGGGTTGTATCCGCCATTGTTAGGAAATGCCGAGGCACCCACCACAAACAGATTGTGGGCATCCCAGCTTTGCAGATAAGGGTTAAGTGCAGAGGTGGTCGGGTCTGCCCCCATAACCGCGCCGCCAATGGTGTGCGAGCTGTGCTGCATATAGGGGTTCCAGCTTTTCTCGGTCTGGTTATCCACCACCAGATGCTGACCACCCACTTCCTTCATGATATTGATGGCGCGGTCGGTGACGTAATTTGCCATCCGGATATCGTTTTTATTCCAGTCGAAGGTCATGCGGATCAGCGGTTGGCCGTGACGGTCTTTATAGACAGGATCGAGGTCAAGGAAGGCTTCACGCACCGGCATTGAGGTGCCCTGGCAGAAAATGGTGCCTGCCGTCTGGTAATCGCGGGCATAGCCTGCTTTCCATTCGCTACCCCAGCGTGGCGTGCCTGGGCGCAGTCCATTCATGTTTTGAATCGGACGGCCATTGGTGGAGAAGCCCATGATGCCGGCCCCGCCAATGAAGTCCAGCTGGCTATGGTCGAAGTTATCACCGTTAAAATCGTCGATCTGCACCGCCAGCGCGCCGCCGCCAATAAACGGATTCATATATTCGTTATCAAAGAAGCCAGTGACGCTGGAGCAGGTTTGATAGTTATAGTTGCGCCCGATGGTGCCACGCCCGGTGCGTGGATCGTATTGCTCGCCAACGCCGGAAAGCAACATCAGACGCACGTTATCCATTTGGTAGGCGGTGATGCAGACGATATCCGCAGGCTGGAAGCCCTCTTTACCATCTTCAGAGATAAACTTCACGCCGGTCACCGTTTTACCGTCTGCATGCTTAACCGCATGTAACACTTCGGTATTTGTCAGCAGCGTAAAGTTCTTACGGCGCATTAAAGCCGGAAGAATACAGGCCTGCGGCGAGGATTTAGAGAAGTTGCCGCAGCCGTGAAAATCGCAAAATCCGCAGTAAGTGCATGGACCCATGGTGACGCCTAACGGGTTCACATAGGCCTGAGAAATGTTACCTGCTGGCACGGTGAACGGGTGATATCCCATCTTTTCCGTGGTACTGCGGTACTTACTCATCCAGTGCGTGTCTTTGAGCGGCGGAGTAGGGTAGTCACGTTGACGTGCGCCTTCGAAAACATTGCCTCCCTGCTGGGGTTGCCCGTTTAAGTTCCCCGCTTTGCCAGACGTCCCGGCAATACGTTCAAAACGATCGTAAAACGGTTCCATTTC
Source organism: Candidatus Pantoea multigeneris (assembly GCF_011752615.1). Taxonomy (NCBI): domain Bacteria; kingdom Pseudomonadati; phylum Pseudomonadota; class Gammaproteobacteria; order Enterobacterales; family Erwiniaceae; genus Pantoea; species Candidatus Pantoea multigeneris. The sequence continues at coordinate 163,147 of NZ_VWXF01000003.1, forward strand.
ACTGTAGGTCACCCCCCAGTCTTGCAGCTGGAGTCCTTTCATTTTGTCTGCGCCGTAGCGTTCACGGGTTTGTGTGGCAACTTCAAAATCCCACGGCGTGAAACGCCAGGACATGCCCGCCCAGTGTGTTCCTGCACCACCGACGTTCCAGCCAAACTGGAATGCAGACCAGTTACGCACCGGCGCGGCGTCTTGATCGCTACGATTGCGGAACGTGGTGGTTTCTACACTCATCGGCTGCATGATTTTGCGCCGGGTATGCCAACGTAGTTCATCAGGGTCCACGGCAGGGGGGAAATCCGTTGAGGTGTCACGCCATGCACCTCGTTCAATCGCAACCACTTCAAGTCCTGCACGGGTGAGTTCTTCCGCCATAACGGAACCCGCCCAGCCTAGGCCGACGATGACAACATCCGCTTTTTTTCTTATTAACGACATTTTACAGCTCCGGAATTAATTATCAGGGATCAGGCTAACGGGGATTAATTGAAGATTTTCATTGCGACGGTCAATATAAGGACGGTAATCATAGCGTGCGCCAGGGAAACCAATCATTTTCCAGCCAGCCATATTTTTGTTGCCGCCATAGACAGGATCGGCGAGATAACCCTCGCGCGCATTTTGTAGCATTAACTCGAACAGTGCCTGGCTATTAATATCGCCCCCTAAGTCGATTTTCCCTTTTTCCATTTCTGTCAGGAAGGCATCGATCTGCGTGCTCTCCAGTTCAAAAAAAGGCTTATTAAGGTGCGCCTGTGACCAGCGATGTAAGGCCTTTAAACCGGTTAAGTAGCGTTCACGCGGGGTACTCAGGAATTGTGGGCTACCCATGATCGCGGCTTCATTTTGTGGGTTCATCGGACCCTCAAGATAGAGTGCAGCACCGCTGCCGTAGTCGCCTGCCAGCTGATTATCAACAAACTCGATACAGCCTGCTTCACTGGCGGAAGGGCCCAGTTTATCCGCTGGAATCAGGCGATCGAAGATGGCGGTAAGGGTTTTACGGTCGTTCTCATCGGTGAGGACCTGATAGCCTTTTTGCCATGCAGGTTGTGGCGTATGGTCGGCATTAAGCTGAGTGTCTAACGGCACATTGTGCAGCTCTTCGGCACGAAGTTTAGGTGCAACCGTGAGCGTCGCCACGATTGAACTCAAGGAAAAGAGCGCTTCTCTTCGGTTCATAAATAATACCTTCAACGAGCTGATAAAATACCAGCCGCACTGTCTCTATGCTTGTGACATAGTAAAAATGAGTATGTTTTCACATACTCGCCCTGTAAAAGAACACGACCTTGCATTTATTTAGACGCAGTATTGCCTGTGATAATAAAATCACATAAAAATAACCCGATGCGAAATAACGCCCATCCCTAAAACTGACGCATTGATCAGCTGATGAAATGGGCAGTCAGTACCCTATAAAATATTTATCTGTTTTTATCCCGTGTCTGGATGACATTACTCAACGAAAAAATTGCCTGAGGGTCAGGAGCCAACGATGCCGGTTTCATCGCCCTGCGTTTGTCATTAGCGCCATGGCAGCCTTTTCGCTGCCACCCACATTCGCCTGCTATTTTGCTGCGTCATTTTTTACTCAGGCACTCCCGCAGCCTCGTCAGTTCAGCTCACACATTTCCGCTTGCAGCCTTAAATGATGGAAAACTATCAAAATGAGGGTTAATGGCTATCCCCTACTAATGTTGCGATTATGTTTGATCTTTGCACCCGATTGCAAATTTTTTTGTGATCAATTCGACGATTTGCAACCGGGTGCTAATGGGTGATGTTTATGCACCTTGCCGTCTCAACAGTGAGATTTTTGCTGGGAAAGAGGGGCAATGAGTTGAGGGCGATGGGCGGTGAGGCAGGGGGGTATACGCTTTCAGTCTATGGCGTTGAGTGAACCCTGCGGCCGGTCGGCAGGGTCCAGGTGTATTACGCGATGGTGGCGAATTAAATATTTTCGCGCATTTTTATTTCAAAGTTCACCGGCATAAACAGAGGCGAAGTCGCCGTTTGAAATTCGGTATTGATGATTTCAATCATATTTTCTATCAGGCTGTGAATGTCATGATAAATAATGACATCGACGGCATCATTAATGAGCATGGCTTGCCAACCGGGGAACGGACCATGGCAGATCAAGAAGGTGTTATTCTTATTTTCTTTCAGCGCATCAATAATGCCTACGACGCCACCGCATGGGGCATAGACCAGATCCAGTTTGGCGTTTTTATTGACGAGGTCTAGCGTCTCTTTTCGTGCCAGATCAATCTTTTCATGCGTCAGAATCGGACCCAGAATATTGATATTGACATTCTTTTCACGGAAATAGGATCTGAAGCTAATTTCGCAAATCTCCTGACATAAAAACCTGTTATGGCCTTGAAATATAGCAACATTGTCACCTTCCTGGATCAGCTTGTAGGCTATCCACGCGGCACTTCTGCCTGCTTTTCTGTCATCAAGACCGAGGTGAGCAACCTGCCCGTAATCGGCGAGAGGAGAGAATAAGGTAAAGATTTTCACGCCAGAATCAGCGGCGGTTTTAATTGACAGGCCAATGATAGGATCATCCAGTGCGACTAATCCGATATAACCCACTTTATGACTCAACGTCTCAATTAATGACGCCACCGCAGCATGGTTTTGAATATCACATTCATAAACAATAATATCAGGTGGGTTTTTAAATTCCCGGGAGAGTTTTTCTTTTAGCCCATGAAGCAACGTATCGTACATGCTGTCGGAGACTGACGGGAATATAAAGCCAATTTTGGCGGGCAAAATGCGATCACAAGTTAATGCTTCCACCGAACTGTGGGTATTCACTGGGCGATAATCCAATTTAGCCATAGCACGGCTAATTTTCTCGGCGGTCGATGGCTTTACCGTGGTACGGCCGCTCAAAAAGCGATCCACCGTGGCTTGGCCAACACCGGCTTCTGCGGCAACGTCGGCGAGCGTCACTTTTTTCTTTTTGTTTTGAGGGTTTGTCATTGTAGGTTAGCCGTTTTTAACGCGTTGATAACGACTTATCTTATCACTTTCCAGCAGATTTACTGTCATTCATCGAAAGTGTTTCATTTATCATTATGATTTTAAACACTAAATTTTCTTGATTGAACTGAGGTGATAAATGATGGTTTTTATGGGTGCAGAAAAAACCCATCAAAGAGAGAGTAAAGAGGTGAGGCCGCCCTCAGGGATAGTCGCGAAACTTTGAGATCTGATGTCACGCAGAGAGTATTGCGCTGCCACCTGTCGGTGAGCTGAAGTGACGGCAGGTGTCTGCCGTCATCAAGGCTTCATCAGTTTAAACAGCAGATAACAGGCTACCGGCAACAAAATCAATGCCAGGTCGGGGTGAAAGCACAATCTCATAAATACCTCCAGGGGGCGGAATTGTAGCCCGGTGACTGAAAATAAAGATGGATAGATTGTGAGAATGCGTGGGTTAGATGTAAGCCGCTAGTCTGGATACGTTACGGAATTCGGTACAGTGTGAGCAGACGTTGCCACTTTACATACTCCGGTGTTCACCAGGCTGTGGCTTTTCCTGCCTGAGACGTGTCTAATGGCGGGCATAGCGTGTGTTTACCCCTCTTTTTGTCTGCTTTCTCAAGGAACATTGTTGCATGAATGAGTTTTCTATCCTGTGTCGCGTTATTGGTACTCTGTTTAACCGCCAACCTCAGGATCCATTGTTGGTGCCGTTGTTCACTGCCTTGAAAGAGGGCAAACTGCGGGCGCAGTGGCCACTGGAGCAGGATGAACTGCTGCAACGGCTGGAAAAAGATAGCGATCCCCAGGCGTTGGCGAGTGACTATAACGCGCTGTTTGTTGGCACCGAGTGCCGGGTTTCCCCTTATGCCTCACAGTGGCCACAGGGCAAGCCGGAAGCAGAAATTCGCGCTTTCTTGTCAACGCGCGGTATGCCATTAAGCGAAGCCCCGGCCGACCACTTTGGTGTTTTGCTGCTGGCAGCATCCTGGCTGGAAGATCATGCGGAAGCGGATGAATTCCAGGCCCTTAGCGAGCTGTTTGATGAGTACCTGATGCCATGGTGTGGCTCCTTCCTTGGCAAAGTAGAAGCACATGCAACTACGCCGTTCTACCGTACTCTGGCGGCGCTGAGCCGTGAGGCGATTCAGGCGATGCGCGAAGAGCTGGCAGAAATTGAAGCTGAACAGGGTGAAGATGACGCAGAGGGTGATGACGCCTGAGCGTCACCACTGTGCGTTGCTGCTACCTGGCAGTGAGCCTGGTCGGCTGAATATTTGCGCTGTACCGGGCAGGTGGGCGGCAGCATGCAGCCGCTCGCCGATGCCCCAAGGCGTCAGTTCCAGCGCGGTCAGTGCATCACCGGCTTTTGCCGTGATGCCACTGGCGGGCGTTACACTGGGGTGCTGAATCAGTAAATGTGCGGTGCGGGCCAGTGAAAGTTGTGCCCGGCTGCCATGTCCATGAATCTGCCGCTGACGCAGGCCTTGCAGCGCGGCTGCGGCCATCAGATAGCCCGTGGCGTGGTCCAGTGCCTGCACCGGTAATGGCGTTGGCCGCGGGTTACCGCTCCAGTGCATGCCTGCCTCGGCAATACCACAGCCCATTTGCACCAGGCTATCAAAGCCGCGTCGGTTGCGCCACGGGCCGTTCCAGCCCCAGGCATTTAACGAGATATCCACCAATCCCGGTGCAATTCGTTGTCTCTCTTCAGCATCAAGGCCCAACCTTTCCAGCGCATCGGCGCGGTAGCCGTGTACTACCACATCGGCCTGCGCGAGTAACTGGCGCAGATGCTGTAGTCCTTCGCTGCGTTTCAGATCTAACACCGCACGACGTTTGCCGCAGGTGATCTCTTCATCCAGCGTGGGTTCTTGCCAGCCAGGGGGATCAATGCGCAGCACTTCTGCTCCCAGCCCAGCGAGAAAACGCGTTGCCACCGGACCGGCGATGATACGGGTTAAATCCAGCACTTTGATGCCCAACAGCGGGCGGGCTGGAGGCAGTAGCCAGTGCGGTTTCTTCGCCGCTGGCGCAGGGTGCCACTGTATCAGGGCTTCCTGCTGCACTGCTTGCCCCTGCGGGTGCCGTTGCCACTCCTCAGCACTGCGCATCACTGCGGCACAGCCGCCAGCCTCAACAATGAGCTGCTCCAGTTCTTCCACGCGCCACTGGGCAACCCGTTCGGCCAGTTGCTCGCGATGGTCGCTTTTGCCCAATACCGCTTCCATCGCCGCACGATGGTGTGGCGCGTTGGTATGGAGGCGGATCCAGCCGTCAGCACCTGCGTAATCGCCCGCGAACGCATCCCACAGCTCGGCAGGGGGGCGATTCAGCGGCTTAAAACTACTGCTAAACCAGCGTGAAGCGAGACGCACATTCACACTCACCGCATGAGGTGATGCGATCAACTCCGCCACCGCCTGGGTGGCGAGGCCGATAGAGGTGGCTGCCAACTCGCTCACCGCAAAGGCGGAAGCGTACCCCTGCGGCTCCTGCCAGAGGGGAACGGCACGGGGCTGAGTGTCAGGATAGAGCGCTGTGTTCATCTCTTGCCACAGCGACTGTGCGAGTAAACGGTCCATTTTGGCTCCTTTGAGTCTGCCGCAGAGCAGAGCAGGGGATTTTAGCGGCGGCGCAGGCGGGGAAAACGCGCGTGCATCCGCAAATTACGCAAGTTGACGACCGCGATGGCGGTGCCGAGCACCACCAGTGCAGCGCCCAAAATCTTGAAGCTGTTCAGGCTATCACCGAGGAATAAAATCCCCATGATGACCGAAAGCACCGGCGTCAGCAGCGAATAGGGCATGATCAGATTGACGTTATATTTTTTCAACAGCCAGTACCACAGGGTATAAGCCACAATCGAAGAAGCAATGGCACTGTAGAAAATACCAAACCAGCCGTGCCATCCCGCATGACGCAGTGCGCCCAGTTGTTCACTCTCCAGCGTCAGTGAGGCCAAACCCACCACCGGCAAGGCGAAGAGCGCGATCCAGCCCGTCATGGTAAGCGGGGGAATCGGCGGTGATTTTTTCACGATCAGATTACTGATAGCCCAGCCTGTTGCGCTACAGATCAAGATCAGCAACACCCACCAGGCCGGGATCGTCGGGCTGCCTGCCAGGACCACAACCCCGCTAAGAGAAACCATAATGCCGAACAGCTGTATGGGACGGAGTTTCTCTTTCAACACCACCATGGCGAGCAACATGGCTATCGGGGTGCCCAGTTGCACCACTATTGCGCCGGTGCCCGCATCGGTGTAGCGCATGCCGACAAACAGCAGCGAGAAATGCAAAAAGCCAAAGGTAAAGCCGAGCAGCAGAAGCCAGGGAAGTTGCTGGCGGTTAATACGACAAAACGGCACCAGCAGCAGAGCAACAACGACAAAACGCATCCACGTGAGGAACAGCGGAGGCAGTTCATACAGGCCCCATTTCACCGCGATGTTGTTAAATGCCCACAGCGAGACCACCAGTAAAATCAGAAAAAAATGCCGGGTTGCCACAGCAGTTCCTTATTGTGCGAGTGACGACATGATAAGCCTATCTTGACATGAACCAGGGGGATTAGCTGTGCCCACAGTAAAAAAACTGTGCACCATTTTCAGGAAAAAGATAAGACAGGTTGTAGGTTTACTGGCAGACTGAGATTCGCATCGCACCTGAGACGAGGACACCTGCACGTATGACCGCTAGCACGGCTTTACCCCTGGCTTTAATTCAACTTGAAGTTCCTCCCGCACATGTCGCCGCCAAAATTGGCGAACAGTCGCAGTGGTTTATTGAGGCGTTAGCACTCCAGCCTGATGAGTATGTCATTGTGCGACCGGATCTCGGTGAATCGCTGCCGGAATTTGGTAGCGTCAGTGGCGCTATCCTGAGTGGTTCCTGGGCGATGGTGACGGATCATGCCGAATGGAGTGAGCGCACGGCGGCCTGGGTACGTGCGGCGGTGGATGCAAAATTGCCGCTGTTAGGCGTCTGTTATGGGCATCAGCTGATGGCCTATGCGCTAGGCGGAAAGGTGGATGATAATCCGCACGGCTGGGAGCGAGGTTTGTTACCGTTAGTCAGTGCCCCAGCCATTCAGCAAGATCCTCTGCTGGCGGCATTCCCCGCTCAGTTCAGTGCCTGGCTGTCTCACCGGCAGTCGGTGCTGGTGCCGCCGTCGAACGCGACGGTGTTGGCGGCATCCGCTAGCGATGGCTGCCAGATCCTGCGCTACAGCCCACAGGCGCTGTCAGTGCAGTTCCACCCAGAATTTGATCGTCGCATTATGATTGCCTGCACGCCGCCCGGTATTCTCGACGAAAGCCAGGACGTGCAGGGCAAAGACTGGGCACGTGCGTTGATTGAAGCCTTTTGGCAGCAAACGCGCCCAGTGAGCGCGGCTCAGGGCGCGTAGTGACGGGTGCAGCGATAAACCCACGCCGGCGGGACGTTTTTTAACACTCGCTGGCGTTGCCAGGTAAAGTAACGCGACAGATCCGGCTGCGTCAGGGATGTGTACTGGAACTGGACAAACACCCCATGGGCGCCCAGTACATCGTGTACCGCGGCCAGGATAGTGTTACGCAAAGCGGGCGCTAGCGAGAGCAGCGGCAAGCCGGAAAATACCACATCATACTCACCGCTCAGCAGCTCTGCCGAGCAAGCCCGCACGTGCAAGCGGGAATCGTTAATCTGATGCAGTTTCTCAACCAGCGTTGGGCTGATTTCAAACGCATCCAACTGACATTTTGACCCCATCCGCAGCAGGATTTGTCGGGTCAGTACGCCGTCTCCTGCTCCTAATTCTGCAATACGCAGCGGACGTTGCAGATTAACGGCATCTGTCATGGCTCGGCACAGTGCTTCAGAGGATGGTGTAATGCTGCCGATCGCGCGCGGGTTACGAATGAACTGCTGCACAAAATCAGCTTTGGCACGCATCATAGTGAAAGCGGAAGCTAACATGCCGGTCTCCTTGTTGATGATCTCTCCCATATTGACCACGATGCCGGGACAAGTTTCGTCTATTTGCGTCATGCGGCCTAAACTCAGAATTTTCCGGCCCGAAGCGATAACGTTTTTCCTCCATCCCGCTCACAGTTTCCGCAGAGGCGATCTGACAAGCTGGTATTTATCCACCATGTTAATTGCATGTTTTGTGGTTGTTAAATTCAAGCCTGAAGGAGAGACATCATGCGTTATGCTGCACCGGGAGAGCCGGGTTCCCTGATTACACTGCAAGCGCGCTATCACAACTTCATCAACGGCGAATTCGTTGCCCCCGTCAACGGGAATTATTTCGTCAACACCTCACCCATCAACAGTTCTACCATTGGTGAGTTTCCGCGATCCGATGGTGATGACGTAAACCTCGCGGTCAATGCGGCACAGGCTGCGGCAGACAGTTGGGGCAAAACATCACCACAGCAGCGCTCCCTGGTCCTGCTGAAAATTGCGGACCGGTTGGAGCAAAACCTCGAGTACATGGCCCTGAATGAAACCTGGGATAACGGCAAACCGGTGCGTGAGACGCTGGCGGCGGACTTGCCGCTGGCCGTGGATCATTTCCGCTATTTTGCCGGGTGTGTGCGTGCTCAGGAGGGCAGTGCTGCTGAAATCGATGAGTTCACGGCGGCATATCATTTTCATGAGCCACTGGGCGTGGTGGCGCAGATCATCCCGTGGAATTTCCCACTGCTGATGGCCGCGTGGAAGCTGGCTCCGGCGTTAGGGGCAGGTAACTGCGTGGTATTGAAACCCGCCGAGCAGACCCCGCTGTCGATTACGCTGTTTGTCGACCTGATTCAGGATTTGCTGCCCAAAGGGGTGGTAAATATCGTACATGGGTACGGCAAAGAGGCGGGTGAGGCGCTGGCTTCGCATCCAGGCATCGCAAAGGTAGCCTTTACTGGCTCAACCGCCACCGGCGGACATATTCTTGAGCTGGCCGCCAAAAGTTTGATCCCCTCTACCGTGGAGTTGGGTGGTAAATCTCCGAATATCTTCTTTGAAGATATTATGCAGGCGGAAGAGAGTTTTATTGAGAAAGCGGCAGAAGGCGTGGTGTTAGGTTTCCTGAACCAGGGTGAGGTATGTACTTGCCCATCACGCGCACTGGTACAAGAGTCCATTTATGAGCCATTTATGGCGGCAGTATTGAAACGGGTGAAAACCATTAAGCGGGGTGACCCGTTAGATACTGAAACGATGATTGGTGCTCAGGCTTCACAGCAGCAATTCGACAAAATTCTCTCCTATCTGGAGATTGCGCAGCAGGAAGGGGCAGAAGTGCTGCACGGGGGAGCAGTAGAAACCCTGGAAGGCTCGCTCGCCAGCGGTTACTACATTCAGCCGACGCTACTGAAAGGGACTAACAGTATGCGGGTGTTCCAGGAGGAGATCTTTGGGCCCGTTGTGGGTATCACCACCTTTAAGGATGAAGCTGAAGCGATCGCGATTGCCAATGATTCTATCTATGGTCTTGGCGCTGGGGTGTGGACGCGGGATATTAACCGTGCATATCGGGTAGGCAGGGCGATTAAAGCCGGACGGGTCTGGACCAACTGCTATCACCTCTATCCGGCCCATGCGGCTTTCGGCGGGTATAAGAAATCGGGCATCGGGCGTGAAACCCACAAAATGATGCTCGACCATTACCAGCAAACCAAAAATCTGCTGGTGAGCTATAGCGTCCAGCCGCTTGGGTTCTTCTGAGTGTTAAGCCAGCGTGCCCTGTGTGGCGCTGGCACTGTTCATGTTCACCTGGCTGCGCTGCATCTCGAACTGCCGCAGCCAGAACGAAAAATCTTCTATTGGCATTGGCCGGGCAAAAAAGTAGCCCTGTAGAACATCTACAGCGCGCAGGCGGAGATACTCTGCCTGCTCTGCGGTTTCTACCCCCTCCGCCACCAGGCTGATATTGAGCCGCTGGGCCAGCGAAATCACCATATCCGTGACGGTAGCGTTAATCGCATCAGTGCCGATCGCTGCGGTAAAAATTTTATCGATTTTCAGGATATCGGGCTGTAAATCTTTCAGGTAGGACAGCGAACTGTGCCCGGTGCCAAAGTCGTCAATTGCCAGTTGCACGCCCACTTTATGCAGCATCGCTACAACCTGCTGATCCACCACCGGCAGCGCATCACGCTCGGTTAACTCCAGCACCAGTCTGGGGACTGGCTCGGCTGGCCACCACAATGTTTCCAGGTCATGCACAATTTCGCAGTCGCGAAAATGGCTGGCGGCAACGTTAAGCGCGATATGGAAATCGCTACGTTGTGGCAGCTGCGGCAGCTGTTCCACCACCTTGCTAATCACAAAACGGGTTAAAGGGGCAATCAGGTTGTGGCGCTCTGCCAGCGGGATAAACACATCCGGGGCGACCCAGCCGTGACGAGGGTTATGCCAGCGCAGGAGTAATTCAATCCCGGCGCACTCACCGTTGCCGCCATCAATTAACGGTTGGCAATACACCCTGAATTCATCGGCACCGATGCCATAATTGATCTGCCAGCTCAGGCTCATACGGTTGGCGGTTGCCATCCAGACGATGTAACCAAACAGTAGGCTCAGCAGCAGTGCGAGCGGCAGTTGCTCGGGGAGCGTTGCCAGTGCTAATCGCCAGGGTGCGGGGCCATACAGCGTAATGGTGTAGGGATAACGCAGTGAGGCTTGCTCAAATTTCACTTCATCTTCTGCGGGCACCGTGCCTTCAATCAGCGGATTACCGTATTCCAGGCTCTCATTGCCCACATTGAGAATAGCGCGCTCGACCCAGGGCAGCTCTGGCACCAGCAGGTAATTGCTGATGAGCTCAATATTAACGATCTGCACGATACCGGAGCGATTATCCAGCGACTTGGGATTCCAGAGCAGTAAAACCGGCGATCCTTTCAGCAGCCAGGCGTCGGTGGTCAACAGCATGCGTTGACCGTTCAGCGCCAGTTCAGGAAAGGCCAGGCTGAAGGAAAGATTACGTTCACCGTAAATGCTGGAGCAGTAGATGGTGTCCTGATCCACTAATAGCACGGCGCGTACCGTTTGCAGCGCCGCAATTTTTTCAATCAGGGGAAAACGGACGTTCTGGCAGGGCACGCCGACCAGACCCAGAGTATTGCTGGCGGAAACGTCGAGTGGCGACAGCATGCGGTCAAAGCGATCGATAGCGCTGTTGGCAAAGTCCTGTGAGCGCTGTTCGATATTTGAACGCGCCTGAACAAAGCGGAAGGTCAGCGTCAGCAGCAGCACCATAGCGGCAACGACCAGCGCGATCAGCAAACGCTGACGGCGAAATTTGCCAACAGATTGCTGGGCCATGTGCATCAGTAACCACCTTCCAAAGACAATAAAAAAAAACCAACCTGACGGAAAAGTTATCGGCATGGCACGTCGCAAATTTAGCCATGCTGCGAAATAAAGTGGTTTCGATGACCACGTGACCTGAAAAGATCACGTGGAACAACAATCTACAGCGTTTGCGGGCAATGTGACAGCGCTGGCTGTTTGAATATTGCCTCAGGTAAGTGAATTACTTTTCGTGACACTGTCACTAGTCGCACTGGACCTTAATCGCCAGGCCACCGCGTGAAGTCTCGCGGTATTTGGCATTCATGTCCTTACCGGTCTCATACATGGTCTCGATCACCTTATCCAGTGAAACGCGAGGTTCACTGGTCCGGCGCAGTGCCATACGTGCCGCATTGATCGCTTTTACAGCAGCGATAGCATTGCGTTCAATGCAGGGAACCTGCACCTGGCCTGCGACGGGATCACAGGTAAGGCCAAGGTTATGCTCCATGCCGATCTCGGCGGCGACACACACTTGTTCCGGGCTGGCACCGAGTAACTCCGCCAGACCAGCGGCAGCCATTGAACAGGCCACGCCCACTTCACCCTGGCAACCCACCTCTGCGCCGGAGATGGACGCATTCATTTTATACAGCACGCCGATGGCCCCTGAAGCGAGGAAGTAGCGGATAAAGATTTCCGGCGTCACTTTTTCAATAAAGTGGTCGTAATAGGCCAATACCGCCGGAACGATGCCACAAGCGCCGTTGGTGGGGGCAGTGACTACACGTCCGCCCGCGGCATTTTCTTCGTTCACGGCCAGGGCAAACATATTGATCCAGTCGATGACGTTCATCGGGTCACTGGAGTGTTTGGTGGAGGAGACCAACAGGCGGCGCAATGAGGCGGCACGACGCGGCACGCGTAATGGGCCAGGCAGTACGCCCTCGGTGTTAAGACCGCGATCGATGCAGGCTTGCATGGTCTGCCAGATTTGCGTGAAGTAGGATTCAATTTCTGCTTTGCTGTGGAGCGCCAGTTCGTTTTTCATCACTACCCCAGACAGAGAAAGCCCGGTCTCCTGGCAGTGGCTGAGCAGCATTTTCGCCGAATTGAACGGCCACGGCACGTTGACTTCATCCAGTACGGATTTGCCAAAATGCTCTTCATCGACGATAAATCCACCGCCGATGGAGTAGTAAGTTTTGCTCAGGATCAGATGCTCACCGGAAAATGCCAGCACGCGCATCCCGTTTTCATGCAGCGGCAGGTTGTCACTGCGGAACACCATGCCACCTTCACGCGGGAAATCCACCTCGTGCTGGCCATTTGCAATGAGCAGACGCTGGCGCTGCTCAACGTCCTGAATAAATGCCGGAATAGCGTCAATGTCTACCGTATCGGGCGCGGCACCTGAAAGCCCCATGATAATGGCGATATCCGTGTGGTGGCCTTTACCGGTCAAAGAGAGGGAGCCATACACATCTACGGCAATCCGCGTCACGTCGAGTAATTTTCCCTGCTCAACCAGCAACTCTACGAACTGTTTGCCCGCTTTCATCGGGCCTACGGTGTGGGAACTGGATGGGCCGATACCCACTTTGAACATGTCGAATACGCTAATCACGGGAGACACCTCTCACAAATAATAATTATTTCTGCCACAGCAGTTTATGGGGCTAATAGTAACGATCCGTGCAGAAAAAGATGTGGCTTTTCGCATGAAATTAACTTATGCAGTGCTGAGAAAAAACTTATTTAAGCTTTAGTCGTGGGGGAAGGCGTGAAAAGGCAGAATATTGTGCTGAATCGCCTGGTTACCAGGCGATCTGTTGTCCCAAAGCGCGAATGATGCCGGCGGTCATGCCCCAGACAAAGTAATCCTGATACCACGAAAGCCACACTGAGTGGCGTTTTCCGGCACGCTCAATATCCAGTGCGCTGTAACGGCTGATACGCAATGCCTCAGCCAGGGGCATTTCGAAGGCGCTTTCCACCTCGGTGGGATTGAGGGTGAGGGTAAAATCGGGGGCAATCACTCCCACCACCGGCGTCACCTGAAAACCGGTGCTGCTGATCACCGGCGGGAGTTGTCCAATGACCCGCACGCGATCTGGTGTGATGCCGACCTCTTCCCAGGTCTCGCGCAGCGCAGTTGCATTAGCATCACGATCTTCCGCGTCCTGCATCCCGCCGGGAAATGCCACCTGTCCGGCATGTTTCCGCAGCGCCAGTGAGCGGCGAGTCAGTAGCAGGCCAGGCTGTGGACGCGCAATAACCGGTACCAGCACGGCGGCATGGCGCTGTGCGGGGGCCTGATGTCCGGCAACCGGCTGGTGGAGCTGGAAGCGGGTAATAAACTGATCCAGCGTGAGTTGACTCATTTCCCGGTTTCCTCGAGCGCGGGCAGAATACGGCTCAGTTTGTGGAACGTTTCTTCGTATTCGGCATCCACCTCGCTGTCTGCCACCAGGCCACCGCCTGCTGCACAGTACAGTTGCTGGCCTTCAGCAATCATCGTACGGATGGTAATGCTGGTATCCATCGTGCCACAGCCGCTGATGTAGCCAATGCTGCCGCACCAGGCGTTGCGTCGATGAGGTTCCAACTCATCGATGATTTCCATGGCCCGGATTTTCGGCGCACCGGTGATTGAGCCACCGGGGAAGCAGGCGCGCAGCAGATCGCTGGCCTGTAAGTTGGGGGGTAAACGTGCGCGAATGGTGCTCACCAGATGGTGTACCGCCGGGAAGGGCTCCACCACAAACAGATCCGGCACCGTTACGCTACCCGGCTGGGCAACCCGGCCAATATCATTGCGCAGCAGGTCGACAATCATTAAGTTCTCGGCGCGATCTTTCTCCGCCGTTGCCAGCGCTAAAGCCTGTTCACGGTCGGCAGCGTCATCAGGCATACGCGGGCGCGTGCCCTTGATTGGTCGCGTTTCAATTTCACCTTCCCGCAGCCAGAGAAAACGTTCCGGCGAGAAACTCAAAATGGTGCTGGTGGGCAGGCGTAAAAAAGCACTGAAAGGTGCACGATTGGCCTGATTCAACTGGCAAAACGCCTGCCACTCATCACCTTCGTAGCTCGCCTGGAAGCGCTGGGCAAGGTTGATCTGGTAGCAGTCTCCGGCGCGGATGTAATCCTGCACGGCCTGGAAGCGTTCGCCATACTCTGCCCGCGTCATATTGGATTGCCAGCCTGAAGTCAGGCGGAAAGGGACGTTTGTGGCGCATTGCTGCTGCTGGAGCCACGCCAGTCGTGCCGCAGGATCGCGCTGGCACACCAGCGTCAGGCGTTGTTGCTGATGATCGGCTATCAGCGCCCAGTCGTAGATCCCGACGGCCATATCTGGCGTATTAAGGTCGTGACGAGCCTGCTGTGGCAGGCTTTCAAAGCGGCGGCCCAGGTCATAGCCAAACAGCCCTAAAGCGCCGCCGAGAAACGGCAGGTCGGGCTGTTCAGGTTGCTTCGGGCAGTGCTGTTCCAGCATCTCCTGCAACAGTTGCAGCGGGTCGGCAGTGTGCTCTTCGCACCCGGTTGTCTGTTCAATTCGGGTCACTGACCCCTGGGTGATTAAGGTCGCCAGCGGGGCCGCCGTCATGATATCAAAGCGGCTGTCGCGGTGTACGGCATGCGCCGAGCTGAGGAGCATCGCCCACGGCTGTGCAGCCACAGGCGCGAACCAATCGGATAACGCCTGTGGCGTATACTCTAAAGATAACGTTTTAGCAGTCATGAGTTTTTTTGTCTTACAGCGAGGCGCTTAGCCTGACATAAATTTTCCCGGCTGGCACCAGATTGTTACCCGTGAAATAATACCCGGCTGAAAATCAGGAGAGCACTATGTTTACAGGTTTACCGGCACTGTCCCATGAGCAGCAACAGCAGGCAGTGGAACGTATCCATCAGTTAATGTCTGAAGGGATGTCCAGCGGTCAGGCCATCGCCCTGGTGGCGCAGGAGATCCGCGAAACGTATCAGGGCGAGGCGATTGCGATGCGCTTCGAAGATGAAGAACACGACGAAGACTAACGACTGACCGCGTTTAAAGTGCCGCAATCACTTTAATTTCTACTTTGAACTGTGGGTCCATTAAACCGGCTTGTACCGTGCAACGCACGGGCGCATTGTCCGGCGAGACCCACGCATCCCAGGCACGGTTCATCGCGTCAAAATCGGCTTTTTCCGTCAGGAAAATGGTGGCATCGAGAATTTTGCTCTTATCACTGCCTACACGCGCCAGAATACGATCAATCACCGCCAGTGCGTCTGCGGTTTGCGCTTCTGCATCGCCCGTCAGGTCTTCGGGTACGCTGGTGTAGTAAACGGTGTCATTGTGGATCACCGCTTCGCTCATGCGTGGAGCCACATCAATACGTGTAATCGTCATTTTTAAAATCCTTAAACGCGTTGCCCGACCGTGGGCATTCATCAGGCGGTTATTCTGTCATAGCTGGCGGCGGCAAAAAAGCGGCCTGCGGAAATCAGCAAATCCTGTGCAGCACGGCGGGGGAGTGGCATTATCAGGCCTTCGCTTATAAGGAGATAACCATGCTGGAACTGCGCCCTAACTGCGAGTGCTGTGATATCGATCTGCCACCGCACTCCATTGATGCCCGAATTTGCTCATTTGAATGCACTTTCTGTGTCACCTGCGCCGAAAATAAACTTGATGGTAAGTGCCCAAACTGTGGCGGTGAACTGCTGCGCCGTCCTATTCGACCGGCGAAAAAGCTGAAGAAATTCCCGGCATCCCGCAAGCGTGTCCTGGCGGGTTAAGGTGCCGACGTCATGCAACATGCAGCAATTTGCGTATAATAGGCCTGTTTTTTCTGCGGGCTGAGAGGGTGTGTGGCAGACGATTTTTCTAGCGATGGCGTGTTAGCGCAGGCCATTACCGGTTTTAAGCCGCGTGAAGCGCAGCGTGAAATGGCAACGGCAGTGGCGCAAGCAGTACAAACGGGCGGGGAACTGGTGGTGGAAGCCGGGACCGGAACCGGTAAAACCTATGCCTATCTTGCGCCAGCCCTGCGCGCAGGCAAAAAAGTGATCATCTCTACCGGGTCAAAAGCCTTGCAGGATCAGCTGTACGGGCGTGATTTACCCACCATTGGCAAAGCGCTGAAATTCGCGGGTAAAACGGCGTTACTGAAGGGGCGATCCAACTACCTTTGTCTCGAACGGATGGAACAGCAAAGCATGAGCGGTGGGGAGCTGCGCGATCAGGCGCTGAGCGACTTAATGACGCTGCGGAGCTGGTCCAGTGTGACGGTAGATGGTGATGTCAGCAGTTGCAGCGGCGTCGCGGAAGACAGCCCGCTGTGGCCGCTGGTGACCAGCACCAATGACAACTGCCTTGGCAGTGACTGCCCGCGCTACAAAGAGTGCTTCGTGGTGAAGGCGCGTAAAAAGGCGATGGATGCGGATGTGGTGGTGGTTAACCATCATCTGTTTCTGGCGGATTTAGTGGTGAAAGAGAGTGGCTTCGGGGAGTTAATACCCGATGCCGAAGTAATGATCTTCGATGAAGCCCATCAAATTCCGGATATCGCCAGCCAGTATTTTGGTCAGCAACTGGCCAGCCGCCAACTGCTCGACCTCGCGAAAGACATCACTATCGCCTACCGTACGGAACTGCGAGATACGCAGCAGCTGCAAAAAGTGGCTGACCGTCTCAGCCAGTGTACGCAAGATTTTCGGCTGACGCTGGGCGATCCCGGCTATCGCGGCAATTTGCGCGATCTGCTGAGCGATCAGCAAATTATGCGCATGCTGACGCTGCTGGATGACGCGCTGGAGCTTTGCTACGACGTCATTAAGCTTTCGCTTGGGCGATCCGCGCTGCTGGATGCCGCCTATGAGCGTGCCGCACAGTATCGTACGCGGCTCAAGCGGCTGCGCAATATTGATGAACCCGGTTTCAGCTACTGGTACGAATGCAGTTCGCGCCATTTTGTTCTCGCACTGACGCCGCTGTCTGTCGCTGAACGTTTCCGTGAGGTGATGGATAACCGTAAAGCGGCCTGGGTCTTCACCTCCGCGACGCTGGCGGTGGATGATCAGATGGGGCACTTTGCCGATCGCCTCGGCGTATCCAACGCCAAAACCCTGATTCTCGACAGCCCGTTTGATTACGCCCATCAAGCCTTGTTGTGCGTCCCGCGTAATCTGCCCGAACCCAATCAGCGTGGGGGTGCCCGTCAGTTGGCGACGATGATGAAACCGCTGATCGACGCGAACAAAGGGCGCTGTTTCTTTCTCTGTACCTCGCATCTGATGATGCGTGAACTGGCCGCAGAATTTCGTGCCTCAATGACGTTGCCGGTCCTGGTGCAGGGTGAAACCAGTAAAGGGCAACTGCTGAAGCAGTTCCTGGATGCCGGTAATGCCCTGTTGGTGGCGACCAGCAGCTTCTGGGAAGGGGTGGATGTGCGGGGAGATGCGCTGTCGTTGGTGATTATCGATAAGCTGCCGTTTACCTCCCCGGAAGATCCCTTACTCAAGGCGCGCATGGAAGATTGCCGCTTGCGCGGGGGCGATCCTTTCAAAGAGGTTCAACTGCCTGATGCGGTGATCACGCTGAAACAGGGCGTGGGGCGACTGATTCGTGATGTTGATGACCGGGGCGTGCTGGTTATCTGCGATCAACGTTTGGTTTCACGGCCCTATGGCGCACTGTTCCTGAACAGTTTGCCGCCAACGCCACGCACGCGCAGTATCGACCGGGCCATTGCGTTCGTTCGCCAGCAACCCAGCCAGTAATTTTCCCCGGCGTGTGTTAAGATGCGCGCCGTTTTTGAATCATCTGAGGATGTTATGTCTGCCCGAATTTTAGCCCTCGACACCGCAACGGAAGCCTGCTCCTGTGCCGTGCTCAATCATGAGCAACAGGATGCGCGCTTTGAGATTGCGCCGCGCGATCACACTCAACGTATTCTGCCACTGGTGCAGGAGCTGCTGACCGCCCAGGCATTGAAATTACAAGAGATTGATCTGTTAGCCTTTGGTCGTGGGCCGGGCAGTTTTACCGGCGTGCGTATCGGGATTGGTATCGCCCAGGGCCTGGCGTTGGGCGCGAATCTGCCGATGGCGGGTATCTCAACGCTGATGACGCTGGCTGAAGGTGCATGGCGCACCTCTGGTGCCTGTCGGGTATTAACCGCGATCGATGCACGAATGGGTGAAGTGTACTGGGCAGAATACCAGCGCGATGCCGATGGCGTCTGGCACGGTGAAACCACAGAAAGCGTGCTTTCACCGGCGGCGGCCCTGGCGCGGATGCAGGCGCTAGAGGGTGAGTGGGCAACGGCGGGAACCGGCTGGCAAGCCTGGCCTGAGTTGCAACAGAACCATAGCCTGACCCTGAGCGACAGTGGCGTCACACTGCCTGCCGCGGAAGATATGCTGCCGCTGGCCCTTCAGGCCTGGCAGGCGGGTAAAACCGTGGCGGTAGAGGCGGCTGAACCGGTGTATTTGCGTAATGAAGTGGCGTGGAAAAAACTGCCAGGACGCTAACAGAGACGCAACTTATTCTCATTTAGCAAGTCTAAGCAGAAAAGACCAGGAGGTACGCTATGCCTATCAATCGTAAAGGAATCTCCGGCGTTCTGTTGAGCTGTGCCCTGCTATTAAGTGGCTGTGCCAGCGTGCCGGATAGCATTAAAGGATCGTCAGCATTACCACAGCAAGATATTACTCGCGTGCTCAATGCGCCTAAGCTGTATGTGGGCCAGGAAGCACGCTTCGGCGGTAAAGTGGTGCAGGTGACCAATCGCAATGGCGTCACGCGGTTGGAAATTGCTACCCAGCCGCTGGATGATGGCGCGCGACCGATTCTGGGTAGCGCATCAAAAGGACGAATCTATGCCGATGTACACAGCTTCGTCGATCCTGTTGATGTGGCTAATCAGTACGTCACCGTGCTGGGTACTATTCGAGGTACGGAAAAAGGGGTAGTCGGTCAGGCAAGCTACGACTTTGTGGTGGTCGATGTGCGTGGTTATCAACGTTGGCGTATGCAGCGTCAGGTCGTTTCTTCTGCTGCGCCCATGGATAACTGGGTTTGGTATGGCCCAACCCGTCATCGTGGCGGCTACTGGGGACCCCCGCCGTTCTGGGCTTTCCCACCGGCACCGGCTCAGGTTGATACCATCCTGACAGAGTAATCCTGACAGCTGTTTTGACTTATTTTTCAGCCCGGTCGCGACACACCCGACCGGGCTTTTATTTTTCAGGGCCATAGTCGACGCGATTTTAGTGATGCGTCTCGCAAGGCTGCGATTCCACGCAGAGCAAACTGGTACAATCAGTTAAAATATTGTTAATTCATGCGTAACCAGCGAGGCGGCTATGGCGATTCAGTATAATTATCGGGGTGGATCCTTGAATAAGGTTTGGCTAAAGCGCTATCCGGCAGATGTGCCGGCAGAAATTAATGCAGATCGCTATCAATCGCTGATTGAGCTGTTTGAACAGGCCGTCGAGCGCTATGGTGACAAAACCGCGTTTGAAAACATGGGCAAGTGCCTGTCATTCAACCAACTTGAGCAGCAGAGTCGGGCTTTTGCCGCCTGGTTGCAGCACGGATTGCAGTTAGAGCGGGGCGATCGCGTTGCGTTAATGATGCCCAATTTGCTGCAATATCCGGTAGCGTTGATGGGCGTACTGCGCGCGGGCCTGGTCGTGGTGAATGTGAATCCGCTTTATACCCCCAGAGAGCTGAAACACCAACTCCAGGACAGCGGTGCGAAAGCGATTGTGATTGTGGCCAACTTCGCCCATACGCTGGAAAAAGTGATCGGCGAAACGGCGGTGAAACACGTTGTCTTAACTCAGTTGGGTGATGCGCTGGGTGCGCTGAAGGGCACGTTGGTGAATGCGGTCGTGAAGCACGTTAAACGTCTGGTGCCGTCGTTCCACCTCCCTGGGGCGATCTCCTTCCATCAGGCTTTACGTCAGGGTGAAGCGCTGAAATATCAGCGTCCTGAAGTGACCAACGACGATCTGGCTTTCCTGCAATACACCGGTGGCACTACGGGCGTTGCCAAAGGCGCGATGCTGACCCATGGCAACATCCAGGCAAACCTGGAGCAATTTAAAGCAACATACGGTTCACTGCTGCGCCCGGGAGAAGAGCGGGTTGTGACGCCGCTGCCGCTTTATCATATCTTTGCGCTCACCGTGAACTGCCTGCTGTTTATTGACCTGGGTGGCCACAATTTACTGATCACCAATCCGCGTGATATTCCAGGCTTTGTCAAAGCGCTGCGTAATTTCCGTTTCACCACCATCACCGGGGTAAACACGCTGTTTAATGCCCTGATGAATGACCCTAATTTCACCCGTATCGACTTCTCTGCCGCGCGACTGGTGGCTGGCGGTGGGATGGCCGTGCATCATGCGGTAGCTGAGCGTTGGGAAAAACTCACCGGTCACTACCTGCTGGAAGGGTATGGTCTGACCGAGTGCTCACCGCTGGTGTCGGTGAATCCCTATGACATTACACATCACACCGGTAGCATCGGTTTACCCGTGCCGTCTACGGATATCTGTGTGGTGAACGATCAGGGTGAAGAGGTGCCATTGGGTGAGCCGGGAGAGCTGTGCATCCGTGGTCCACAGGTGATGAAAGGCTACTGGCAGCGGCCAGAGGCCACTGACGAAGCGCTGAAAAATGGCTGGCTCCTGAGCGGTGATATTGTTACCGTTGACGCAGAAGGCTTCATCCGCGTGGTGGACCGTAAAAAAGATATGATTCTGGTTTCGGGCTTCAATGTCTATCCCAATGAGATTGAAGATGTGCTGATGCAGCACCCGAAAGTGCGTGAAGCGGCAGCCATTGGCATTCCGAGCGATTTAACCGGTGAAGCGGTTAAAGTCTGCATCGTGAAGAAAGATCCCAGTCTGACAAAAGAAGAGCTGTTGAGCCACTGCCGCAGCCAGCTCACGGGCTACAAAGTGCCAAAAGTGATTGAGTTCCGGGATGAACTGCCCAAAACCAATGTTGGTAAGATTTTACGTCGCGCGCTGCGGGACGAAGTGAAAACTGGCGCAGCGTAGTTTGCGCCACCCTTATGGTTGAACGCCGGCCTTGTCCGGCGTTTTTGTTGTACTAATTAGAGGCGTCGTCCCTTTGGAGGGATGGCGAAATATGTAACGTGAACTATTCACTGATAACCGAGGATCAGGCGCTGGCGGCAGTTTGTCAGCAAGCGCGCCAACACGCTGCTGTCGCACTGGATACCGAATTCGTGCGTACGCGGACTTACTATCCACAACTGGGTTTGATCCAGTTGTATGATGGCGAACAGTTGGTATTAATCGATCCGCTAGAAATTCGCGACTGGCAACCCTTTATCGATTTGCTGACTGACAGCGCGGTCACGAAATTCCTCCACGCCGGTGGCGAAGATTTGGAAGTGTTCCTGCACCGCTTCGCCGTGCTGCCGCAACCCATGATTGATACCCAAATTCTGGCCGCGTTTGCCGGGCAGAATCTCTCCTGGGGCTTTGCCGCGATGGTAGCGCATTATCATCAGGTTGAACTGGATAAGAGCGAAGCCCGTACCGACTGGCTGGCGCGTCCGTTAACCGAACGCCAGTGTGAATATGCGGCGGGTGACGTCTACTGGTTGCTGCCGATTGCGCACCAGTTAGTTAAACAGGCGGAAGAAGCGGGTACGCTTAACGCTGCGCTGAGTGAATGCAATACGCTGTGCCAACGTCGCCTCGATGTACTGGACCCACAGGATGCCTGGCGGGATATTACCAATGCCTGGCAGTTACGTCCGCGTCAGCTTGCGGCATTGCAGTTGATGGCCGACTGGCGTCTGCGCCTGGCGCGTGAAAAAGATATGGCGGTGAACTTCATTGTGCGTGAAGAGAACCTGTGGAAAGTCGCGCGTTATCAGCCGGGTTCGCTGGGTGAGTTGTCGCACCTGGGACTGGGCGGACATGAGATTCGCTTCCATGGCAAAACCTTGCTGGATTTGGTTGAGCAGGCACAGCAGCTCGACGAAGCGAGTTTGCCAGCACCGTTGCCTAATCTTATCGACCATGCAGGCTACAAGCAGATCTTTAAGGCCATCAAAGGGGTGGTGCAGGCAACCAGCGAAAGCAGTGGTTTCAGCCCTGAGTTATTGGCTTCACGCCGTCAGATCAACCAGGTGTTGAATGTGCACTGGGGCATTCGTCCACAGACGCGCACCCCAGAGCTGCTCACCGGCTGGCGTGGTGAACTGATGAAAGCGGATATCGACGCCATACTGGCCTCCGCTTAAAAAAATCCCCCCTGATAGCAGGGGGGATTTCTCGCGTTATTTTTCCGCTTCTTCCGCTTCTGGCAGCGTTACGTTGAGCTCCAGAATCGAAATGTCTTCACCGCGTTGTTCCAGTTGAACGGTGACCATTTCTGGATCAATCTTCACGTATTTGCAGATCACTTCCAGAATATCGCGCTTCAACTGCGGCAGATAGTGTGGCTCGCTGTCGCCTCTTCTGCGCTCAGCAACGATAATCTGTAACCGCTCTTTCGCGATGTTAGCGGTGTTCTTCTTTCGGGATAAAAAGAAATCGAGTAATGCCATGGTTTATCCCCCGAACAGGCGTTTCAGGAAACCCTTCTTCTCTTCTTCAATAAAGCGGAAGGGGCGTTCTTCACCGAGTAAACGTTCCACGGTGTCGGCATAGGCTTTACCTGCATCTGACTGATCGTCAAGAATCACAGGCTCACCCTGGTTAGAGGCGCGAAGCACCGACTGGTCTTCTGGAATGACACCAACCAGTGGAATACGCAGAATTTCCAGCACATCTTCCATGCTGAGCATATCGCCACGGCTAACGCGACCCGGGTTGTAACGGGTGAGCAGCAAGTGCTCTTTCACCGGATCTTCACCGTTTTCAGCACGACGAGACTTGGAAGAGATAATGCCAAGGATACGGTCTGAGTCACGGACTGAGGAGACTTCCGGGTTGGTGGTAATGATGGCTTCATCGGCAAAGTAGAGCGCCATTAATGCCCCGGTTTCGATACCGGCTGGGGAGTCACAGACGATAAAATCGAACTCCATGGCATTCAGGTCATTCAGCACTTTTTCAACCCCTTCACGGGTCAGTGCGTCTTTGTCACGCGTTTGTGAAGCGGGGAGAACGTAGAGCTGCTCGGTGCGCTTGTCACGAATCAATGCCTGATTCAGCGTGGCATCACCCTGAATCACGTTAACAAAGTCGTACACCACGCGGCGCTCACACCCCATGATCAGGTCAAGGTTACGCAGGCCAATGTCAAAATCGATGACGACGGTTTTTTTGCCTTTTTGCGCTAATCCCGTCGCAATGGCCGCGCTTGACGTGGTCTTGCCAACGCCCCCTTTACCTGATGTAACTACAATAATGCGTGCCATAATGTTGATTTCCTTAACGAAAGAAAAGGGGCCTTAACTAAGAGTCTGTATTGCCAGCTCGCCATCTTTGAGACTGAGGCGTGCGGCTTTGGTATAAAATTCTGCCGGTATCTGATCGCTAATCCAGTACTCTCCGGCAATGGAGACCAGCTCGGCTGAAAGATTGGTGCAGAAAATCTGGCAGGCGCGATCGCCACTGGCACCCGCCAGCGCACGACCGCGCATCATGCCGTAGACATGAATATTACCGTCTGCGACCAGTTCTGCCCCAGCGCTCACGTGACTGGTGACAATCAGGTCAGCATTGCGGGCATAAATTTGCTGACCAGAACGCACTGGGGTATTGATCACGCGGGTTTTATTAATGGCGGGTTCGGCTAACACAACGGGTTTTTCCGGTTCGACAGGGGCTTTGGGCTCTTCACGTTTCTTGCCCTCTTTCCCTTCCGTTAACACCGGAATGCCTGCGCGTGTCAGCGTTCGCTTCAGTGTTTCGTCCTTACAACCGCTGACGCCGATAATGCGTAAGCCGGTGGCAAGCACGGCCTGCTGTAACTGCTTCCAGTTTACCGGTCCCTCTAATCCTGCAACATTGAGGACTACCGGGGCATTTTTCAGGAACTGAGGCGCTTGCGCGATTTTCTCCTGCAGTGCCTGGCGAATAACCTCCGGCTGCGCCTGGTGCAGGTGGACAACAGACAGGGTGAAACTACTCCCTTTTAATTCAATTGGCGTTTGTGACATCTGTCCCGATTCGTCCTGTTCCATGGACCGCCTGACCCGTGCCGGATAAATCGCATTTAAGTCAGAGCAGTCAATATTCGAAGTACTGCAAGCATGTTATAGTTACTGCTATATTCAGGCAAGCCACCATCTTTGTTAATTCGAGTAAAAAATATGTTTTGTGTGATCTACAGAAGCCCGCAACGTGACCAGACATATCTCTATGTTGAAAAAAAGGACGATTTTTCCCGCGTTCCTGAAGAGCTGCTGCGCGGCTTCGGCAAGCCGCAGCTGGCGATGGTGATTAACCTCGCCGGGCGCGAAACGCTGGCCAATGCTGACATTAATAAGGTGCGTCAGGCGCTGGAAGAGCAGGGCTTTTATTTACAAATCCCACCGCCAGTAGAAAACCTGCTTGCCAGCCATCTTGAGCGCGGTAAAAAAGCGTAATTCAGATTCATCTGTAAAAATAATATAAGACGCCCGATCTGGCGAATATATTTTACCGGGCTGCTCGCCCGGTCGGCTACGGCACTGACCGTAGCCGCTTCATTTATGCATTATGACAATTTCTGCATCAACTTCGTGGTCAATCCAGCTTATTATGTCTTTGCTGTCGCGTTCCGACGGTCAAAGGAATAGCACATCGCCAGCTAAGCTGGCGGCAAACATAAATGAAGCAGGGGATTAGCATGTATCAGCATCGTAATTGGCAAGGCGCGTTACTCGATTACCCAACCAGCAAAGTGGTCTGCGTAGGCAGCAACTATGCTAAACATATCAAAGAGATGGGTAGCGCTACCCCCACCGAGCCAGTGGTGTTCATCAAACCGGAAACCGCCATTTGCGACTTACGTGAACCACTACAAATTCCTGGTGAGTTTGGTGAAGTCCACCACGAAGTTGAGTTAGCGGTGCTGATTGGCGCAACGCTGAAGCACGCCAGTGAAGAACATGTGGCGAAAGCGATTGCCGGTTATGGCATTGCGCTGGATCTCACTTTGCGTGATGTACAAGCCGGTCTGAAGAAAGCAGGCCAGCCGTGGGAAAAATCGAAAGGCTTTGATAATTCCTGCCCACTGTCCGGGTTTATTCCCGCGAGTGAATTCCAGGGCGATCCGCAGGACACAGAGCTTAAACTGGTGGTGAACGGTGAAGTCCGCCAGCATGGCACCACGGCAGACATGATTCATAAAATCTTACCGCTGATTGCCTACATGAGTCGTTTCTTTACCCTGCGCGCAGGTGATGTCATTCTGACCGGTACGCCGGAAGGTGTGGGTCCGATGCGTAGCGGCGATACGCTGGAAGTCTCGCTTGCCGGGCAAAGCATCAGCACGCGCGTGCTGTAAAACTTGCAACGCCGCACCTGAATCGCTATAAGGTGCGGTTTACTTTTTATGTGGGTATTAACATGAGCGACATTCCTTTCTGGCAGACCCGAACGCTGGAGCAGATGAGCGATGAGGAATGGGAATCCTTATGTGACGGTTGTGGCCAATGCTGCCTGAACAAGCTGCAGGACGCCGATACCGATGAGATTTATTTCACCAATGTGGCCTGTAATCAGCTAAACATCCGCACCTGTTCCTGCCGTAACTATGAGCGCCGTTTCGAATATGAGCCGGACTGCATCAAACTAACACGTGAGAACCTGACCAGTTTTAACTGGCTTCCGCGCACCTGTGCCTATCGTTTACTGGGTGAAGGCAAGACGCTACCGGCGTGGCATCCGTTGCTGAGTGGCAGCAAGCAGGCGATGCATGCACAGCGTATTTCTGTGCGCTACATCGCCGTACGGGAGAGTGAAGTGAGGAACTGGGAAGACCATATTATCGATCGTCCCGACCAGCACGGGGTCTGACTCAGCGCCCAAACAGGTCGCGTTTTGCCGGACGCAAAATCTGCGCGATTAGCACCAGCACGGCCACCAGTAAATACAGGGCAAAAATCCCGACCAGCCATTGCGGCATACTCAGGTTGAACAGCGTCCAGCTGCGCTCGGCACAGTCGCCAGTGGCAACAAAGACGGATGGCAGCCATTTGTCCAGTGGCAGCCAGGTTGGGAAGCGGGCGGCAAAATCACAGGTCACGAATGGGTTGGGGTGCAACTGGATCATGGTGTGTTCCCAGGCCAGACTCAGCCCTTTAATCGCACTGCCAATCCAGATCAGTAATGCGACATAGCGCAGCGGTGTCTTCGGGGCGATAGCACCCACGATGCCGGCACCCATCACACCAAACAGGGCGCAACGTTCATAAATACACATTACGCAGGGTTTGAGTAGCATCACATGCTGAAACCACAGTGCGGTTAACTCCAGTCCGAATGCTGTGAGGGCCAACAGCAACCATGCTCCACGCCCATGCGAGGATTGATTCAGATATCGCAACATAAGGTTTTCCCTGTAAATAGTAACGTCACGCAGTGTAAACCATCGGGCGGTGGATGCCATCTGTCGAGGGGGGAAAAAGAGTGCATAAATATGATCTTAATCAGAAATGCCGCAAACGGTTAACCGATTACATTTATCTGTAGTCTAAAGTGCAATTTTTTTTGGCTACTCACGTTTTTCCCGTGGCTTCAACTATATCCCGCTTTTTGCCTCTGGTATGATGAGCCCCATTATGAGAGAGAAAGCGACGAGAAAACGGCTATGGTGATAAAGGCGCAAAGCCCTGCGGGATTTGCTGAAGAGTACATTATTGAAAGCATCTGGAATAGCCGCTTTCCCCCCGGTTCTATCCTCCCGGCTGAGCGTGAGCTGTCGGAATTGATTGGTGTTACCCGCACCACCCTGCGCGAGGTGTTACAGCGCCTGGCTCGTGATGGCTGGCTCACCATTCAGCACGGTAAACCCACCAAGGTGAATGATTTTTGGGAAACCTCGGGCCTCAATATTCTCGAAACTCTCGCCCGCCTCGATCACGATAGCGTCCCCGTGTTAATCGACAACGTGTTGTCCGTGCGCACCAACGTCGCCTCCATTTTTATTAGCCGGGCGATCCGCCACCATGCCGATAAAGCGCGCAGCGTGCTGGAAGCGGTTAACCAGGCTAGCGATCAAGCAGAGAGCTTTACTGAACTGGATTACCGTATTTTCCGCGGGCTGGCTTTTGCTTCAGGCAATCCGATTTATGGTTTGATTCTGAATGGGCTGAAAGGCTTGTATACTCGCGTCGGACGCCACTTCTTCTCTAACCAGGAAGCTCGCAAGCTGGCCGCCGATTTTTACCGTCAGCTGTTGGCACTGTGTGATACAGAGCCAACGCAGGAGATGATTGTGGAAGCCGTGCGTGAATACGGTCGTCGCAGCGGTGAAATCTGGCACAGCATGCAAGGCAATTTACCGGAAGACCTCAGTCCAAAGCGTTAATTGTGCAGAGATAAAAAAAGCGGCCACCAGAGCCGCTTTTTTCATGCTTACAGGGAAGGTGAGCCGCGCGGTGGGCAGCGGTCCAGCAGTTCAACGCCACCATCCTCGTTTTGCTGCTCCAGAATCACATCGAAGCCCCACAAACGATGCACGTGTTTCAACACATCACGACGGCTGCGATCCAGCGGTGTTCTGCTCTGCGGAACGTAACGCAGGGTGAGGGAACGATCCCCGCGCAGATCAACGTTATACACCTGAATATTCGGTTCGAGATTGCTCAGGTTATACTGTGCGGAGAGTTGCTGACGAATCGCCCGGTAACCGGATTCATCGTGGATCGCCGCGATCTCCAGGAAGTTGTTACGATCGTCATCCAGTACCGTAAACAGGCGGAAGTCGCGCATCACTTTCGGTGACAGGAACTGGCTGATAAAGCTCTCGTCCTTAAATTCACGCATGGCAAAGTGCAGCGTTTCCAGCCAGTCAGACCCGGCGATGTCCGGGAACCAGTAGCGATCTTCTTCGGTGGGCTGTTGGCAAATGCGTTTAATGTCCTGGAACATCGCAAAGCCCAGAGCATACGGGTTGATCCCGCTGTACCACTGGCTGTTGTAGGAGGGCTGATAGATCACATTGGTGTGACTATGCAGGAACTCCATCATAAACCGCTCTGTCACTTTCCCTTCATCGTACAGATGGTTAAGAATGGTGTAGTGCCAGAAAGTGGCCCAGCCTTCGTTCATCACCTGCGTCTGTTTTTGCGGATAAAAATACTGGCTGACTTTACGCACAATCCGCAAAATCTCACGCTGCCAGGGTTCCAGCAACGGGGCATTTTTCTCCATAAAGTAGAGCAAGTTTTCTTGTGGCTCAGAAGGGTAGCGGGAAGCCTGTACGTGTACTTCTTCTTTGTCACGTCTTGGCAGCGTGCGCCACAGGGTGTTCACCTGGCTTTGCAGATACTCTTCCCGGCTTTTCTGGCGCGCAGTCTCTTCCTGTAGAGAGATCTTCTGCGGGCGTTTATAGCGGTCTACGCCATAGTTCATCAAGGCATGGCAGGAGTCGAGCAGTCGCTCCACCTCTTCAACACCGTAACGCTCTTCGCAATCCGCGATGTATTTTTTCGCAAACAACAGGTAGTCAACAATCGAACTGGCATCGGTCCAACTGCGGAACAGATAGTTATTTTTAAAGAAAGAGTTATGCCCGTAGCAGGCATGAGCCATGACCAGCGCTTGCATGGTCATGGTGTTCTCTTCCATTAAATAAGCAATACAGGGATTGGAGTTGATGACGATTTCATAGGCCAGACCTTGCTGCCCGTGTTTATAGCGTTGTTCTGTTTCAATGAATTTTTTACCAAACGACCAGTGAGCGTAGTTGATGGGCATACCCACGCTTGAATAGGCATCCATCATCTGTTCGGAGGTAATCACTTCAATCTGGTGCGGGTAGGTATCGAGACGGTAGAGTTTTGCTACCCGGTCGATTTCCGCCAGATACACATCGAGGAGCTCAAAGGTCCAGTCAGGCCCGTCACTGAGACGTTGATTATGCTTGATAGGATCGTCAAAGAATGTCGTCATAGCGCACCTCTGTTTTGCCAACCAATTAAGGCGGTCGTGGTGATATAGGGGCCTCATCCTGCGCCCTGGAGAACCTGAAACTACTGCGCACACACTTCAATGATAGTTCACTGTCTCCTATCCGAAACCAGAACTCAATTTAAATATTTGGTAGAAAATCACTTCTTTAAATCAAAAAAAACTTACCATAGAATTTAATTCTAATTATCCTGAAAAGTCAGGATTTAATAGCTGTTTATAAGGCAAAGTTATTACCCCGATTGAATGTGCTGAAAAAAGTGCTTTTAACTGTTTTTGTCATGTGAATGATTAATATTTGAACAATAAAGCGCATAAATCACTGTATTTTTAATTTGAAAAAGATTTTAGTTACCCAAATTCGTAAACCAGGGTGAAATGAATTCAGAGATTTTGTGAGTAGTGGCCATGGCAGATGCTCTGGCTAACGTTTAAATTGTAGATGATTGTGCTCATCGGGTTCGTCGGGGGACGTATGCGGGTAGTGATTCTGGGAAGTGGTGTGGTGGGCGTGGCAAGTGCCTGGTATTTGGCACAAGCCGGTCATGAAGTGACGGTGATTGATCGCCAGGAAAATGCCGCGCTGGAGACCAGCGCAGGTAATGCAGGCCAGATCTCTCCCGGATATGCGGCACCCTGGGCGGCGCCAGGTGTTCCGCTAAAAGCAGTTAAATGGATGTTCCAGCGTCATGCTCCTCTGGCGATCCGTCTCGACGGCAGTCGATTCCAGCTCGAGTGGATGTGGAATATGCTGCGTAACTGCGACATGAACCACTATCAGCAGAATAAAGCCCGCATGGTGCGTATCGCCGAATACAGCCGCGATTGCCTGAAAACGCTGCGGGAGGCCACCGGCATCGCCTATGAAGGACGCCAGGGTGGCACGCTGCAACTGTTCCGTACCGAGCAACAGTATGAAAGCGCCAGTAAAGATATTGCCGTATTACAAGAAGCGGGCGTGCCCTATGAGCTCCTGAAAGCGAGTGAGTTGTCGCGCATCGAACCGGCACTGGCCGCAACCCAGCATAAACTCACCGGTGGCTTGCGTCTGCCGAATGATGAAACCGGCGACTGCCAACTGTTTACGCAGCGTCTGGCAAAAATGGCCGCTGAGGCGGGTGTGAAGTTCCGCTTTAACACCTCGGTCGATCAGCTATTGCGCGAAGGTAATCGCATTTACGGTGTGAAGTGTGGTGAGGAAGTGATCAAAGCGGATGCCTACGTGGTGGCGTTTGGCTCTTACTCTACCGCGCTGTTGCATAATATTGTGGATATCCCGGTTTATCCGCTGAAGGGCTACTCATTGACCATTCCGGTAAAAGACAGCGCTGCTGCACCGGTCTCTACCATTCTGGATGAAACCTACAAAGTGGCGGTGACCCGCTTCGATCAGCGTATTCGGGTCGGCGGCATGGCGGAAATTGTTGGTTTTAACACCAAACTGCTGCCTGCGCGTCGGGAAACACTGGAGATGGTTGTGCGCGATCTCTATCCTGAAGGCGGTCACATTGAACAGGCCAGTTTCTGGACCGGTCTGCGTCCAATGACGCCAGACGGCACGCCAATCGTGGGTGCAACGCCGCTCAGCAATCTGTGGCTCAACACCGGTCACGGGACGCTGGGATGGACAATGGCCTGCGGTTCAGGCCAACTGTTGGCCGATTTAATTTCCGGCAAGCGTCCAGCCATTGCAGCAGACGATCTGTCCGTGTTTCGTTATTTGTCGGGGAATTCCGGGCAGGCCGCGCCACTGCGTGATGCCAGCGCGACCCGTTAAGCATCAGGGAGAAGTAGAATGTCACGTCCCGTTTTTGCCACCATTGATCAGCAAGCGCTGCGTCATAACCTGTCTGTTGCGCGTCAGGCAGCACCGGGTTCGCGTATCTGGTCAGTGGTGAAGGCTAACGCCTATGGTCATGGTATTGCCCGTGTCTGGCAGAGCCTGTCAGCCACCGATGGTTTTGCGCTGTTGAATATGGAAGAAGCAATCCTGCTGCGTGATGCAGGATGGCAAAAGCCTATTTTGCTGCTGGAAGGCTTTTTCCACGCGGAAGATCTGGACCTGATTGATCGCTATCGCTTAACCACCAGCGTACACAGCAGTTGGCAGATCCAGGCGATTGCCAACGCATCGCTTTCTGCGCCAATTGATATCTACGTCAAAGTGAATAGCGGGATGAACCGTCTCGGGTTCCGCCCGGAACAGCTACACAATGTGTGGCAGAAGTTGCGTGCCTTACCGAATGTTGGCGATATGACCTTAATGGCGCATTTTGCCGACGCAGAGAATCCGCAGGGGTTGGTGGAGCCGCTTCAGCGTATTGAGCATGCCGCCGAAGGGCTGGCCGTGCCGCGTTCGCTCTCTAATTCTGCCTGCACATTGTGGCATCCTGAAGCGCACTACGACTGGGTACGTCCGGGGATCATTCTGTATGGCGCATCCCCAAGCGGTGAGTGGCAAGATATTGCAGAAACCGGCCTGAAACCGGTGATGACCTTACAAAGTGAGATCATTGGTGTGCAACAGCTCCAGCCTGGAGACGGTGTCGGCTATGGCTATCGTTATCGTGCCTCGCAGCCGCAGCGTATTGGTGTTGTCGCCTGTGGTTATGCCGATGGTTATCCACGTCACGCGCCGAGTGGCACGCCAGTGGCTGTGGATGGCATTCTGACGCAGGTCGTTGGGGCAGTTTCAATGGATATGATAACGGTCGATCTGACCCCATGCCCGGATGCGGGTATTGGCTCAACCGTGGAACTCTGGGGCAATCAGGTCAAAATCGATCAGGTGGCAAAAGCGGCCGGTACGGTAGGCTATGAGCTGATGTGTGCTCTGGCACCACGCGTACCGGTGAAGGTTATTTAATTTCGCGCAGGGTTCCCTGTACGCGCTTACTGCAGCGCCAGGCGATCAACGCCAGCGCTGCACCTACCAGCATCATCAGCGCCAATGCCGACTTTGCTGCAATCGGCAACGCCACTGCCAGTAAACTGGCGCTGGCGGCGCCCGCCATTTGAATAAATCCTTGCAGGGCAGAGGCCACGCCCGCCTGTTGCTGATACGGCTCCAGCGCATAGCTGGTGGCAGGACCAACGGTAAAGGCAAGACCCGCGACTGAGATACCTACCGGGATCATGTAGAGTGCCCAGTGTGTCTGGAGCTGCGCGGCGAACAGATGCTGACCGCCGATGAGCAGGGCCGCACCCACCAACATGGCGAAGGTCCCCACCATCAGGCAGAACGGCCTGCCAACTTTACGGATAGTACGGTTAGCTATGGTGCTGACGAACATGATCCAAAAGCCATTCAACCCAAATGCGATAGAGAATTGCAGGGCAGTGAGTCCGCCGTTGGTCATCAACACATCCGGTGCCAGCGACACATACGTCAGTACCATGCCCAATGCGCCAGCATTAGCACAAGCAAAAGCGATAAAGCGGCCGGAACGAAGAATGGCAGCGTACTGGCGCAACGGCAGCCCGCGCACCCGCAATGTATCTGCCGGGCGAGTTTCGGGTAAGAAACGCAACACCAGCAGCAAGATCACCGCTGCATAAACGCACAGGAACCAGAAAGGCGCACGCCAGCCAAATGCCTGAGCCAACAGGCCGCCCAGCAGTGGGGCAAGGGCAGGGACAATATTCAGCGCACCATTGAGGAAGCCATAGGCGCGGGCCGCGTCATCGCCTTGCAGACGATCTCGCACGCCGCTGAATGCAACCACAGCACTACAACAGACCGCACAGCCTTGCACCAGGCGCGCCGTTAAAAATAGCGGCCAACTGGTCGCAGTGGCGGTGATTGCGCTGCCAGCGAAATATAACAGCAGCCCAGCGATGGCGATGGGTTTACGGCCATAGTTATCCACCAGCGGGCCACTGACCAACTGGCCGAGCCCCATTACCAGCAGGAAAATCGGGATGGTGGTTTGGATATTTTCAATGGGTGTATTCAGTCCCAGCGCAATTTGCGGCAGCGTGGGCAGATAAAGGTCAATACCGAGCGGGGCCAGCAGGACCAGACTGAGCAGTAACAGAGTAAATTTTTGCATGGCAGGCCGGTGTTTCCAGAGGAAAAAGATTTGAGAGGGTAATGATTCAGGCGGGAAAAGGGAAGAGTGGTCAGGGAGAAATTGTCATACCTGGTATCAGGTATGACAATCAACCTTACTTAGTAGGCACCGTCGCGGCGGAAAACCACACCCGCGGTTTTAAACAGGATCGCAATGTCAGTCCACAGCGCCCAGTTTTTCACATACCAGGAGTCAAAGTAGACGCGGGTATCATAGTCGATATCATTACGTCCGCTGACCTGCCACAACCCGGTCATCCCCGGTTTCGCCATCAGGTAATAATCCACGTCGCCAGCATAACGTTCCAGCTCTGCTTCAATCACCGGACGCGGCCCGACCAGACTCATCTCACCACGCAAGACATTCCAGAGTTGGGGCAGCTCATCCAGGCTCGTTTTCCGCAGAAATCCGCCAATTTTGGTGATGCGCGGATCGTTTTTCAGTTTGAAATCCCGATCCCACTCTGCCCGGGCTTCCTCACTGGTGGCCAGTAACGTCTCCAGTACCTCTTTAGAGTTGGTCACCATTGAGCGAAACTTCAGGCACTTAAACTTCTGCCCCTCGTGACCCACACGTTCATGACCGTATATGGCATTACCCCCGTCTCGTTTGACCATAAAACACAACAAGCCAAACACAGGCGCGAGGAACAGCAGCAGTAAGGAGGCAACAACGATATCGAAAGTGCGTTTCAGCAGGCGTGAAGAGTGTTTTGCCAGATTATTGCTGACGCGCAGGATCATCACTTCGTGGCTGAAAATAAATGACATGTCCGTGCCGTACAGCGGCACACCGCGCAGTGTAGGCACCACTGACACCGAACGGCATTTCATTTTAGAGAGGAATTTCAGCCATTTGTCGCGTACCGGCTGCTGCTCAAACTCCATAGCCACGATGAACTGGGTATTCTCGCGGTCTATGGTCTGCCAGTTAATATCTTTCCAGGTGATAACCGGCACGCCATTGACGCTCTCTGGCCGCTGCTCATCACACTCCACCGCAATGAAGGCCTGTACGTTGTAGCCTAAGATCTCTTCACTCTGCAACGCGGCGTAGGCTTCACGGGCATTCTTACCGGAACCAATAATAATGGTCTCTTTCTGCCACTGACCTGCACGGTTAATGGCCTGTTTTACGACGGCACGAAACAGCGGTAGGAGCAGCAGGGCAAAGCTCCAGCTAAACAACCATACCAGACGCGAGAAGTCCCACTTGGAGAAGGCAATCAGTGCCAGATCCAGCAGGGAGAAGACCACCAGGGTTTTGACAATCTCTTTCAGCTCGAACCAAAAAGGTTTGCGATAGGTGTAGTGGCGTAAGCGCATCCAGAACCATCCTGTGCATACGACAGACATCACAAACTGCGCCACAAAACGGTACTCAATCTGTTGTGGTGGAATGAAGCTGTTCAAATCGCCCCATATTCCCTGAATAGTCACCGCCGATAAAAACAGGGCCAGGTTGAGGGCAAGGAGATCGGAAATGCTTAGCGCTAATTTAACGATAATATTTTTACGGAACCCGCTCCATGAGCGAGTATTTGCATTTAAAACTATTGTACTTGCCATATAACCTGCTCTCTTTACTGGAGTAAAAGATGGTCTGATTAGAATCAAGTACGCGTTCAGGATGAGAATGTCATTGCCACAGGACTGCAAGCCAGGAAGCTAAAAAAACAGAAAAATCAAAGCAATGCATTCACCTTCGGCGAGTACATGTTTTACTTTTTGAATAAAATGATGACTCAGGGAGTATGCATTAGAAGTAGAACACTGGGAACAGGGTAAAAATCTTAAATTACTTTTTAACCAAGTGGACACTTTGCCGAAGAGAGCAAATGAATGACACGGCGAGGAAAATAAATTTTTTAGGATTAACGCCATATATCAGAATAAACGCCAGCCACCAGGGCTGGCGAAAACAATTAAGCGGGGCGGTTTAACACCCAGCTGTCCTGTTCTTTATCGTAATGGTCGATTTTCAGATCCATGCGACGACCATCGATCCACGCCGGGACGCTGGTTTCGTGATCCCAACCATCCAGCTGATAACTCAGGCCTGGATTAGTATTGCAGGGGATGCTGACGTCCCGCACATTGTTGGGATTGAACTCAGCATCAACGATTTCATAGCGCCCAATCTTGACTACATGACCCATAGCAACCCCCAGTAAATTGACCATAAGATAACCATAGTCATTTATGGCACGGATCAACGCCAGTGGCTTTCAGATTATTCTCTCTCTTCTGTGACCTTAACCCCAATTTTGGCGATACGGTTGTCCTCTTTCTCTGCCACGGTCCAGATAAGATTATTCCATTCGACCTGATCGCCCACCACCGGGGTACTGCCCAGCATCGCCATAATCAGCTGACCCAGTGACTGCTGCTGGTTGGTTTCTTCATCGATGTCGAGGCCATAAATTTGTGCCACATCCCCCAACCGTGCTTCAGCATCAAGAATAAAGTCACCAAAGAAGCGTTGGTCCATGGCAACGGGCGGTGACTGGCTAAACATTTTGCCCAGCGCAGAGAGATCGCGTTCACGTCCAATCACGCACAGCACATCCCCCTCTTTTAGCCGCGTGTTGTTGCCGGTGGGCAACAACACATTGTCACGAAACAAGGCGGCAATCCGGGTATCTCGCGGCATTTGTAAATCACGCAGTGCAGCGCCAACACACCAGTTATCTGCACTCAGTTGGTAAACAAACTGTTCCCACGGATTTTCCGGGTGAATATCCAGCCCAACGCGGCTGATGGGTGACGCGGTGGGAGGGACAATGACCTTGGCTTTTTTCGCCGCAAACCCCAGTGATGTGCCCTGAAGCATTAACGACACTAATACCACAAAGAAGGCGATATTGAAGTAAAGACGGGCGTTTTCCAACCCGGCCATCATCGGGAACACCGCCAGAATGATAGGGACCGCTCCACGTAACCCCACCCAACTGATGAAGATGCGTTCACGTCCGGTAAAACCACGGAACGGCAGTAGCCCCACCAGAATCGACAGCGGTCTCGCCACCAGAATCAGCCACAGGGAAAGGATCATCGCGGGCACCGCGATATGCCATAAGTCAGACGGGGTGACCAGCAGGCCAAGCACGATGAACATGCCGATTTGGCTCAGCCATGCCATACCATCAAAGGTTTGTAGAATGCCGTAGCGGTTGCGGATCGGGCTATTGCCTAACAGGAATCCACACAGATACACCGCCAGAATACCGCTGCCTTCCAGTAGGGTGGTGAGGGCGAAAACCAGAATGCCGCCGCTCACCGCCAGCAGGGGATACAGACCCTGAGGCAGGCTGATGCGATTGATAATTTGCTGTAGTGACCAACCGCCACCGAGGCCCAGCACGATACCCAGGCCGAACTGCTGCACCAGATGGACAAGGAACATCCAGCTTAATCCATGCTGACCTTGTTGAATCATCTCTATCAGGGTGATGGTTAAAAACACGGCCATCGGATCGTTGCTACCTGACTCAATCTCCAGGGTGGCGCTGACGCGCTCATTCAACCCTTTGTCGCCCAACAGGGAAAAGACCGCCGCGGCATCGGTTGAGCCGATGATGGCACCAACCAAAAAGCCCTGCATGATATCGAGATTAAATAGCCAGGCGGCCATCATGCCCGTCAGCCCAGCGGTAATCAGCACGCCAATGGTTGAAAGCGATAGCGCAGGCCCGAGGGCCACGCGCAAGGAGCTGGCTTTAGTACGCATGCCGCCGTCGAGCAGAATCACGGCCAGCGCGAGGTTAGACACCAGATAGGCAACGGGGTAGTTATCAAAGGCGATGCCGCCAATGCCGTCCACGCCGGTCAACATCCCAAGAGCCAGGAAGATAACCAGAATGGGGATCCCTAAGCGGGATGAAAATGAACTGAGCAGGATGCTGGCGGCCACCAGCACGGAACCGATAATGAAAAGACTGTAAATAACGCTGGTGTTCAAAAAGGGGATCTCCTGCAGAGCAAAATGTGCGGTAAATCAGGGTAGGGACCCCATCCAAGATAGTGGTTAAACAAACGGTTGCAAGTATAAGATGCAGATAAATGGCGCTCTGAGTGCTTTTACCGCTGCAGAAGCCAGTTTTGTCATGAACATCTCAGTGCCCCCTCAGCCATAGTTACCGGTCAGATACAGTGTTGCACGGCAATTATGAAATAAAATTTTGCATTTTTGTGCGCTGACACCACGATTCTATACTTTCTTTTATGTGTCAATTTGCTAATTTGACACAATAATTGCCCCTTAACCGCCTGAAATGGCCATTAATGACGGTTTATTTGCCTCATGGACAACCCTGTGCACAAACTCGCGATTCTTGCTCTGATATTTTGTGTGACTGCCTGCTCCAGCCATAAGGGGCAACAGCCGGTTAACCAAACCGCCGATCAAGGCGCTGCAACTGCAAATCCAGATATGATTGCGGTTGTAGCGGCATTACACGATCAAATGCATCATTGGGAAGGATCGCCTTACCAGTGGGGCGGTACGCAGCTAAAAGGGGTAGATTGCTCCGGGTTTGTCTGGCGTACGCTGCACGATCGTTTCAATATGAATATGGATCGTATCACCACCGCCGAACTTATCCGTATGGGTAAACCGGTGAAGAAGAGTAGCCTGCAACCGGGCGATCTGGTGTTCTTCCGCATTAAAGGGGAATTGCACGTTGGGTTCTATGACCTGAACGATAATTTCCTGCATGCGTCCTCCAGCC
Source organism: Candidatus Pantoea multigeneris (assembly GCF_011752615.1). Taxonomy (NCBI): domain Bacteria; kingdom Pseudomonadati; phylum Pseudomonadota; class Gammaproteobacteria; order Enterobacterales; family Erwiniaceae; genus Pantoea; species Candidatus Pantoea multigeneris. The sequence goes on from NZ_VWXF01000003.1 coordinate 201,345, forward strand.
AGGGTGTCACGCGTTCTTCGCTGAACAACCCATACTGGCGTTCAGTCTATCTTGAGGCGCGACGTTTGCCGCAGGAGAGGAATGCCACTATTACGCTGAATGGCTAAGCGGCGATTAAACAACTGGGGTGTTGTAAACGCAACATCCTGATAGTTGTTTAAGTTTTTGAGTATTAATTGGGATGGAAGAAAAAAGCAGCCAGAGATGACTGCTTTCGCCTGTGTTAACGCGGTTCTTCAACCTGCTTGCGGAACAGCTCACGGAATACCGGATAGATATCTTCCGGTTCACGAATATGCTGGATGGCAAAATTATCAAACACAGATTGCAGGTGCTCGTACTCACGCCATAGCGTCTGATGCGCCCGGCGAGTGATTTCGATATAGCTGTAGTAGCGCACCACTGGCAAAATGTGTTTTGCCAAAATTTCATGGCATAGCGGTGAATCATCCGCCCAGTTATCCCCGTCCGAGGCTTGCGCGGCGTAAATGTTCCACTGCGCCGGGTCGTAGCGTTCTTTAACCACTTCATCCATCAGCTTCAGTGCGCTGGAGACAATGGTCCCGCCGGTTTCCTGGGAGTAGAAGAACTCCTGCTCATCCACCTCTTTGGCCTGCGTATGGTGACGAATGTACACCACATCAACGTTTTTATACGTCCGGCTCAGGAACAGATAGAGCAGAATATAAAAGCGTTTTGCCATATCTTTAGTGGCTTGATCCATCGAACCGGAAACGTCCATCAGGCAGAACATCACCGCCTGGCTGGAAGGTTCGGGGCGCTTCTCAAAGTTTTTGTAGCGTAAATCGAAGGTATCGATAAACGGCACGCGATCGATACGCGCACGCAGTTCGGCGATCTCCTTGCGTAAACGCTCCTCTTCCAGCAGTTGCACCGGTTCAGTGTTTTCGATTTCACTCAGGGTCTCTTCGAGTTCACGTAGCATGCGGCGCTTGCCTGCCGTCATGGCGGTGCGACGTGCCAGCGAGTTCTGCAAAGAACGGACCACACTGATATTGGCGGGAACGCCATTGGCCGTGAATCCCGCCCGATGGGTTTTATACTCATTCAACTGGCGGTGCTGATTTTTGCGCAAATTAGGCAGCGCCAGATCTTCAAACAGCAAATCCAGATACTCATCTTTTGAGATCTGGAAGACAAATTCATCCTGTCCTTCACCATCCTGGCTGGCATTACCCTGGCCACCACCGCCGCCTCCGCCACCACCTTGCTGGCGTTCGATGCGGTCATTCTGCACAAAGTGGTCGTTCCCTGGATGGACGCGATGACGGCTGCCACCGCGACCCTGATGGAAACTTGGCTCGTTGATATCGTCAATTGGAATGGAAACAGACTCACCGCTCTCAACATCGGTCACCGAGCGTTTATTGATGGCCTCGGAGATCGACTGCTTGATTTGCGATTTATAACGACGTAAAAAGCGCTGCCGGTTGACCGCACTTTTATTTTTGCCGTTTAATCGCCGATCGATGAAATAGGCCATAAAATTCCCCCAAACTGCATTGTAAGCCGGGTCGGCCAAAGCCGACCCTGATAGAAACGCTTGCTTACAGACGATGGTTATGAAGACTTACGCACGCGCAGATACCATTCGCACAGCAGGCGGACTTGCTTGCGCGTATAGCCTTTCTCCATCATGCGGTCGACAAAATCATCATGTTTTTTCTGCTCATCGGTCGATGTTTTGGTATTGAACGAAATCACCGGCAGCAGCTCTTCCGTGTTGGAGAACATTTTTTTCTCGATCACGGTGCGTAACTTCTCGTAACTGGTCCAGTTCGGATTGCGGCCACTATTATGGGCACGGGCGCGCAGCACAAAGTTGACAATCTCGTTACGGAAATCTTTCGGGTTACTGATACCCGCCGGTTTCTCGATTTTCTCCAGTTCAGCATTCAGTGACTCACGGTCAAATAACTGTCCGGTATCAGGATCGCGATACTCTTGATCCTGAATCCAGAAGTCCGCATAGGTCACGTAGCGGTCAAAAATGTTCTGACCATATTCAGAGTAAGATTCCAGATACGCAGTCTGAATCTCTTTGCCAATGAACTCTGCATATTTAGGGATCAGATAGCCTTTCAGGTGCTCAAGGTATTTCTCTGCCAGCTCCTGCGGGAATTGCTCACGTTCAATCTGCTGTTCCAGCACGTAGAACAGATGAACCGGGTTAGCCGCCACTTCCGCGTGGTCAAAGTTAAACACGCGTGACAGGATTTTAAACGCGAAACGGGTGGAGAGACCGTTCATGCCTTCATCAACCCCAGCGTAGTCGTGGTACTCCTGCCAGGACTTAGATTTCGGGTCGGTATCTTTCAGGCTTTCCCCGTCATAGACGCGCATTTTTGAGTAGATGCTGGAGTTTTCCGGCTCTTTCAAACGGGAAAGAATCGAGAAGCGGGCCAGCGTTTCCAGGGTGCCCGGTGCGCAAGGCGCAGAGAGCAACTCACTGCTGTTTAACAGTTTCTCGTAAATCTTAATCTCTTCCGATACACGCAGGCAGTAAGGCACTTTGACAATGTAAACACGGTCGAGGAAGGCCTCATTGTTTTTGTTGTTACGGAACGTCACCCACTCAGATTCGTTAGAGTGCGCGAGGATAATCCCGTTAAACGGCAGGGCAGAGATACCCTCAGTCCCGTTATAGTTACCTTCCTGCGTGGCGGTCAGCAGGGGGTGCAGCACTTTGATCGGTGCCTTGAACATCTCGACGAATTCCATGATGCCCTGATTCGCACGGCACAGCGCACCAGAATAACCGTAGGCGTCGGGATCGTTCTGGGCATGGTTTTCCAACTTACGGATATCCACTTTACCCACCAGGGCTGAAATATCCTGGTTGTTCTCATCACCCGGTTCGGTTTTGGCAATCGCCAACTGTTCCAGAATGGATGGCCAGACTTTAACGACTTTGAAGCGAGTGATATCACCGCCAAACTCATGCAGGCGTTTAGCCGCCCACGGCGACATAATGGTGCCAAGGTAACGCCGGGAAACACCATACTCTTTCTCCAGAATATTGGCGTCTTCCTGCGGATTGAACAGGCACAGCGGGTGATCGTTAACCGGGCTACGTTCGCCATCGGCGCTCAGCACGTAGATAGGCACGCGCTGCATCAATGATTTTAGCCGCTCCGCCAGGGAGGATTTACCACCCCCAACCGGGCCGAGCAGGTAGAGAATCTGTTTCTTCTCTTCCAGTCCCTGGGCGGCATGTTTGAGATAGGAGACGATCTGCTCAATGGCTTCTTCCATGCCGTAAAATTCTTCGAACGCCGGATAGCGGGCGATCACACGGTTAGAGAAGAGGCGAGAAAGGCGAGGCTCCTGGGCAGTATCAACCATCACCGGCTCACCAATAGCCGTTAACAGTCGCTCTGCGGCGTTTGCGTATGCACTGCGGTCCTGCTTACAGATAGTCAGAAATTCCTGCAAGCTGAACTCTTCGTCTTTAGCTGCTTCATAGCGCTGACGATAGTGATCGAATATATTCATAGCGATGCCCGTCCTTTCGTTTTTAGCACAGGTAAAGGAGCGTAATTACAATGCTCGTGCAGCTCCCGGAAGATATTCTCTTAATGAGTACAGCAACCCTCATGCCAACCTGATGTTTTTATCCAGATACACAATTCTTATGGTTACTCTGCTCGTACTGCTTACTCGTCCTACTTCTAACTGTAGATGGCATTGAAGAAATTTTCTCTGCGATTGTCGATCATTTAGCGATTAATCAATAACAAAGTCTGATAACGGCATTAGCGAAGCGCAAAAGTTCACGATGAAATCTGCCTCAAATGGGGCACCTCCAGCGGCACCTTGGCCTGGGAGAGAAAGTCTGACAAAGGTGTTGCTTCAGACCTTATGAACATTGTTATATTTATGGCGTGAATAAATTGTGAAGCAATTCAAACTTAACGCGTATGCCATATTGTTGTCATCCCCCTGAGTGCCATTTTGTTTAACCTGTCGCAAAGGTTAACACTCAAGGGAAAGCCTATTTTGTGATTGAGCATGCACCATTGTGGGGGGTAATTCTTTGCCACCCCAAAACAGGGCACCAAAATTGTGCAGGAGAGCATTGTGACAAAGTCAGTCATTTTTCCCGGTGAAATGCCGTTACCCGCCATTGGTCAGGGCACCTGGTTTATGGGCGATGATCCCGGCTTACGGCAACAAGAAGTTGGTGCCTTACAGGCTGGACTGGAACAGGGACTGCGTGTTATCGACACTGCTGAAATGTATGCTGACGGCGCTGCAGAAGAGGTGGTTGGAGAGGCGCTACGCGGGCGTCGCGATCGGGCATTTTTAGTCTCTAAAGTGTATCCCTGGAATGCCAGTGAAGTTGATGCCGTTGAGGCCTGTGAACGCAGTTTACGGCGCCTGCAGACGGACCGGCTGGATCTCTACCTGCTTCACTGGCGCGGTAATATTCCGCTGGAGGAGACGATCCGTGCCATGGAACTGCTCCAGCAGCAGGGGAAAATCCGCCATTGGGGGGTGTCGAACTTTGACGTCGACGATCTGGAAGAGCTGTGGCAGGAACCCGGCGGCACGGGCTGCGCGACCAACCAGGTGCTCTATCATCTGGCCTCGCGTGGCATCGAATACGATCTGTTGCCAGATTGCCAGCAGCGTCAGATCCCCATTATGGCCTACAGCCCACTGGCGCAGGCAGGCCGACTCCGCCAATCGTTGTTTAGTCATCCACGGGTTGTGGAATCTGCGCAGCAGCTAAATATCAGCGTGGCGCAGTTGCTACTGGCCTGGGCGATCCGTCGAGACGGCGTGATGGCCATTCCAAAAGCCAGTTCGGTGGCACATGTACGCGACAATGCTGCGGCATTGGAAGTCACCTTGCATGACGACGTGCTGATGGCCCTGAATCAGGCTTTCCCGCCGCCACAGCATAAGCACACACTGGATGTCGTTTAAGCTTTGTCAGTGCGCAGTCTGAACGTGGTTGCCAGCCGGGCAGGGCGTTCAGCTGCACTGATCAGCGGTTCATGGATACGCGCCGTCTCTACGCACACCATGGTTTTATAGCCATCGTTGCTCATATCCGCCATGCTGCAAGAGAGCTCTGGCCCTGGATTCCAGGTAACAACATCACTGTGATAGTGATGATAAATTTCAATAGCACGTGCGCCTGCACCATCCTGGATCACTGAGCAATCGGATGGTTGGGTAAATATACGGTCGATTCGCCCAGGGTAGCGCTGTTTGCCCTCGCTTTGCCCCTCAGCATCCGCGTTGACCTTGTCAATGAAATGCGGCCCCAGTCCACTGACCTCAACCTGTTTAATATCTGCGACATTGAAATAGCTGTGCAGCGCGGCGGTGGCAGAAAACTCGCCGTGGGCTTCCAGCTCAATCTCACAGTGCTGACCCAGGCGGAACCGTGCGATCAGGGTAAATTCATGTGGCCATAACTTCTGAGTTTGCGCATTCGACTCCAGCACGAAGGTCAGCATCACGCCTTTTTCATCCGCGTTATGTGCCGACAGGGTCCAGGTTTGCGTGCGAGCGAAGCCATGAGCCGGGGTTCCTGCCGGGCCAAACCATGGCCAACAGATAGGGACGCCGCCGCGCAAGGCTTTTCCGCTCTGGAACGGCGTCTTATCGCTCAGCCACAGCACCGGTTTTTCACCCGCGGGCTGCCAGGCGAGGAGATGAGCGCCTTGAGTCGCAATCGCAGCGCGTACCAGGGGATGGTTAATGACTAATAGCGGCAGCTCATCTTTTTGCCGAAGTGAAAGATAGGGGGAGATTTGCTTCACTACCGGTAAGGAAAATAGCGTGTCGTGCATAAAACCTCCGTGGTTAAGGCAATAAAAAAGGCGACCGAAGTCGCCCTTATCGTTGCTATGTTGTGGCGAAATTACTTCGCAGCAACCAGTGCAATCAGGTCGAGAACTTTGTTGGAGTAACCGGTTTCGTTGTCATACCATGAAACCAGTTTCACAAAGTTATCGTTCAGTGCGATAGACGCTTTAACGTCGAACACAGAAGTCAGTACTTCGCCGTTGAAGTCGGTAGAAACCACTTCGTCTTCGGTCCAGCCCAGCACGTCTTTCATGTCGCCCGCAGCGGCTTTCTTAACGGCTGCAACGATCTGCTCGAAAGTCGCGGCTTTTTCCAGACGCACAGTCAGGTCAACCACAGAGACGTTCGGGGTAGGAACGCGGAACGCCATACCGGTCAGCTTGCCTTTCAGCTCTGGCAGCACCACACCCACGGCCTTAGCAGCACCAGTAGAAGATGGGATGATGTTCTGAGCTGCGCCACGGCCACCGCGCCAGTCTTTGTGAGACGGACCATCAACGGTTTTCTGGGTAGCGGTAGTTGCGTGAACAGTGGTCATCAGACCTTCAACGATACCGAAGTTATCGTTGATCACTTTAGCCAGTGGTGCCAGGCAGTTAGTGGTGCAAGAGGCGTTAGAAACGATATCCTGGCCTTCGTATTTGTCGAAGTTTGCACCACGAACAAACATTGGGGTCGCATCTTTAGATGGACCAGTCAGAACAACTTTCTTAGCACCGGCCTGAATGTGTTTACGGGCAGTTTCGTCGGTCAGGAAGATACCGGTTGCTTCAGCAACCACATCAACACCGGCCTCGTCCCATTTCAGGTTGGCAGGATCACGTTCAGAGGTAACACGGATTTTTTTGCCGTTAACCACCAGTGCGCCATCCTGAACTTCTACGGTGCCGTCGAAACGACCATGAGTAGAGTCATATTTCAGCATGTACGCCATGTATTCAGCGTCCAGCAGATCGTTGATTGCAACGATTTCGATGTCTTGACGCTGCTGCGCAGCACGGAAAACGATGCGACCGATACGGCCAAAACCGTTGATACCTACTTTGATAGTCATATATTCCACCAGCTGTTTGTCAGTGAATAAAAGGTTGGCAGTAAAATTACAAAAACCTTGCCAGGCGTCAAGCGGAATCGTGTCAATTGTTGTTCAGCATCAATTCCTGTCGTAGGAATTATTCCCTACGCAAACGCTTGCGTCAGGCTGGCAACCGGCCTTTGTTTTTGCTGACCGCCGAAGTTTAAAGAGATGGCAGAGATAAAAGGTGATCGTAATCACAATTCTTAACGACAGAGAGCGCAGAGCGACTGAGCGCACGAAAAAAGACCCACGAATACTGCATGTTTGTTAAAATAATAGCTGAATTTTCAGAATAACACCCCCCGGACTCGTTTATGGCCAAAGACACTACCTTCGAGGCAAAGCTTGCAGAGTTAAGTGAGATGCAACGCTATGTCACGCAACATCGCGGTACAGAACCCCCTTTTACCGGTGCGTTGTTACACAATAAAGACGCTGGTATCTATCATTGTCTGGTTTGTGCGGCACCGTTGTTCCTTTCTGAAACCAAATACGAATCAGGCTGCGGCTGGCCAAGCTTTTATCAGCCGGTAAACGATGATGCGATCCGCTATCTGGAAGATGACACGCACGGTATGCACCGCATTGAGATCCGTTGCGGTAGCTGTGATGCGCACCTCGGCCATGTCTTCCCGGATGGCCCAGGACCTACGGGTGAACGCTACTGTGTCAATTCAGCCTCGCTCAGCTTTACCGACCAGCAGGGCAGCGAAATTAAGGGCTAATGCATGAAGCAGGAACTGACAGCGATGATTGAAGCCATGACGCCAGAAGTGTATCAGCGTCTGGCGACGGCAGTGGAAACGGGCAAATGGCCGGATGGTGTGGCGTTGACGCCGGAACAGCGTGAACACTGCCTACAGCTGGTACTGTTATGGCAGGCACGTAACAACGAAGATCCTCAGCATATGACGGTGGGCACTGACGGTCAGATGGTGATGAAAAGCAAGAAGCAATTAAAAGAAGAGTTCGGCATCGAGCCGGAAGTGACGCGCATCAATCTGCATTAAGCGGGAAGACAGGCGGTAGCACCTACCGCCTGTTGTGTTTAGATCATCACTGCGCCCTGTGCCGCCATTTGCGACAGGGCGATGGTGCTGTCATCCGGGTTCAGGTTAACGCCACGACAGCCCTCTACCACGACTTCAACGTTGTATCCCAGCTCCAGTGCGTCCAGCACCGTGTACTTCACGCAGTAATCGGTAGCAATGCCTAACACCACTAAATCGGTTACATCGCGTTCCCGCAGCCAGCTATCCAGCTCGGTTTTACGACGATGGCCGTTATCGAAGAAGGCACTGTAACTGTCGACATCAATGTCCTGACCTTTGTAGAACAGCGCATCAATCAGACTACGATCCAGGTCGGGGTGCAAATCTGCCCCCACCGACCCTTGAACACCATGGTCTGGCCACCAAATCTGTGCCAGTCCATTTAACTCGCCCAGCGTATAAACAGGCTCGCCAGAGACTGAAGCGAAACTGCCATGATTGGCAGGATGCCAGTCCTGTAACGCCAGAACATATTCACCTTTTCGACGGAACTCTCGTGCATAGCGGTTAGCTACGTTAACAGTCAGATCGCCTTCCTTGACGGCCATCGGCCCGCCTGGGCAGAAATCGTTTTGTATATCAATGATAATGAGTGCCCGCTTCATAGGTTCCGCTCCACTTCACTCGTTCGTCAGTTCGCCACGCAGGTTCTGCTGCATCAGATCACGAATCTGCTCGCTGGAAAGGTCTTGGCTCAACAGGAAGTGCAGCTTGGTTAACGCTGCTTCAACCGTTAAATCAAAGCCACTGATTACGCCTGCATGTTCCAGCGCATTACCGGTGGCATAGCCACCCATGTTGACCTTACCGGAAATACATTGGGTCAGGTTTACCACCACGATCCCACGCTCATGCGCCTCGTGCAGCTCCGCGAGGAACTCGGCGTTTTGTGGGGCATTGCCCACGCCGTAAGAGCGTAAAATCAGTGCCTTGACCGGCTGGCGCAAGAAGTTACGTACCACATCCGCAGAAATCCCTGGGTAAATGGTCACGACACCAATCGGCTGTGGCGTGATGGTATTCACGACCAATGACCCAGACCCCTGTGGGGCTGGCGGGGTATTCAGGCGGCGAATATGGATACCCGCTTCCAGCAACGGGCTCAGGTTCGGTGAAGCAAACGCGTTAAAGCCATCTGCATGGGCTTTGGTGGTGCGGTTACCCCGGAACAGTGTGTTGTTAAAGAACAGCGACACTTCATTAATCGGGTAATTCGCCGCGACATACAGCGAGTTCAGCAAGTTTTGCTGACCGTCTGAACGCAGTTCAGCAAGCGGGATTTGTGAACCCGTTACGATCACCGGTTTCGCCAGATTCTCAAGCATGAAAGAGAGGGCAGAGGCAGTAAATGCCATGGTATCGGTGCCGTGCAGGATGACGAAACCATCATAGGCATCGTAATTTTGCTGAATATCGTCAGCAATCGATTGCCAGTCCTTCGGAGTCATATCAGAGGAGTCCATTAATGGCTGATATTCATGAATCGTGAACTCAGGCATCTCAGGACGATGGAACTCAGGCATCGCTGCGACTTGTTGCTGTAAGTGACCGGAAACAGGGATATAGCCCTGCGCAGAACGCTGCATGCCGATCGTACCGCCAGTGTAGGCTACGTAGATTTTCTTCTTTTGCATTATAAACTCGGGCTTGCCGTAAAAAGCGCAGTATAAGGGGTATGGCAGGGAAAAGCAGCCCGAACAACGTTCGGGCTGCGAGCTTTATCGCACTTCGCCGCAGTTCAGGCAGAAGGCATAGCGGTTTTGTGGATCATTCAGGTTATCTAACAGACCCGGTTGTGATTTCAGTGCGCTCATTACATCCAGCATTGGCGCAGGCAGCATCGCTTTCAGCGTATCAGGCACGACCGCGCGCACAGAGGCATCCATCTGTCCGAGCAGCAGGTCCACCAGACCCGGCTCATCCTGATACCATTTCAGCTGTGGTTGCGCGACTTTAGCGAGCTCTGCCGCTTTTTTCACGGCGTCATCGAAGTCACCCAAGGCATCGACCAACCCATTGGCTTTCGCGTCAGCACCGGTCCAGACGTGGCCCTGTGCGATAGCATCAATTTGCTCTGGGGTTTTATGGCGTGAAGCGGCCACCAGTCCGACAAAGTTGTGATAGCCGTTCTCAATGGTGAGCTGCATTAACTGCTGAACTTCCGGTGGCAGGGCCTTGGTCGTAGCAACATCCGCCAGCGGCGAGGTTGCGACGCCATCGGTATGCACGCCAATACTGCTCAACGTATTCTCCACCGTATTAATCACACCGAAGATACCAATCGAGCCGGTTAAGGTGGTTGGGCTGGCGATGAGATAATCACCTGGCGTTGAGATCCAGTAGCCACCCGAAGCGGCCATACCGCCCATGGAGATAACCACCGGTTTACCGGCTGCATGTGCGGCCTGCAACTCTTCACGAATGGCTTCGGAAGCGCTAACGCTGCCCCCTGGGCTATTCACGCGCAGGATAATCGCCTTGATTTTCGGATCGAGACGCGCGGCACGAATTTGTGCTGCAGTAGTATCGCCGCCGACGTTGCCTGGCGTTTCTTCACCGTCCATGATGGCACCGCTCGCGAGGATTACCGCGATGTTGCCACTGGCAGTGGAAGGCGGCTGCTTGAGGGTGTAGTCATAGATGCTGACGCTGCGATAGTCATTGGTTTGTTTATCCCAACCAAAGGTTTTCACCATCTGTTGATCGGCCGCTGCGCGGCTGGCGAGCTCATCAACCAGCTTGCTCTGCAAGGCATACTTCGCCGTGTCACCCTGCAGGGTTTGCAGCAGGGTTAACATCCCCTGTGCGCCAGGGAACAGTTGCTCTGGGGTAATCTGACGGTTAGCTGAGACAGTGTTGAGATAGTTCTGCCACAACTGGCCGATCCAACGGCTGTCGGCATCACGCGCGGCAGGAGACATATCATCACGCAGGAACGGTTCCACGGCAGATTTATAGGTGCCGACGCGGAAAACGTGTGAGGTCACTTGCAGTTTATCCAGCAAGGCTTTGAAGTACAGGCCATTGGTGGCAAAACCGTGCAGATCTACCGTGCCCTGTGGGGAGAGGTAAATTTTGTTAGCGAAGCTCGCGAGGTAGTATTGCGCCTGGCTATAGCTGTCACCCAGCGCGTACACCGGTTTGCCGCTGTCACGAAACTCGCGCAGGGCTTTACCTACGTATTGCAGCGAAGGCTGGTCACCACCGGCAAAATTGCGCAGATCCAGTACGATACCGGTGATGTTTTTATCCCCTTTAGCCTGACGAATGGCATCAACGAGGTCAAACAGTGAGTTTTCCTGTAAACGATCGCTGTTGGTGCCCAGCAGTGAGCGGCCCAAACGACTCAAACGGTTACTGACCGATGGCTTATCAACAATGACGCCAGTGAGATCGAGTTTCAGCGCGCCCTGTTGTACCTGTGCCGCCGCTTCTTTGTTGCCGTTACTCACCTGTAGCCAAATCCCGACCCCGACCAAAATCAGCACGATCAGGAACAGATTGAGGATAAATTCCCGGATAAAATTCAATACTCGCCAGATCCCGCGAAACAGGCCTGCGATTATTCGCCACAATGTGCGCATAGACTCTCCATATTCACTCAACCGGAGCGCGTTAAACGCTCTCCATAACGGCACTAATCCTAAAGAGCAGCAGGGGAAATGTCAGCAGGAAATCACACCGGACTGTTACAAAAAAAATCCGCCTGTGCCAGGATAAAACCTGAATAGTGACAATGGAGAAGGCAAATGGATGCCCTTGAATTACTGAAAAACCGTCGATCGGCTTCGCGTCTGGCAGAACCGGCGCCAGCCGGACAGGGGCTGGAAAATATCCTGCAGGCGGGTTTACGCGCGCCAGATCATGGCGGTTTACAGCCCTGGCGCTTTATTCTGGTGGAGAATGAAGGCCGTGAGCGTTTCAGCCAGCTACTGGAACAGGCGGCTCGCGAGCAGCAACTGGATGAGAAAGCGATTGAGAAAGCCAGCCAGTCACCGTTTCGCGCACCTTTGATTATTACCGTCGTCGCACATTGTACTGAGCATTCTAAGGTACCGCAGTGGGAGCAGGTGGTTTCTGCCGGTTGTGCAGTGATGGCAATGCAGATGGCTGCGCAGGCTCAGGGCTTTAATGGCATCTGGCGTAGCGGCCCGTGGACGGATCATCCAAAAGTAAAAGCCGCCTTTGGTTGCCGTGAGCAGGATGCGATTGTTGGTTTCCTCTACCTGGGTACTCCGCAGTTGAAAAGCAGTACCACTGTGCTGCCTGTGGACAGTACACCTTTCATCAGTTATTTCTGATTTTTTAGCCATTTTCAACCGGTTACCTTACCGGTTGAACAGTTCCTGTGCGAAAGATCGCGAAGCGCGCTGCGTGCTCTTATCAGCTTTGCCAAGGCAGGCTACCATAGCGCATCTGCTGTGTTGTCAGCTCTCATTATGTTGGAGAATCCAGGGGCCGATGCGTTTGTTTATTGCTGAAAAACCCAGCCTTGGGCGTGCAATCGCCGATGTTTTACCGAAACCTCATCGCCGTGGCGATGGTTTTATCGCCTGTGGCAACGATCAGGTGGTGACCTGGTGCGTGGGCCATTTGCTGGAGCAAGCTCAGCCGGAGGCGTATGACGGGCGTTTTGCTCGCTGGTCGCTGGCCGACCTGCCGATTGTGCCTGAGAAGTGGCGTTTACAGCCGAAGCCCTCCGTAGCAAAACAGCTGAAAGTCATTGAAGGACTGCTGGCGCAGGCTCATGAAGTGGTGCATGCAGGTGACCCGGATCGCGAGGGGCAGTTGTTAGTGGACGAAGTCCTGGACTTCCTGCAACTGCCCGCCGAGAAGCGGCAAAATGTGCAGCGTTGCCTGATCAACGATCTCAATCCCCAGGCGGTTGAGCGGGCGATTGGGCGGTTGCGTTCTAACCGCGACTTCATCCCCCTGTGCGTTTCTGCGCTGGCGCGTGCGCGGGCAGACTGGCTCTACGGGATCAACATGACCCGTGCCTGGACATTACTCGGCCGAAATGCCGGGTATAATGGCGTGCTCTCGGTGGGCCGCGTCCAGACGCCGGTACTGGGCCTGGTGGTGCGACGCGATGAAGAAATTGAAAACTTTATCCCCAAAGACTATTTCGAGGTGAAAGCCCACATCGTCACCCCGGAACAGCAGCGCTTTATCGCCAGCTGGGTGCCGAGTGAAGCCTGTGAGCCTTGGCAGGATGAGGAAGGGCGTTTGCTCCATCGCCCGTTAGCCGATCACGTAGCAGAACGAATTGGCGGCAAACCTGCGTTGGTCACCGCTTATAACGATAAGCGCGAAACCGAACCTGCACCGCTGCCATTTTCACTCTCTAGCCTGCAAATCGAAGCGGCGAAACGTTTTGGCTTTAGTGCGCAAGAGGTGCTCGATCTCTGTCAGCGCCTGTATGAAACCCACAAACTGATTACCTATCCACGTTCCGACAGCCGTTACCTGCCGGAAGAACATTTTGCTGGCCGTCATAGCGTATTGAACGCAATTCAGGTGCATCAAAACGCGTTAACCCCACCGGCGGACTTCGATCCTGAGCGGCGGAACCGCTGTTGGGATGATAAAAAAGTGGACGCGCACCACGCGATTATCCCCACTGCCCGTAGCAGTGCGGTCAAACTGAACAGTAATGAACAACAGATCTACGAGCTGATTGCACGGCAATATTTGATGCAGTTCTGCCCGGATGCGGTGTTCCGCAAATGTGGCATCGATCTGGAGATCAATGGTGGCAAATTTGTTGCTAAAGCCCGTTTCCTCGCCGAGGCAGGCTGGCGTGCTCTGTTAGGCAACAAAGAACGCGATGAAGAGAACGATGGCATGCCACTGCCGGTGGTGGCCAAAGGCGATAACTTGCTGTGTGAGCGCGGGGAAGTCCTGGCAAAACAGACTCAGCCACCGCGCCCCTTTACGGATGCCACACTGCTGTCAGCCATGACGGGCATTGCGCGTTTTGTGCAAGATAAAGAACTCAAAAAGGTGCTGCGTGCTACGGATGGATTGGGCACAGAAGCCACGCGCGCCGGGATCATAGAACTGCTGTTCCGGCGTACTTTTTTAGTGAAGAAGGGGCGCTATATCCACGCTTCGGAGGCCGGACGGGCGCTGATTCATGCGCTGCCAGAAATGGCCGCACGGCCCGATATGACCGCTCACTGGGAGTCGACGTTGACGCGCATCAGTGAAAAAAATTGTCGCTATGATGAGTTTATGCAGCCGCTGGTCTCGGTGCTGACCGACCTGATCGTCCATGCACGGCAGCAGCCGACGATGCAGGGGCTGCGAGGTCTTTCTGCGCCGGATAAATCGCGTTCAGCATCCCAAACCAGACGCAAAAAAAAACCGGCAGCCTGAGGCTAACCGGTGTTTGACCGCGTGGCAGAGAGCCACGCGGAAGTTCAGTTAAAACTGAAAAGTTGACCAGATTGGCGCATGGTCGGAAGGTTTTTCCATTGCGCGCAGTTCATAATCAATGCCACTGTCAATGCAGTGTGCTGCTAACGGTTGGCTAGCCAACAGCAGATCGATACGCAGACCACGATTATCATCAAAGCCTTTTGAACGGTAATCGAACCACGAGAACTGATCGTTTGCTTCCGGGTTACGCGCACGCCAGGTATCCACCAGACCCCAGTTCATCAGACGGTCCATCCACTCACGCTCTTCTGGCAGGAATGAACATTTACCGGTGCGTAGCCAACGCTTGCGGTTATCTTCACCGATGCCGATATCCAAATCGGTGCTGCTGATGTTCATATCACCCATGATCATCACCGGCTGGTCGGCGGTGAGGTGGGTTTCCAGATGCGCTTGCAAGTCTTGATAGAACTTCGCTTTGGCCGGGAATTTGGTCGGATGGTCACGGCTTTCGCCCTGTGGGAAGTAACCGTTGATGACGATGATATTACCGATAGGGCTGGGGATTTCTGCCATGATGATGCGGCGTTGCGCCTCTTCATCATCATTAACAAAACCACGACGCACTTCAACCGGCTGTGCTTTGGTCAACAGCGCAACACCATAATGGCCTTTCTGACCGTGGTAGAAGACGTTATAGCCCAGTTTCGCCACCTCTTCGAGTGGGAACATATCATCATGGACTTTGGTTTCCTGCAGACCGATAACGTCAGGTTGATGCTTTTCAACCAGGGCAGCTAGCTGATGCGGGCGAGCACGTAAGCCATTAATATTGAAGGAGACAAATTTCATGGAAAGACCCATTGTGTGAGTGGGGTAGCGCTGGATGGTAACGACTTTTGTACCGGAAGTTAAGCATTAACACCGGCAATAAGACGTTGCCATAGTGATATCGCATGACAGATAAAATCAGCGTGAAAATTGTGCAGGCTAGAGGGGGTAATACAGAAATAAAAACAGGAAGATAATGGTGGTGGGAGAAGGATTCGAACCTTCGAAGTCGATGACGGCAGATTTACAGTCTGCTCCCTTTGGCCGCTCGGGAATCCCACCAGGGTAATGCGCTAATTGTGTTGCCAGGTTAACAAACCGATTCAGATGGTGGCGGGAGAAGGATTCGAACCTTCGAAGTCGATGACGGCAGATTTACAGTCTGCTCCCTTTGGCCGCTCGGGAATCCCGCCCACTTACTGAATGTTTGTGCCTTAAGGCGGGGCGCATCATACCAAATGCCGGAAGCGTGTAAAGCATTGAAAATGAAAAAATGAATCGTTTGCCGTTTTTTTGCCCGTGACGCTGCATTCTCACACAAATGCAGCGTCAGAAGCAGGCAATTACAGGATAATGGTGCGATTGCCGTACACAAAGACGCGCTGACCCAGCACTTTATCCAGTGCGCGGCTTAACACGTTTTTCTCAACATCACGACCCGCGCGCATCATCTCTTCTGCGGTATAGCTGTGATCGACGTTGATCACGTCCTGCATAATGATTGGGCCTTCATCAAGGTTATCATTCACGTAGTGCGCGGTAGCACCGATGATCTTCACACCACGCTCATAGGCCTGATGGTAAGGGCGTGCACCAATGAACGCAGGTAAGAACGAGTGGTGAATGTTGATGATCTGATTAGGGAAACGCTGAACGAAACCAGGCGTCAGTACGCGCATGTATTTCGCCAACACCACGTAATCAGGCTGATAACGGTCAATTTCATCCGCCATGCGGTTATCATGTTCTTCACGCGTCAACCCTTCATGGCTTACCAGCTCGAAAGGAATATCGAAGCGTTCTACCAGTGAGCGCAGGGTTTCATGGTTGCCAATGACGGCGGCAATTTCCATATCCAGACCGCCAAACGCGCTTTTCATCAGCAGGTCGCCCAGGCAGTGCGCCTCTTTGGTGACCAGAATAACGACACGGCGACGACCAGAACTCTGCAATTCACGCACTGAACCCGTAGGCAGTGCGCTGTCGAGATCCGCCAGCAGTGTGTTGTCGTTAAAAATCCCTTCCAGCTCTGTGCGCATGAAAAAGCGCCCGGTGCGGTGATCGACGAACTCATTGTTCTGCACGATATTCAGCTCGTGCTTGTAACAAATATTGGTGATTTTGGCGATCAGGCCTTTTGCGTCCGGGCAGATAGTACGTAAAACTTTTCGTTGAATGGTTTGCGCTTGCATCTCAATCAGAGTCCTGTCAAAGCATTAAAAGGGTGGTAACTGTTGAAGTAACAATAGGCTCAGTTACAGCACTTTTTGTATTTTTTCCCCGAGCCACAGGGACAGGGATCATTCCGGCCGAGCTCAGGCGCGGTACCGTCGATATAGTACCAGCGTTGATCCTCACGGACAAAGCGCGAACACTCATGCAGATGGTGAAGTTGTGCTTTTTCGCGGTATCTCGCAAAAAATGTCACAAATGCTTCATTCTCATGGAGTCCGGCAAAACAACGGGTTACATTCAAGCCCAGCCATTCGCTACCGGCGAAACTCTCTGTTAAGGCTGGCAAAAGTTCAGGCCGCTGTTGAGAAGGGTGCCAGGTGGCAACCAGATAAGCAGCATTTTGCTGGACATAGGCCGTGTAGCGTGAACGCATAAGGCATTCTGCCGTGGCGGGAATTTGCGTACCGTCAATATAGGGTGCGCAACATAAGCTATACTGCTCACCACTGCAGCAAGGACATTCCTGGGACACTTCATCTCCTGAGAGTGATAACGACGAATCATAAACGTTGCTATGGTAGCTGACACTGCTCGGCGATGCTACGCATTGACGCCAATACCAGAGGTGAAATGAGACAGGTAAAAATTGGACTGGCTCTCGGTTCAGGGGCCGCCAAAGGATGGGCGCACATTGGCGTAATCAACGCGCTGGAAAAAGCAGGCATTCAGATCGATGTGGTGGCAGGTTGCTCAGTGGGTGCGCTGGTAGGGGCAGCTTACGTCAATCAACGTTTACCGGTGATGGAGAAATGGGTTACGGCTTTCCGTTACTGGGATGTCATCCGGCTCATGGATTTTTCCTGGCAGCGCGGCGGACTCTTGCGGGGCGAACGTGTTTTTAGCCATGTGCGACAGCTGATTGGTGAAAAGACGCTGGAACAGAGTCTTAAGCCGTTTGGCGTCGTGGCAACCAATCTGAGTACTGGCCGTGAGCTCTGGTTGACGGAAGGTGAACTGCACCAGGCGGTACGCGCTTCCTGTAGCATGCCGGGCTTACTCCCTCCTGTCAGTTACAACGGTTACTGGCTGGTGGACGGTGCGGTGGTCAATCCGGTGCCCGTTTCGCTCACCCGAGCGCTGGGTGCTGACATCGTTATCGCAGTGGACTTACAACATGATGCGCACTTGATGCAGCAAGATTTATTGTCGGTCACCCCACAAAGCAGTGAAGAAGCCGCAGCCGCAGAGGCGCTGAGCTGGGGCAAAAAAATTCGTCAGCGCATTACGGGCCTGCGCCAGCGGCGCATAAGCCAGACGCCCGGCGCGATGGAAATTATGAGTACCTCGATTCAGGTGCTGGAAAACCGATTAAAACGCAACCGGATGGCAGGTGATCCTCCGGATGTCCTTATTCAACCGTTTTGCCCACAAATCTCGACGCTGGATTTTCATCGCGCAGATGAAGCCATTGCGGCAGGTTGGGCAGCGGTAGAGAAACAAATGGATGAACTGGTACCACTGATCAGAGACAGATAGTGGCATTTTTCTAAACTGGGCCTACTTCAGTCAATTCTTAAAGGCGCAATGCAGTTTTATGAACCACTATTGAACTATCTGGTACGCAGGGGGAGAGAATGGAAAAACCACTACTCGGCAAAACAATCCTGATTGTTGAAGACGAGGCCGTTTTCCGTTCAATGCTGGAAGGTATTTTAACGGCGTTGGGGGCGAAAACGATGCCGGCTGAAAATGGGCTGGAAGCCATCACATTACTGGAACAGCAGAACGCGGATTTAATCATATGCGACCTTGAAATGCCGCAAATGAATGGTGGGAAACTGGTTGAGCACATCCGTATGAGCGGCAACAGCGTGCCCATTCTCATCATTTCTGCCACCGAGAACATGGCAGACATCGCCCATGTTTTGCGTTTGGGTGTTCAGGATGTGTTACTTAAACCGCTTAAAAATCTTGAGCGCTTTCGCGAAGCCGTTTTCGAATGTCTCTATCCGTCGATGTTCACGTCAAAAGTCGAGGAGGACGAACAGCTTTTCCAGGACTGGGACGCACTGGTGAGCAATCCCCCTGCGGCAGCCAAGCTACTCAAACAATTACAACCGCCGGTACAGCTTAATGTCGCCCATTGCCGTTTTAACTATCGCCAGTTGACGATGGCTGAACAACCCGGTCTGGTACTGGACATTGCTGCTCTCTCCGATAATGACCTGGCATTCTACTGCCTGGACGTCACTCGCGCCGGGGATAACGGCGTACTGGCGGCATTGTTACTGCGAGCCTTATTTAACGGCCTGTTGCAGGAGCAGCTTTCTGGGCAAAAACAGCGTTTGCCTGAACTTAACGGTTTATTACGCCAGGTCAATCTCTTGTTAAAACAGGCGAACCTCACCGGGCAGTTCCCGCTTTTAGTCGGCTACTACCACAGTGGTTTAAAAAACCTGATTCTGGTGTCTGCCGGTTTAAACGCGACGTTAGATATACAATCCCATCAAATACAACTCAGTAACGGCGTTCCGTTAGGCACAACAGGGAATACCTATCTAAATCAGATAAGCCAACGGGCTGAGCGCTGGCAATGCCACGTTTGGGGAGCCGGTGGGCGTCTCCGATTGATGCTTTCGAGCGAAGAATAAGCAGATAATTTTTAATTCGCTGAACCTTAAAGACAGGGCCAACTCTAAGCTTTACACTTAGGCAATTGTCTTAAATTCAGCGGATTGAACCCTTCCAGGATAAATCCACTCACGAGTGTATGTATACTCATTTCGTTTTTAACCGACTTATCAAGTATTAACTTGAGCGGCCTATTAGAGAGGTATCTTGATGTCTGGCTTCAAATCCAAGGTAAAGAAAGCGGTAATCCCTGTTGCTGGTTTGGGCACCCGTATGTTGCCTGCAACAAAAGCGATTCCAAAAGAGATGTTGCCGCTGGTTGATAAGCCACTGATCCAGTATGTCGTTAACGAATGCATTGCAGCGGGAATTAACGAAATTATTCTGGTTACGCACTCGTCTAAAAACTCTATTGAAAACCACTTCGACACCAGTTTTGAACTGGAAGCGATGCTGGAAAAACGCGTTAAGCGTCAGCTGTTAGATGAAATCCAGTCTATTTGCCCACCGCATGTCACCATCATGCAGGTACGTCAGGGTATCGCCAAAGGTCTGGGCCATGCCGTGATGTGCGCCCACCCATTAGTGGGTGATGAGCCGTTTGCGGTGATCCTGCCAGACGTGATCATCGATGAATACGAATCTGATCTCTCCAAAGACAACCTGGCGCAGATGCTGAGCCGTTACGAAGAGTCTGGCCGCAGCCAGATCATGGTTGAGCCAGTAGCGGACGTGACCGCGTACGGCGTGGTGGACTGCAAAGGTGCCAGCCTGAACGCAGGCGAAAGCGCACCGATGGTCGGCGTGGTGGAAAAACCTAAAGCAGCTGAAGCACCTTCAAATCTTGCTGTGGTGGGTCGTTATGTACTCTCTGCAGATATCTGGCCTCTGCTGGCGAAAACCCCTCCAGGTGCAGGCGGTGAAGTGCAGTTAACGGATTCTATCGCCATGCTGATGGAAAAAGAGACCGTTGAAGCTTATCACCTGACTGGCGTAAGCCATGACTGTGGTAACAAACTGGGCTACATGCAGGCATTCGTCGAGTATGGCGTACGCCATCCGGTGCTGGGTAAAGACTTCTCTCAATGGCTTGAGAGCGCGGTCGGTAACAAAAAATAACTGATCAACACAGGATAGCTCAATGAAAGTTACTGTATTTGGTATCGGCTATGTCGGTCTGGTTCAGGCGGCGGTGTTGGCCGAAGTCGGGCATGATGTCTTATGTATTGATGTCGACGCAACCAAAGTAGAGAACCTGAAAAAGGGTATTATCCCAATTTTCGAACCGGGTTTGACGCCACTTGTCATGTCAAACTACGAAGCGGGTCGTCTGAAGTTTTCCACCAATGCGGAAGACGGGGTAAATCACGGGGTAATGCAGTTTATCGCCGTGGGAACGCCGCCAGATGAAGACGGCTCAGCCGATCTGAAATATGTTACTGCGGTGGCGCGTACCATCGCGCAACATATGCAGGATCACAAAGTGATTCTGGATAAATCCACGGTTCCGGTAGGCACTGCAGATAAAGTGCGTGCCGTAATGAATGAAACGCTCAAAGCCCGTGGCGTTGATCTCTCATTCGACGTGGTTTCTAACCCAGAGTTTCTGAAAGAGGGTGCAGCAGTCACTGACTGTATGCGTCCGGAACGTATCGTTGTCGGTACCGACAACGACGAAGTGGTTGATCTGCTGCGTGAACTGTATGAACCGTTTAACCGCAATCACGATCGTATGATCTTGATGGATATCCGCAGTGCGGAGCTGACGAAGTATGCGGCTAACTGCATGTTAGCGACCAAGATCAGCTTCATGAACGAAATCTCAAATCTGGCCGAAAAATTGGGTGCAGACGTTGAGAAAGTACGTCAGGGCATTGGATCGGATTCACGTATTGGTTACAGCTTTATCTATCCTGGCTGTGGCTACGGCGGTTCATGTTTCCCGAAAGATGTGCAGGCGTTAATTCGCACCGCGGAATCAATCGGCTATAAACCTCGTCTGCTGCAAGCGGTAGAAGATGTAAACGACAGTCAGAAGCATAAGCTGTTTGGTTTTATCCGTCGTCATTTCGGTGATGACCTGCGTGGTAAAACCTTCGCGCTATGGGGACTGGCGTTTAAACCGAATACCGATGATATGCGTGAAGCATCCAGTCGTGTGCTGATCGAAGCGCTGTGGGAAGCGGGTGCTTCCATCCAGGCCTACGATCCAGAAGCGATGGATGAAGCTCAGCGTATCTATGGCAACCGCGATGATTTCCGCTTGATGGGAACCAAAGAGGCTGCATTGCAGGGCGCAGATGGACTGGTTATCTGTACGGAATGGCAGAATTTCCGGGCACCGGACTTTGATACCATTAAAAATGGTTTGAAAGAACCCGTGATCTTTGATGGTCGTAACCTGTATGATCCGGAGCGTCTCAGCAAACGCGGTTTCGTTTATTATGCAATCGGCCGCGGAGCGTCTTTACAAATTGTATAATTAACGAGGGAAGTATGAAATTTCTGGTTACCGGCGCCGCAGGCTTTATTGGTTTTCATGTTTGCCAACGCCTGTTGGCCGCAGGTCATCAGGTTGTTGGTCTGGACAACCTGAATGACTATTACGACGTTAACCTGAAGTTATCACGTCTTTCCCTGTTAAAATCAGACGGCCAGTTCCACTTTGCCAAGTGCGAATTGGCCGATCGCGAGGGTATTGCTGCGCTGTTTAAACAGCATAGTTTTCAGCGCGTAATACACCTCGCGGCTCAGGCTGGCGTACGCTATTCCATTGAGAATCCTCATGCCTATGCGGATGCTAATCTGATTGGCCATCTCAATATTCTTGAGGGGTGCCGCCACCATAAAATTGAACATCTGCTGTATGCGTCTTCCAGTTCAGTTTATGGCCTCAACCGTAAAATGCCTTTTTCAACCGCGGACAGTGTCGATCATCCTGTTTCACTGTATGCCGCGACGAAAAAAGCCAATGAGTTAATGTCCCACACCTATTCCCATCTCTATCAGTTGCCTACCACTGGCTTACGCTTCTTCACCGTGTATGGCCCATGGGGCAGACCGGATATGGCACTGTTTAAGTTTACCCGTGCGATGTTGGCTGGGGATGCCATCGATGTTTACAATCACGGGCAGATGAAACGTGATTTCACCTATATTGACGATATTGTAGAAGCGATTATGCGGGTGCAAGACGTCATCCCGCAGGCCGATCCCGCATGGACGGTGGAGCAGGGGACACCAGCGACAAGTTCTGCGCCGTATCGGGTGTATAATATTGGCAACAGCAGTCCCGTGACCTTGATGAGTTATATCGAAGCGCTGGAACAGGCATTAGGGTTTAAAGCAGAGAAAAATCTGCTACCTATGCAGCCTGGTGATGTGCTTGAAACCAGTGCTGATACCAGCGCATTGTTTGATATCACAGGATTCAAACCCCAAACGTCAGTGAGTACCGGTGTACAGCAATTCGTGAACTGGTATCGCGATTATTACGGCGTGTAAAAGCAATAAAAAAGGAAGCTGCAAAGCTTCCTTTTACCTGGTGAAAAATAGAAATGATATCCGAGTTGCTACAAGCCGGGTTTATTACAGCAGGAAATCCTCAAGCTGTTTACCCTGTTCGTCGATAGCTTTTTTAATCACTGCGGGGGTACGACCCTGGCCAGTCCAGGTACGTGTTTCGCCGTTTTCATCAACATATTGATATTTAGCCGGGCGAGCTGCGCGTTTCGCTTTAGGTGCATTTTTAACTTCACCCAAGGCGCTCAGCAGTTCATTTGGATCAATGCCATCAGCCAGCAGCATTTCACGATACTGGGCCAGTTTGCGCAGACGCTCTTCACTTTCAGCCTGCACGTGTGACTCTTCATCACGGCGTTCAGTCACTACGACTTCCAGTTTCTCCAGCATCTCTTCCAGAGTTTCCAGTGAAAACTCTCTTGCCTGGGCACGCAGTGTACGAATATTGTTAAGGCTTTTAAGTGCTTCGCTCATTTGTTTGATCTCGGAATAAATATAAATAGGTGAGGTGCGGGTTAATAATAGTTGGCGAAAAAAATTACTGCAATAGAAAATTAAGCACAAAATTAAAATATCTGTACGACTTCATGAATCCTATTTTCATCAAGCCAAGTGAGCCATGCATTTTAGTGGGGAATTGACCAGCCGGTAAAAAACTTTAAAGATACATCTTACTTATTCAAGTAATGTGATTTGAACGCGTTAAGTACAAAACAGATGCTGCTTTACGCAGCGAAAGCAGGAGATTGTGATAAACTGCGGCACTTCGCGATTGATTGTTCTTCAAAGGCAGTGCTCATGGCCCAACTCTACTTTTATTACTCTGCGATGAATGCAGGTAAATCGACTGCCTTGTTGCAGTCCTCATGGAACTATCAGGAACGCGGAATGCGCACCCTGATTTACACTGCCGAAATTGATGACCGCTTTGGGGCAGGCAGTGTGACTTCGCGTATCGGCCTTAGCGCCCCTGCCTCGCTATATAATGACAACACGTGCCTGGATCAAGAGATCGCCGCTCAGCACCATGCGCAGCCTATCCACTGCGTGCTGGTGGATGAATGCCAGTTTTTAACCAAAGAGCAGGTCAGACAGCTCTCTGATGTGGTGGATAAACTCGATATTCCGGTATTGTGCTACGGCTTGCGTACTGATTTTCGCGGTGAGTTATTTGGTGGAAGCCAATATTTGCTGGCATGGGCGGATAAACTGGTCGAATTGAAGACGATTTGCCACTGCGGACGTAAAGCCAGTATGGTTTTACGGCTGGATAGCACAGGTAAGCCATTTAGCGAAGGCGAGCAGGTGGTGATTGGCGGCAACGAGCGGTATATCTCAGTGTGTCGTAAACACTATAAGCAGGCGATTGAAGAGGGATCGCTTCAGGCTATCCACGGCTTCCACCATCAGGAAGCGTCGGAGTAACAGATAAAAACCCGCGCGATGGCGGGTTTTTTTATCATCAGACTCAGACGTCATTATGATGTCTGTTTTTGCCCGGTTTTACCTTTCCTGATAACGGCTTCCTCTTCAACCGCAGTTTCCACAGCCGTCACCCCATGCTCAACGTATGGGCGGCCATAATAACTGTCGATCATCACCTGACGTAACTCGCTAATCAGCGGGTAGCGTGGGTTAGCACCAGTACACTGGTCGTCAAACGCATCTTCGGCGAGTTTATCAACTGCCGCGAGGAAGTCTGCTTCATTAACGCCTGCCTCACGAATCGAAGCGGGAATGCCTAATTGTGTTTTCAGCTCTTCCAGCCAGGCAATTAAACGTTCAATCTTCTGGGCGGTTTTATCGCCTGGCTGAGACAACTCAAGGTGATCGGCAATTTCAGCGTAACGGCGGCGTGCCTGAGGGCGGTCATACTGACTGAAGGCCGTTTGTTTGGTCGGATTATCATTCGCGTTGTAGCGAATAACGTTGGTCAGCAGCAGCGCATTCGAGAGGCCATGCGCTAAGTGGAAACCGGACCCCAGTTTATGCGCCATAGAGTGACACACCCCGAGGAAGGCATTCGCAAAAGCGATCCCAGCGATGGTTGAAGCATTGTGGACCTTCTCGCGAGCAACCGGGTCCTGTGCTCCTGACGCATAGCTGGCAGGTAAGTACCCCTTCAACATTTTCAGCGCCTGCAAGGCCTGACCATCGGAGAACTCACTGGCCAGAACAGAAACGTAGGCTTCCAGTGCGTGCGTTACCGCATCTATCCCACCGTACGCGCACAGTGAACGAGGCATCTCCATCACCAGGTTGGCATCGACAATCGCCATGTCTGGCGTTAATGCGTAGTCTGCCAGCGGATATTTCAGGCCTGTCTTGTCATCAGTGACCACGGCAAAAGGTGTCACTTCAGAACCGGTACCGGAAGTGGTGCTGATGGCCACAAAACGGGCTTTCTCACCCATCGTCGGGAAGCGGTAGATACGTTTACGGATATCCATAAAGCGCAGTGCAAGGTCGGCGAAATCCGTAGTGGGGTGTTCATACATCACCCACATGATTTTGGCCGCATCCATCGGCGATCCGCCGCCCAGTGCGATGATCACATCCGGTTTGAAGCTGCGCATCTGTTCCGCACCTTTCTGTACGGTAGACAAGGTCGGATCTGCTTCAACCTCAAAGAATATGTCGGTTTCAACACCGTGTTGCTTTAATACCTGCGTCACCTGCTCGGCATAGCCGTTGTTGAACAGGAAACGGTCAGTCACGATAAATGCACGTTTTGCGCCATCCACGGCCAGTTCTTCCAATGCTAACGGCAGGCAACCACGACGGAAGTAGATGGATTTTGGCAATTTATGCCACAGCATATTTTCGGCTCGCATCGCGACAGTTTTCCGGTTAATCAGATGTTTTGGACCGACATTTTCAGAAATTGAGTTTCCGCCCCATGAGCCACAGCCCAGGGTCAGAGAAGGTGCGAGTTTAAAGTTATACAGGTCGCCGATCCCACCCTGAGAGGCAGGGGTATTGATCAGGATGCGCGCCGTTTTCATGCGTTCGCCAAAATAGCTGACGCGCGGTTTTTGATTATCCTGATCGGTGTAAAGGCAAGATGTATGACCAATGCCGCCCAGTGCCACCAACTGTTCTGCTTTTGCCACCGCATCGTGGAAATCTTTGGCGCGGTACATGGCAAGGGTTGGCGAGAGTTTTTCGTGGGCAAAGGGTTCAGACTCATCAATCTGGCTCACTTCGCCGATCAGTATGCGGGTATCCTCAGGGACGTTGATACCGGCAAGCGCGGCGATGGCGTGCGCAGACTGGCCAACAATCGCGGCATTCAGTGCGCCGTTTTTCAGGATTAATCCCTGTACTGCCGCCAGTTCTTTCCCCTGTAGCAGGTAAGCACCGTGGCTGGCGAAGCGCTCGCGCACCGCTGCATACACGGTATCGGTGACAATCACTGATTGCTCAGAGGCACAGATCACGCCGTTATCAAAGGTTTTCGACATCAGGATTGACGCTACCGCACGTTTAATATCTGCGGTTTCATCAATGACGACCGGCGTATTACCCGCACCGACGCCAATGGCTGGCTTACCGGAACTGTAGGCGGCTTTCACCATGCCGGGGCCGCCGGTTGCCAGAATCAGATTGATATCGGGGTGATGCATCAAGGCATTGGAGAGCTCAACGGAGGGGGTATCAATCCAGCCGATAATATCGGCCGGCGCGCCTGCCGCCACAGCGGCTTTCAGCACGATGTTAGCCGCTTCATTGGTGGCGTTTTTTGCCCGTGGATGAGGAGAGAAGATAATGCCGTTGCGCGTTTTCAGGCTGATAAGCGCTTTGAAAATGGCGGTCGAAGTGGGGTTTGTTGTCGGGACGATCCCGCAAATCAGACCCACCGGCTCAGCAATGGTCATGGTGCCGAATGCGTTATCGGTGGCTAATACGCCGCAGGTCTGCTCATCTTTGTAGGCGTTGTAGATGTACTCAGAGGCGAAGTGGTTTTTAATGACTTTATCTTCCACTACGCCCATGCCGGATTCCGCTACCGCCAGTTTGGCGAGAGGAATGCGTGCATCTGCCGCTGCGAGGGCTGCCGCGCGGAAAATGCGGTCAACCTGTTCCTGGCTAAAAGTGGCATAGGCTTGTTGAGCGGATTTCACTCTGGCAACCAGAGCGTTGAGTTCAGTGACATTACTGACAGTCATAATAATCTCCTGACGAGAAGTTAAATTTTTTTCGTAAACCGGTGTAAAACGGCCTGTTTACGAAAACCATTTAGTCTGGCTGGGGGAAAGGACTCTCTGACAGGGGATAGCGTAGATCGGAATGCGGGTTGAAAATATGATCTGGGTCAATTTTTGCGCAAGCTGACACCATTCAGCTAGCGCCTTTGGGTAAAATGGGTGGCGGGTTTCCAGATTTTTTTCCATCGATTCTGCGCTGAATAACAGGGCAAGCTATGCTAACAATGGCTGACTGATTTCGGTTCGGTTCACTCATTACTCAGGGAGTTGTCTTTGAATACTGTCGTGCTTGATCTCTCCGGCTACATCAAGTTTTTTATTGGGCTGTTCGCCTTAGTCAACCCGATCGGCATCATCCCGGTTTTTATCAGTATGACGCGCTTTCAGGGGCTGGCAGAACGGAATAAAACCAACCTCACCGCCAATCTTGCGGTCGCGATAATCCTCTGGACGGCACTGTTCCTCGGCGATGGCATCTTGCATCTGTTTGGTATCTCAATCGATTCGTTCCGCATTGCAGGCGGCATTCTGGTAATGACCATTGCGATGTCGATGATCAGCGGTAAGTTGGGTGAAGATAAACAGAATAAACAGGAGAAGTCAGAAACGGCCATTCGTGAAAGTATTGGCGTGGTGCCCCTGGCGTTGCCTCTGATGGCCGGTCCTGGTGCCATCAGTTCGACCATTGTCTGGAGCACCCGTTATCACAACTGGCAAAATTTACTCGGTTTCAGCCTGGCCATTGCGCTGTTTGCAGGCTGCTGTTGGCTGCTGTTTCGTGCCGCCCCCCTGATGGTGAAAGTATTAGGGCAGACAGGGATCAACGTCGTTACCCGTATTATGGGCCTGTTACTGATGGCACTGGGGATTGAGTTTATTGTCGCCGGAATTAAATCTCTGTTTCCTGGACTGCTTGGTTAAATATTCTGTTATTTCAGGGCGCGAATCTTTTACTCTGCTTTTTAATGCACCATAAAAGGGCGCAATGTTCTTTTGTGGTGCAATCGTGCCATTGGCTAATAATAATCCCTTCATTATCACATTTATTACTTCTCCCGCCTGCTCAATGCAAAATTTGCAGAACGTTTGTGATTTTTATCACAACACAAAAAGCTGAGATTACGCTACTTTGTGGTGAATGGCGTTGCACATATCCAGGTATCTTAGTTGATTAAGTGGCTTTGACCGCAACTGAGTGATGGTGGCGATCTTTTACGGCGTGACTTATCGAATATCAGGCTTTAGGTATTACTTTTCATAGGGTTATCGTGTTATTTTTTTATGGAAATTAAGATTTATCCCGCTAAATCAATAACCACATTGTGATTTAGGTAACATTTCTCCAATGCGTTAAGGCCCGCTGGCTTTTTTTTTAGTTGTTTTAGTCAAATGAGTACGGAAATTGCTTAAGCCTGTAGTGAGTTTGTGTCACCACGATGAAATCGGGCAGAACAGCACAAGTGATCGTTAGCACAACATAAAGCATCGCCGGGCAACCTGACGCGGCGGAAATAATAAAACTGGAGTTAAGTAATGGTTCACATCACAAAAAAAAGTCTGGTTACATTAGGTGTTATCGCGGCGTTGAACAGCATGGGGCAATTTTCTGCCTGGGCCGCTCAAGTCCCCGCTGGCGTAGAACTGGCGGCAAAGCAAGAGTTGATTAAGGGGAATGGCAGTGAAGTGCAGTCACTCGATCCCCATAAAATTGAAGGCGTGCCAGAATCGAATGTCAGCCGCGATATTCTGGAAGGTCTGGTGATCAGCGATGAGCAGGGGCACCCGATCCCCGGCGTTGCAGAGAGCTGGGATAATAAAGACTTCAAGGTCTGGACTTTCCACCTGCGCAAAGAGGCGAAATGGTCCAACGGCGCACCGGTGACCGCCCAGGACTTTGTCTACAGTTGGGAACGCCTGGCCGATCCAAAAACCGCGTCACCTTATGCCAGCTACCTGCAATATGGTCACCTGCTGAATGTGGATGAGATCATTGCGGGCAAGAAGCCGATCACCGACCTTGGGGTGAAAGCGCTGGATGACCACACTCTACAGGTCACGCTCAGTGAACCGGTTCCGTACTTCTATAAACTGCTGATCCACAGTTCAATGTCACCGGTCTATAAGCCAGTGGTGGAGAAGTTTGGCGAACAGTGGACGCTGCCGCAGAACTGGGTAGGTAATGGTGCCTTTAAAGTCCAGTCCCATGTGATCAACGAACAGCTGACTGTGGTACGCAATCCAGAGTATTGGGACAATGCGCATACCACGCTGGATAAAGTGACCTTCTTGCCGATCAGCTCAGAAGTCAGTGACGTCAATCGCTACTTCTCCAGCAACGGTAGCGATATGACCTATAACAACTTGCCGATTGAGCTGTTTAAAAAGCTGCAGCAGGATAATGGCAAAGAGCTGGTTGTGACGCCTTATCTGTGCACTTACTATTACGAAATCAACAATCAGAAAGCCCCGTTCACCGATCCTCGGGTACGCACAGCGTTAAAACTGGGCCTGGATCGCGACATCATCGTGGACAAAGTGCTGGCGCAGGGACAAACGCCGGCTTACAGCTTCACCCCGCCTGCCACCGATGGTTTTGATAACCAACTGCTGCCACCAGACTGGTTCAAATGGGATCAGGCTAAGCGAAATGAAGAGGCGAAAAAACTGTTGGCAGAAGCGGGATATACCGCCGCGAAGCCGCTAACGTTTAACCTGCTGTATAACACCTCCGATCTGCATAAAAAACTGGCGATCGCTGCGTCATCCATCTGGAAGAAGAATATTGGCGTGGACGTTAAGCTGGAAAATCAGGAGTGGAAAACCTACCTTGATACGCGCCATCAGGGCAATTATGACGTGGCGCGCGCTGCCTGGTGCGCAGATTATAACGAACCGACTTCCTTCCTGAATACGTTGCAGTCAGACAGCAGCAATAACACCTCGCATTATAAGAGCGCAGAGTTTGATAGCGTCATGAAAGATGCGCTGGCGGCTACCGATGAAAAAGCGCGTACCGCAGATTACGTGAAAGCAGAACAGATCCTGGATAAAGATTCTGCCATCGTGCCGGTTTACTACTACGCCAACACCCGCCTGGTGAAACCTTATGTGGGTGGCTATACCGGTAAAGATCCGCTGGATAACGTCTATGACAAAAACTTATACATTATCAAACACTAAGTGACTTTCTCTGGGGGGCTTTGCCCCTCAGGTTTTGTGAAGCAAATGTCTGGCAGGTAAGGTTATGTTGAAATTTATTTTGCGTCGCCTATTAGAGGCGATCCCCACGCTATTTGTGCTGATTACCATCTCATTTTTTATGATGCGTTTGGCACCGGGCAGCCCATTCAGCGGTGAACGAACCCTCGCGCCAGAAGTCATGGCGAACATTGAAGCCAAATATCATCTCAACGATCCCATTGGCAAACAGTACCTCGACTATCTGGTGCAGTTAGGTCACGGGGATTTTGGCCCCTCGTTTAAATACAAAGATTACTCCGTTAACTATCTGGTTTCTCATGCGTTTCCGGTGTCTGCCAAGCTGGGACTGGCGGCATTTTTACTGGCCGTGGTACTGGGAGTGACGGCGGGTGTTATCGCCGCGCTGCGCCAAAACAGCCGCTGGGATTATGTGGTCATGGGGGTGGCAATGACCGGCGTGGTCATCCCGAGCTTTGTCGTCGCCCCGCTATTAGTGCTGATTTTTGCCATTACGCTGCGCTGGCTGCCGGGAGGTGGCTGGAATGGAGGGCAGTTGAGCTACATGATACTGCCGATGGTGGCGCTGTCTCTGGCGTATATCGCCAGCATTGCACGTATTATGCGCGGCTCGATGATTGAAGTGATGCACTCTAACTTTATTCGTACCGCCCGCGCCAAAGGCCTGCCAATGCGGCGCATCGTGTTACGCCATGCGTTAAGACCGGCACTGTTACCCGTCCTTTCCTATATGGGCCCGGCGTTTGTGGGGATCATTACCGGTTCTATGGTGATTGAGTCCATTTATGGCTTACCGGGAATTGGTCAACTGTTCGTCAATGGGGCATTGAACCGTGACTACTCACTGGTGATGAGCCTGACCATTTTAGTCGGGGTATTAACCATCCTGTTTAATGCCATTGTTGACGTGTTGTATGCCGTAATCGATCCCAAAATCCGCTACTAAATCCGGAGTTCGCTATGATGTCAGGTAAGAAAAACAGCGTGGCTCTGGAAGCTTTCAGTGAAAAGCTGGAAGTCGAAGGCCGTAGTCTGTGGCAGGACGCACGCCGTCGCTTTGTCCATAACCGCGCTGCGTTATTCAGTTTACTGGTACTGCTGGTCATTACGCTGTTTGTCATTTTTGCACCACTGCTCTCCCACTTTGCGTTTGATGATACGGACTGGGGCATGATGTCCAGCGCGCCAGACACCACATCGGGCCACTGGTTTGGTACCGACTCTTCCGGGCGCGATCTGCTGGTGCGCGTAGCCATTGGTGGACGTATTTCGCTGATGGTGGGGGTGGCTTCCGCGCTGATCGCCGTGATTGTCGGCACGTTATACGGCGCTTTGGCCGGTTATCTGGGCGGCAAAACCGATTCGTTAATGATGCGCATGCTGGAAATTCTCAACGCCTTTCCGTTCATGTTCTTTGTGATTTTGCTGGTGACCTTTTTTGGCCGCAACATCCTGCTGATCTTTGTGGCGATCGGGATGGTGTCATGGCTGGACATGGCGCGTATCGTGCGCGGTCAAACCCTGAGCCTGAAACGTAAGGAGTTTATTGAGGCGGCGCAGGTTGGTGGTGTTTCAACCTTCAGTATTGTACTGCGCCACATTGTACCCAACGTCCTGGGTGTGGTGGTGGTGTACGCCTCACTGCTGGTGCCGAATATGATTCTGTTTGAATCTTTCCTGAGCTTCCTCGGCCTGGGCACGCAGGAACCCCTGAGTAGCTGGGGGGCGCTGCTCAGCGATGGGGCGAACTCAATGGAAGTCTCCCCGTGGTTACTGATGTTTCCTGCCGGGTTTCTGGTGGTAACGCTGTTCTGTTTTAATTTTATCGGCGACGGGCTGCGTGATGCGCTCGACCCGAAAGATCGTTGAGGAACTGCCATGACTCTGCATGATATTCAATCGGCGCAGCACGCCAGGGCCGGAAATCCATTGCTGTTGGAGGTGCAGGATCTGCGCGTCACCTTTAAGACCCACGATGGCGATGTGACCGCAGTAAACGATCTTAATTTTTCCCTCCGTGCCGGTGAAACTCTCGGCATTGTCGGAGAGTCTGGCTCTGGTAAATCACAGACCGCGTTTGCTTTAATGGGATTACTGGCAAAGAATGGCCGGATCAGCGGTTCCGCGCGTTTCAATGGCGATGAGATCCTCAATCTGCCAGAGAAAAAGCTGAATCAGTTACGTGCTGAGCAGATAGCGATGATCTTCCAGGACCCCATGACCTCGCTAAACCCCTACATGCGGGTGGGAGAGCAACTGACGGAAGTGTTGCAGTTGCATAAAGGTATGGGGCGGGCGGAAGCCTTTTCCGCTGCGGTGCAGATGCTGGATGCGGTGAAGATGCCGGAAGCGCGTAAACGCATGAAGATGTACCCCCATGAATTTTCCGGTGGGATGCGCCAGCGTGTGATGATCGCGATGGCGCTGTTGTGTCGACCTAAACTGCTGATTGCCGATGAGCCAACCACCGCGTTGGATGTGACGGTGCAGGCGCAGATCATGACATTACTGAATGAACTCAAGCACGAGTTCAATACGGCCATCATTATGATCACCCACGATCTTGGCGTGGTGGCGGGGATCTGCGACAAAGTATTGGTGATGTATGCCGGGCGGACCATGGAATATGGCAGCGCCCGCGATATTTTTTATCATCCCACTCACCCTTATTCACAAGGTTTGCTCAGCGCAGTTCCCCGGCTGGATACCGAAGGGGAGAGCCTGGTGACGATTCCAGGTAATCCACCTAACTTATTGCACTTGCCTACGGGCTGCCCGTTCCAGCCACGTTGTCCCCATGCCATGCCCGTGTGTAGTCAGTCTCCGGCGCTGGCGCCGTTTGCGCCGCAGCGTTTGCGTGCCTGCTTCAAACCGGTGGAGGAGCTGGTATGACGATCAATGCAGAAAGTACCCCGTTGTTAGAAGTCGAAAACCTGCGTGTGCATTTTGATGTAAAACAGGGCAAACGCTGGTTTGGTGGCGAGCACAAAACCCTGAAGGCGGTTGAGGGCGTAAGCTTACGACTCTACCCCGGTGAAACGCTGGGAGTGGTGGGGGAGTCAGGCTGTGGCAAATCGACGCTGGCTCGTGCAATCATTGGGCTGGTGAAAGCCTCCAGTGGTCGGGTGAGCTGGCTGGGCAGCGATCTGCTCGGGCAGAGCGAAGCGGTGTGGCGCGCTGCGCGCAGCGACATTCAGATGATTTTCCAGGACCCGCTGGCCTCGCTAAACCCGCGTATGACGGTAGGGGATATTATCGCCGAACCGTTACGCACCTATCATCCTGAACTCTCACGCGAGGCAATTCGCGATCGGGTGAAAGGCATGATGCTGAAAGTCGGGCTGCTGCCAAACCTGATTAACCGTTACCCGCATGAATTTTCCGGCGGCCAGTGTCAACGTATCGGCATTGCACGCGCCTTGATTCTCGAGCCGAAGCTGATTATCTGCGACGAACCGGTGTCAGCGCTGGATGTGTCCATTCAGGCGCAGGTAGTGAACTTGCTGCAACAGTTGCAGCGTGAAATGGGCCTGTCGCTGATTTTTATCGCGCATGATTTGGCCGTGGTTAAGCACATCTCTGACCGGGTCCTGGTGATGTATCTCGGACATGCAGTGGAGTTGGGGAGGTGGGAAGAAGTGTATCGCCACCCGCAACATCCTTACACGCGCGCACTGATGTCAGCGGTGCCGATCCCCGATCCCGACATTGAGCGGAATAAGAAAATTCAGCTGTTGCAGGGAGAACTGCCTTCACCGATTGATCCGCCATCAGGCTGTGTGTTCCGCACGCGCTGCCCGATTGCCGGGCCTGAGTGCGCGCGCACCGAACCTTTGCTGGAAGGCAGCTTCCGCCATGCGGTGTCTTGTCTGAAAGTGGATCCGCTGTAAGCCATAAGAAAAAGGGCACCGTAGGGTGCCCTTTATTCTCTCTTACTCACGCCACAGAATGTGGCAGAGCTTATGGTCTTTCTCGCGGCACAGCAGCACGCGTGCAAACACATCAGTGATCGGTTCACCGTCTGCTTCACCCAGGCCAATCACCACTTCAGCGAAGAAGTCCGGATTCAGATCGAAATCAACGTGTTCATGCCAGTCATCGGAGGGATCAAACAGTTCGGCACCGCCGCGCTCTTCGAACTGCAGATTGAACAGGATGATATCGGCGGGATCGAGGTTATCTCCAGCCAGCTCAAGAAAAATATCGTAAGCCTGTTCCAGCGTTTCATCTTCGCTAAGGCGATTATTTAAGTCCATGATGGTTCCCGTTAACCCTTACTGCATCACATTGTGGCTCGTTTTACAGTAAAGGGCTGAAGAAGTAAAACAGTCGTTCAACGATGCGCTGCCACCAGGCACGTTTTGCCCAGCGCTGACGGTCTAACAGGCGTGAACGCGCGATGTAATCATCTTGTACGCAGGCCAGATCGCTGCCAAAACCGGCATCATCCACCACCAGGGTAATTTCAAAATTTAGCCACAGGCTACGCATGTCCAGGTTTACTGTGCCAACCAGGCTTAGCTGCCCATCCACCAGCACGCTTTTGGTGTGCAGCAGGCCATCTTCGAACTGATAAATTTTTACCCCCGCTTCCAGCATTTCGGCAAAGAAGGCCCGGCTAGCCCAGCCGACCAGCATTGAGTCATTGTGTCGCGGGAGAATAATGCTGACTTCAACCCCTCTCAGGGCCGCGGTACAAATGGCATGGAGCAGGTCATCGCTGGGCACAAAGTACGGGGTGGTCATGACCAGATGTTCACGCGCGGAATAGATGGCGGTGAGTAATGCCTGATGGATCATCTCTTCCGGGAAGCCAGGGCCTGAGGCGATAACCTGAATGGTATGCCCGCTCTCTTGCTCAAACGGCATGATCGTGTTGGTAGGTGGTGGGGGCAGAATGCGTTTGCCGGTTTCTATTTCCCAGTCACAGCTAAACACGATCCCCATGGTGGTGGCGACCGGGCCTTCCATACGCGCCATTAAATCGACCCACTGTCCGACACCTGCATCTTGTTTAAAGTAGCGGGGATCAACCAGATTCATGCTGCCAGTGTAGGCAATATAGTTATCAATCAGCACCACTTTCCGATGCTGGCGCAAATCCATCCGCCGGAGAAATACGCGCAGTACGCTGACTTGCAGTGCCTCAACCACTTCAATACCGGCGCTGCGCATCAGCATCGGCCACGGGCTGCGGAAAAAGGCCACGCTGCCTGCGGAATCCAGCATCAGACGGCAGTGTACGCCACGCCGTGCTGCGCCCATTAATGTCTGTGCTACCTCATCCGCCAGACCGCCGGGTTGCCAGATATAAAACACCATTTCGATGTTATGGCGCGCCAGTTGTATGTCACGAATCAGTGCCTGCATCACATCGTCAGCGCGGGTTAACAGCTGTAACTGATTGCCTTTGACCCCGGCAATGCCCTGGCGATTTTCACACAGCTGGAACAGGGACTGCGCCACGCTGCTGTGTTCAGTGGCAAAAATCGTGCGACACGTTTTGAGATCCTGCATCCATTTGGCAGTCGCAGGCCACATGACGCGGGCACGTTCCGCACGGCGCTTGCCGAGATTGAGTTCGCCAAACAACAGGTAAGCGATGATACCCACCAGCGGCAGAATATAAATCACCAGCAGCCACGCCATCGCGGAGGTGGCGGTACGGCGTTTCATCAAAATACGCAGCGTTACCCCGGCAATCAGCAGCCAGTAGCCAAAAACCAGTAAACCGCTGACCAGGGTATAAAAGAGGGTCATTAATTGAACATCCGTTTCATGCACTGAGGGTCAAAGTTTACGTTGAGATGCCAGATTACGAAACCCCTGACAGATTTGTATGACGATAAGCAAACCGAATTGGCATTTAGCAACAAATCTTTATAATGCTCCGCGTCCAGATGACTGAGGGTGAGGGGAAAATGAGAAAAAGCAGAAGTGAAGTTACGCGCTGGAGAATGATGCGTCAGGTGCAACGTCGTCGTTCCCGCTGGCTGGAAGGGCAGTCACGTCGTTACAAGCGCATTACCGGCATTCGCTATCAGCTGGCGCAACAGCAGCGCCGCGCCATCTTATTTATCACTCAAAACGCCTGAAGCGCTACAGTCCTGTGGTGAACAATTTGATATTGACCAACTGCAGGGCTGCGGCCAGCACAATCAAAAATACGATTTGATGTTTACGGTTGCGCCAGCCACGGCGACGCCAGAGCCAAAGTGCGCTTCCCAGCAAAACCGCGATTAACAGAAGAAGGGCGAGAATTAACGCCTGCATGACAACTCCGAAATCACGCAGCGAGCCTAAGCGCTCACTGCGCTAAACAAATCAGAAAGTGCGCTTGAAAGGCTTCACGTTGACGTTCTGGTAAACGCCTGCGGCAATGTAAGGATCATCATTGGCCCATGACTGCGCTGACTCCAGCGAAGCAAATTCAGCAATAATGACCGAGCCGCTAAAACCTGCCGCGCCGGGTTCATTGCTATCTACCGCTGGCATTGGGCCGGCAATAATTAAGCGACCTTCATCCCGCAGCAGTTGCAGTCGGGCAACGTGCGCTGGGCGTACCGAGTTGCGTTTTTCCAGTGAATCAGCGTGGTCTTCAGCATAAATGACGTAAAGCACTTTACAGCTCCTGTTGAGCGTCAAATTTGGCAACACGTTAAGTGATCGTTAATCAGAGTGCAAACGAAAGATAATCACCGCCGTTTTAGACAGCCTTTTGGGGTAATACTGGCTTTTCTTTCAGCAGATCGCAGCTGATTATTGAAACTGATTGCTATTTGCATTTACAATCGGCGCTTCACTCAATGAATTTGACTGTTATGACCACGCTGACTACGCCTTTGCCGAAACGAACGCCTCTTTCTGTCTTGTTCTCCGTTGTGCTGCACGGTGGAGTGATTGGTGGCATCCTGTATGCTTCTTTGCATCAGGTTATTGAGGTGCCCAAAGCATCACAGCCCATCAGCGTGTCCTTAGTGGCTCCGGTGGTTCAGCCTCAGCCTGCACCGGCTGAAGTCCAGCCGCCAGCACCCGAACCTGAGCCAGAACCTGAACCGGTTCCCGATCCTGAACCGCCTAAGCCGGTTCCCGTTCCGATTCCTAAACCGATTCCAAAGCCGAAGCCGAAACCGGTACACAAGCGTGTGGAGCCTAAGCGTGAAGAAAAACCACGCCAGGAACCGGCAAAAGTGGCCAGCCCGGTGAAGCAGGATGCGCCAACGGATGCAGTGAAACCGACCTCAGCGCCGAAATCAACGCCAGCGCCAACCCAATCCGTCAGTGACGGGCCGAAGGCGGTCAGCGTTGGTAAGCCGGAATATCCTTCACGCGCCTATGCGCTCCGTATTGAAGGGAAAGTGCGGGTGCAGTTTGATGTGGATAGCGATGGCCGCGTTGGCAACATCCAGATCCTGTATGCCGACCCACGTAACATGTTTGAACGTGAAGTGAAGCAGGCGATGCGCAAATGGCGTTATCAGCCAGGGCGGCCGGGAACCAATCTCACGATGAATATCGTATTCCGCCTCACCGGGGGCGCGAGTATCGAATAGTAAAAAAGGCGGTCAAATGACCGCCTTTTTATTATCAGGCGATTTGCTGCCCTTGATGCGCTTTACCCGGTGGCAGTGGGCGAGGGTTACCTTCACCATCGACCGCAACATAGATAAAGATCGCCTCTGTTGCACAGTAGGTCTGGCCAATCGGCTCCGAAGAGACCTTCTTGATCCAGACTTCAACGTTAATGGTCATGGAACTGGTGCCGCTACGGATGCAGCGGGCATGGCAACTGACAACATCGCCAACGGCCACCGGTTTGAGAAAGGTCATGCCGTCAACGCGTACCGTGACCACACGCCCTTCCGCAATCTCCTTCGCCAGAATCGCTCCTCCCATATCCATTTGCGACATTAGCCAACCGCCGAAAATGTCACCATTTGCATTCGTATCCGCTGGCATCGCCAGGGTACGTAACACCATCTCGCCTTGCGGCGTAGTACGATTCTCTTCCATTGCTTCCGGGTCTTCTACAGGTGAAAAAAAAGCCCGGCTGAGCCGGGCGGTTTTCATTATTTTTTTTCTTCTTGCGGCATCTTCCGCCAGATATAGATGCCACTGAACAGCGTAAACAGTAGGGTTAGCGCGGTCAGACCGAACACTTTAAAATTAACCCAAAAAGCTTCCGATAACCAAAACGCGACGTAAATATTTACGATACCGCAGGCAAAGAAGAACAGCGCCCACGCGATATTCAGACGACGCCAGACGTAATCCGGTAACTGGAGCTCTTTTCCCAGCATGCTCTGAATCAAAGGCTTAGCCATGAACCATTGGCTAAACAGCAGCGCCAGACCAAACAGGCTGTAGATCACGGTGACCTTCCACTTGATAAATTCATCGTTGTGGAACGCCAGCGTTAAACCGCCAAACACGGTCACCAGCACGAAGGTGAAGATCGTCATCTTTTCTAACTTGCGGTACAGCACCCAACTCACCACCAAGGCCAGACCGGTGGCGACAATCAGGGCACCTGAAGCGACAAAAATGTCGTACAGCTTATAGAAGATAAAAAACACTACTAAAGGAAGAAAGTCGAGTAACTGCTTCATAGTTTTTCCTGATGCTTTCAAGCGTTAACGCAGCAGCATATACAGCCGGCTGAGATAGATAATCAGCAAGGCTGATACCAGATTGCCTAACGCGTTGATCAACACTGCGGCCAGATCGGTCGGCAAGGAGGGAATTGAGGTGATGAAAAACATCAGCACAATTTTTGCCAGCAGCCACATGATCACTGCGGGGGCTACCAGCCTCACGTTCTTCCATGCCAGCGCCATACTGGCTCGCATTGCGCCAATCACACCCATCTTGCTATTGGCCAGCATCACCGGTGAGAGTGACAGCAGCACGGCCAGCACAATGCCCGGTATCATTACGACCATAAAGCCAATTTGCACAATCAGGGTAATGAGGAAGGTTTGCAGCAGCAGTTTGGGTAGCACAGGTGCAGAAGCCCCAATCGCTCGCAGTGCGCTAACGCGTTGACCTGAAGAGACCAGTGGGATCAGGAACAGCATGCCGCCTAACAGCAGCGTGTTGCCAATCAGTGCGGCGAAGGTGCCCGCAGCGGAAGCCCGCAGCAAAATACGCTGCTGTTCAGGGGACATATTTTGGATAAGTTCAAACAGAGATGACGCGTTGTCATCATTCTGGTTGAGCAGTGAAAGCTGATCGCCGCCCGGCGTGAGGGCATGACCGATCACATAAGTGATAAAGGCGGTCAGCAGACACATGAGTACCGTGGTGAACAACTGATGACGGAAAAAATTTCCAGTTTCACGGTATAACGAACTCGCCGTGATAGACATGCACACTCCTTGGACAAACCGGTTTAGTTAACCGGGGGATTGTACATGGTATGACGTGTAGCTGGCAGCGGCAATGGCATAACTTTATGTCATAACAGGTAAAGATGCGTGAAAAAAAAACCTCACACTGGGGGAGATGGGTAAATAGTGCTCAGTGCGTCTGTTTTTATGGCGGCGGCGGGCTGAGAAATTGCTCGAGTGTCGCATCGCAAAGTGAAAAACGATTGACGGGGCACATCAGCATCCAGTCAGCAAACGAGTACTCTTTTCTGGCCGAAAACAGACATTCGCAGCGATACAGTAAGTGCTGGTCATAATCGTAAAGCCCATAGCGATAAAAAGTCAGGCAGGCATTGTCGCTATTTTCCAGGATGCGGGTGAAACCCATAATGTGGCCATTTTTAATGAAAACGCTGATGTCGCTGTGATTTCCAGTAACGAACTTAAACTCCTCCGGTTTATAGAGTGATGCTCGAATAACATTTAGCAGCGACTGATAATGCATAGCCTCTTCTCCAGCGTGAAACGATCATATTGATGATGCTGACTAATGAGTTTTCAGTGAGTTGATTAAGTTCTGTAATGGCTTTTCTAAAGGGGTAAAGCCTGCGGCCTTATCGTGCTTGAGTTTATCGGCGTTGCAATTTTTCTGAAATGCCTCTCTGCGGGTTAAAACATTAGGCTTAATTGATCGAGATCAATCTAATGCCTTATAGCGGATGATGAATAAAGGTAGAGGGTGCAATTTGTGCCTAAAAGGTCTAGAAACGGGGCTGAATTTTTTTCTGCTTATTTCATTTAGCAAGGAGTGTCGATGAAACTGACAAAATGCGCATGGCTATTAGCCGCCCTGTTACCACAAGTTGCACTGGCTCATCAGGCTGGAGATTTCTTTATCAGAGCGGGAAGTGCCACCGTACGTCCGAATGAAGGTTCGGATAATGTGCTGGGCATGGGGGGCTTTAAAGTCGATAACAATACCCAACTTGGCCTGACATTTACCTATATGGCAACCGATCATATTGGTGTTGAACTGCTGGCTGCAACGCCGTTTCGTCACAAAGTGGGCTTGCACGCCACGGGCACGCTCGCTACCGTACGACAATTACCGCCGACGCTGATGGCACAGTACTATTTCCTCGATCCGAAAAACCCGTTCCAGCCTTATATTGGTGCAGGGATTAACTACACCAACTTCTTTGATGCACATTTTAATCAAACCGGACAGGACGCGGGCCTGAGCGATCTCAGCGTTAAAAATTCATGGGGTGCGGCGGGTCAGGTGGGGCTGGACTATCAATTGAACGACCACTGGATGTTAAATGCATCGCTCTGGTACATGGATATTGACACCAAAGTGCGCTTTAAAGCAGCCGGAGAACGGCAAAGCATTAATACCCGCATTGATCCATGGGTATTCTTCTTCGGCGTTGGCTATCGTTTCTAATCTCACGCGGTGGCCCTGTCAACAGGGCCATTACGCGTTATCCTGCTAAATCGGTACTTTGGCGTAAACGCCACAGGTCGAGCGCTTTATCTCTGATCACATTTAGCTTTTGTTCCGCTGCCACCAGCGTCCAGATTGTCCCCTGTTGCTGCTGATAAAACGCGTTCATGGCTTCGTAATAGCTGTCTTTGTATTTGATCCAGGCACGCTGTGAGGTGCGTAGCTGGGTTTTAAACGCATCGCTTTGACCCTGCATCAGCGCCTGGTACTGGGCATTCAATTCGTGATCCCAGGCCGTGGCGGCCATGCTATAGCAATCCTGTGAATCCAGCGTACTGACGGCCTTGTTTTTACAGCTGAGCAGTTGTTGATCAATATTACGGCCCGGCTGTTGTGCCTGCACAGTCGGTACCATCAAACCGCCCCATATACTGCACGCGAGTAACAGTCCTTTTTTCATTGTGAATCCCTGGCTGATGATGAATTTTCATGCGGAATTATGCCGGGAGAAACCCCAGGGGTAAAGGTGAGTTCAGCACGGGCAATTACGACATCCTGCATATGGCCAATACAAAATATTAAGCAGGCTAATTATTTACTATGATATTAAGAGATTTTAATAGAAGGAAGATTTCGCATACAGGCGAATGAAAAGAAAAGTTTCATTGTGGCAGTGAGATAATTAGGGCCGCACCGTTCTTGTGCTTATTCTGGCAATAAAATTAAATGCATACCTCCTGACCTGTGCCAGCGGTTAATCGTGCAATCGTGCGATAAACGGCCTGGAGTGGGCTCTGTTCGTTCCGTCATGATGCTGGAGCGGGTGATAACATCTCCATCATGCCATTGCGTGATGCGGCAAAATCAAAAAGTCACCATTACTTTACACCGTGTAAACCGCTGTCTCATTAGCATTGATTCTTATTTCCTCACAGCGGTCTATACTTAGTGACAGGATGAAGCAACGGAGCAGGGCAATGGTATTCACTCTGGCTGACATGCTGGCGCTGTTCAAAGCGGCGTATTATATCCCGCATCAGAATGAGCAGGAGCAGCTGTTTTTGCTGGAAGAGTGGTTTTACGCGCGGGGTATTGAGAAGCACTATGTGGATACCCAGAGCGACCAGCCGCAGGAGATTGTTGATACGCTGGCGCAAGCATTGATGGCGTTTAAAACCCAGTTCGATGCGGTGCTCAAATCGCGGTATGCGGTGGGCGATCGCAATGATGTCTCCTTTGATGTGGGCAGTCGTGAACTGCAAATGACAGTAAATGGTTTGAAAGTTATACGGTAAATACCCCGGCTATGACGCATTGTTAATATGCGTGAGCGCTAATGATGTATTCCAGTCGGCTTTTGCATAATTGATATTAAACCCGCAGTGTCGCGGGTAAAATTCTGCTAAAGTTTGTGTTTTCGGCTGCCGATACTCTGGAGTTTTAAAGGGTATTTAATCCTAAAATTAAAAAATAGCTACTTATCAGGCGCTTATATATCGAACAGATGCTGCCAGCACCAGGTAAGAAGTGTAGAATCAACCGGTCGCCACGCTATCCATGTAAGAGAGTCAATAATGGATAAACTTTGTACAGTTCTTCATTGTGAAGATGGAAGGATCACAGGGATTTACTATCCGGATCAGTTTACCTGCGCAGTAAAATTCAGCGAGTTTTTACGCAAAATTGAAAATAAAGCCTGGTACTTTAGTCGTTATAAGCGTTTGTTAGCCGTACGTATTAGCTTTGGTATCGCCTGTCGTATTAATCAGATCACGCGGCTCAGTCAGCAGATAAAAGCGTTACCGTTTTTACGTCTGGTGATTGACGAGGATTTCCCGCACATTATTAACGGACGTGATAATCAGGTTCTCGATCAACTCTGTCGTTATAATCGGGTATGGTTGGGCAACCTGGGTTCTGCTTCGCAAACCGGTAACCGGGCGATGAGTGAGCGCTGTTTTGAAGGCATTATCATGGACCCGCAGTTCACTGCCGATAACAGTGGACAGCCGATATTTAACAGTCTGATGAAAGAGCTGGAGAAGTTTGCCAGCCATCTGATTGTGCCTGGCGTGTGTACGGGGCGTTATCAGCAAATTCGTTTGCAGCAGTTCGATATGGGGGCAGGGAAAGAGGCCTGGGCTGAACTGCACTGATACGCTGAACAACCTGTAAAAAAATGCCAGCCGGTTTTTCCCGGCTGGCATTGTTGTTTCTGCGGCAAAGCGTTAGCGGCTAGCGGCTTTCAGATTGGTGACGAAAGTTTTCAGCGCTTCCAGCATCACTTCTGGCTCATTGTGATGACGTTCAATGATCTTCACCACCGCCGATCCTGAAATGGCCCCGGCTGCCCCAGAGGCAATGGCATCCTTGACCTGCTCTGGCTCAGAGATACCAAAGCCCTGAATAGGTGGCGCCGCGTTAAACTCACGGAGTTTGTTGACCAGGTGCGTCAGCGGCGTGCTGGCGCGGTTCTCTGCACCCGTGACACCCGCGCGTGACAGCAGGTAAGTATACCCGCGACCGTGTGAGGCAATCTGACGCAGCAGGTCGTCACTGGCGTTTGGTGGGCAGATAAAGATCGGAGCGATGTTGTAGCGCAACGCCGCCTGGCGGAAAGGCGCTGACTCTTCCACCGGTACATCGGCCACCAGTACAGAATCTACGCCAGCTTCGGCACAACGGGCATAAAAATTATCAATGCCGTTGCTGAACACCAGGTTGGCATACATCAGCAGGCCAATGGGTAATTCCGGGTACTTCTGGCGTACCTGGGTAAGCAGGTCAAAACACTGGGCTACTGTTGTCCCGGCGGCAAAAGCGCGCAGGGTGGCGTTCTGGATAGTCGGGCCATCTGCCAGTGGATCGGAAAAGGGAATGCCTAACTCTAGCGCATCCGCACCGCCTTCGACCAGCGCATCAATGATGCGCAGCGACAGGGCCGGGGAAGGATCACCCAGCGTCACAAATGGAACGAAAGCGCCCTCGTTGTTGGCTTTAAGACGCTTAAATAACTGGTCATAACGTTCCATTAAATTTCTCCCTTCGCTTTCAGGATATCGTGTACGGTAAAGATGTCTTTATCACCGCGACCTGACAGGTTCACCACTAACAGTTGCTCTTTTTCTGGGTTCTCGCGGATCATCTTCAGGGCATGTGCCAGCGCGTGGGAAGATTCCAGGGCTGGAATGATCCCTTCACCGCGTGACAGCGCCTTGAATGCGTCCAGGGCTTCATCATCGGTGATGGAAACATAGTCAGCGCGACCAATGCTGTTCAGGTGCGCGTGCTGCGGTCCTACTGAAGGGAAATCCAGACCCGCGGAGATAGAGTAAGACTCTTCGATCTGTCCCTCTGCTGTTTGCATCATCGGCGCTTTCATGCCGAAATAGATCCCCAGACGACCGTGCTTGAGGGGCGCGCCATGTTCTCCAGTTTCGATACCGTGACCCGCAGGCTCCACGCCAATCAGCTTCACGCTGCTCTCTTCAATGAAATCGGCGAACATACCAATCGCATTCGAGCCACCGCCCACGCAGGCCACCACGGCATCCGGCAGACGCCCCTCTTTTTCGAGGATTTGCGCTTTGGTCTCTTCGCCAATCATGCGCTGGAATTCACGCACAATGGTCGGGAAGGGGTGTGGGCCAGCCGCAGTACCCAGCATGTAGTGTGACGTTTCATAGCTGCCAGACCAGTCACGCAGCGCTTCGTTACAGGCATCTTTGAGGGTGGCTGAGCCGCTGTGTACCGGGATC
The DNA here is from genome assembly GCF_011752615.1 of Candidatus Pantoea multigeneris. Taxonomy (NCBI): domain Bacteria; kingdom Pseudomonadati; phylum Pseudomonadota; class Gammaproteobacteria; order Enterobacterales; family Erwiniaceae; genus Pantoea; species Candidatus Pantoea multigeneris. The sequence goes on from NZ_VWXF01000003.1 coordinate 246,079, forward strand.
ACTTCTGCGCCCATCAAACGCATTCTGAATACGTTAGGTGACTGACGTTCAACGTCTTTCGCGCCCATGTAAATACGGCATTTCATACCCAGCAAAGCACAGGCCAGCGCCGACGCAACACCGTGCTGTCCCGCACCCGTCTCAGCGATGATCTCTTTCTTACCCATACGCTTAGCCAGCAGTGCCTGGCCCAGTACCTGGTTAGTCTTGTGCGCACCGCCGTGCAGCAGATCTTCGCGCTTCAGGTACAGGCGAGTTTTGGTGCCTTTGGTCAGATTGCTACACAGTGTCAGTGCGGTGGGACGGCCTGCGTAATTTTTCAGCAGGTCAGTAAACTCTGCCTGAAATTCGGGATCTTTTTGTGCCTCAACGAAAGCCGCTTCAAGCTGTTCTAAAGCAGGCATCAGCAACTGGGGTACGTACATACCGCCAAATTCACCAAAGTAGGGGTTCAGTAACGTCATCTTCTTTTTCCTTTTCTCCAGCCTGCATTATGCAGGCCTGGTAAATTCAGTACGCGCGCAGCTTCTGGAAAACAGCCGCGATTTTGGCGGCATCTTTGATGCCGGGGGCCTGCTCAACGCCGGAGTTGAAATCCAGACCGGCACAGCCCAGTTGTGCGGCTTCGACGCAGTTATCGGCATTCAGTCCGCCAGCCAACAGCACGTTGCTTAAATCTTGCCCCTCTAGCAGTTGCCAGTTGAATTGCTGGCCCGTGCCGCCGTTGCCGTTATCCAACACGTAGCGATCGATATGTGCCCAATCGCGCGCAGGAAGATCTGCCTCAACTTTCAATGCTTTCCAGATCTGGATTTCAGCCGGAAGTTGCTGGCGCAGCGCCGCCACATAGGCCAGGTCTTCATCACCATGCAGCTGAACCGCTTTCAGCTTTAGGCTCGTAGCGAGGTCATGCACCTCACTGATTGGGGCATTACGGAACACGCCAACATAGCTCAGCGGGGCACCTGACTGCACTGACGCCGCCTGTTCAGCATCAATTTGACGCGGCGAACCCTGGGCAAAAATCAGGCCGCCGAAGAGGGCGCCCGCTTCATAGGCTGCACGCGCATCTTCAGCTCGCGTCAGGCCACAGACTTTGTTATCACCCAGAATCACCCTGCGTACCGCGGCGGGGAGATCCTGCTCTTCCATCAATGCGGAACCGATCAGGAAGCCGTTAGCAAAATGGCTCAGCTCACGAATCTGGCGATAGTTGTGAATGCCTGACTCGCTAATCACGGTGACACCGGCACCCAGACGCGGTGCTAGCTGGCGAGTCCGGTTCAGGTCAATCGACATATCACGCAGATCGCGATTGTTGATACCCACCACTTTGGCTTCCAGCGCAATGGCGCGTTCCAGCTCTTCTTCATTACTGACTTCGGTCAGAATGCCCATTTTCAGGCTATGGGCGACGGCAGCCAGATGACGGTATTGTTCGTCGTCGAGCACCGAGAGCATCAGCAGAATGGCATCTGCCTGATAGTGGCGTGCCAGATAAATCTGGTATTCATCAATCATGAAGTCTTTACACAGCACGGGCTGGGTCAGGACCTGACTGACGATAGGCAGGAAATCGAAGCTGCCCTGGAAATATTTTTCGTCGGTGAGGACGGAAACCGCAGCAGCGAACGGACGATAAATAGCGGCAATCGTCGCGGGATCGAAATCTTCCCGAATCAGTCCTTTAGACGGAGAAGCCTTTTTGCACTCCAGAATGAACGCGCTGTGCTTACCGTGCAGGGCATCGTAGAAACTACGCGCTGTCGGCTCAACCAGATGCTGGAAGGTGGCTAAAGGCTGTTGCTGCTTACGTGCTGCTACCCATTCGGCTTTGTCTGCCACAATTTTCGCTAAAATCGTACCTTGCATGATTATCCTCTTGCTGCCAGAGCAACAACACGTTCATAGGCCTGACCGCTGTGGATCGCAGTCAGCGCACGCTGCGCATTGTCACGCAAATCTTCATTCCCAAACACTTTCAACAGCAGGGCCACATTCATCGCAACCGCTTCTTCATGGGCTCGCTCGCCCTTACCCTGGAGTAATCGCGTGAGAATGTCACGGTTTTCTTCCGGGGTTCCGCCCGCCAGAGATTCCTGCGGACGGAAGCCAAAACCAAAGTCTTCTGGCGTCAGTTGATAACGGGTAATTTCGCCATCACGCAGTTCAGCAACATGGGTCACGCTGTGAATGGCCACTTCATCCATTCCACCGCCGTGTACCACTGCGGCACGCTGATAACCCAACGCTTTCAGGGTTTCAGCAATCGGCCCAACCAGCTCGGCGCTGTAGACGCCAATCACCGCCAGAGGAGGGCGCGCGGGGTTGATTAACGGCCCCAGTACATTAAACAGCGTGCGGGTTTTCAACTGTTGGCGCACAGGCATCGCGTGGCGGAAACCGGTGTGATACTGCGGGGCAAACAGGAAGCACACGTTGAGATCGTCCAGGGCTTTCCGCGCTTGCGGTGCTGGCATATCCAGGCTGATGCCAAAGGCGGCCAACAGGTCTGAAGAGCCGGATTTGCTCGAGACGCTGCGGTTACCGTGTTTAGCCACTTTGACACCACACGTTGCGGCAACAAATGCGCTGGCGGTGGAAATATTAATGCTGTTGCTACCGTCACCGCCCGTTCCGACGATATCCGCGAAGGCATAATCCGGACGCGGGAAGGGGCGCGCGTCTTCCAGCAGCGCGGTGGCTGCACCGGCGATCTCCGCCGGGGTTTCACCGCGCACTTTCATCGCGATAAGCGCCGCTGCCAGCTGTGTGGGCTCCAGTTGCCCGGTAATAATTGCGCTGAACAGGCTATGGCTCTCCGCCTGGCTCAACGTCTCGGCCTGATACAGTTTCTCCAGAATTGCTTGCATAGTCATCTTCCTGTTACTTCGCCAGCGCCCAGGCCAACGTCTGCTCCAGCAGACGCGCACCCTGAGTGGTGAGAATAGATTCGGGATGGAACTGGAAACCGCACACGCGATCGGCATCATGACGCACTGCCATCACCATCCCGTTGTAGCTGGCGTTAATGGTCAGGTCCGCCGGGGTGTTGCTGCCAACCAGTGAGTGATAGCGGGCAACGGGCAGTGGGTTGCTCAATCCACGGAACATTTCGCTCTCATCATGGCTGATGGCAGAGGCTTTACCGTGCAGGATCTCACCTGCCTGACCCACATGTCCGCCGTAGGCTTCTACAATCGCCTGGTGGCCCAGGCAGATACCGATAATCGGCAGCCGACCACGCAGGGTCTGGAGCAGCTCAGGCATGCAGCCTGCATCTTTAGGTGCGCCAGGGCCAGGTGACAGCATCAGAATGGGATTTTCCATCTGCTGTAGGCGTTCGATTAAGAGCGCCGCTGGCACGGTGTTACGGTAAATCACCACGTTGTGGCCAAAGGCGCGCAGCTGATCCACCAGGTTGTAGGTAAAGGAGTCGATGTTGTCGAGAAGTAAGATATCGGCCATCAGAAAATCTCCTTACAGTGATGGGCGCTGGCAATGGCGCGCAGTACCGCACGCGCTTTGTTACGGCTTTCGTCCGCTTCCGCCTGCGGGTTGGAGTCGAGTACCACACCGGCACCCGCTTGCACGGTCGCAACACCGTCCTCAACATAGGCCGAGCGAATGACGATGCAGGTGTCGAGATCGCCATGGGCGGTGAAGTAACCGACGGCCCCGCCATAGCTGCCACGACGCGTACCTTCAGCCGCGGCAATCAGCTGCATTGCGCGGACTTTTGGTGCGCCGCTCAGCGTGCCCATATTCATGCAAGCACGGTAGGCGTGCAGGACATCAAGGTCTTCACGCAGCTTACCCACCACGCGGGAAACGAGGTGCATCACAAAGGAGTAACGGTCGACTTTGGTCAGGTCTGCCACGTAGCGACTGCCCGGTACGCAGATACGCGCCAAATCGTTACGGGCCAGATCCACCAGCATCAGGTGCTCGGCCAGCTCTTTATGGTCGGTGCGCATCTCCAGCTCAATCCGGCTGTCGAGATCGCGATCCAGTGAACCGTCCGCATGGCGGCCACGCGGACGTGTACCGGCAATCGGATAGATTTCAATTTGGCGAGAAGGCGCATCGTATTTAAGCGAACTCTCTGGTGAGGCACCAAACAGGCTGAAATCCTGATCCTGCATAAAGAACATATACGGGCTAGGGTTGCTGTTCTTCAGCGTGTCATAGGCGGCCAGCGGAGAAGGGCAAGGCAGGGAGAAGCGGCGGGAAGGCACCACCTGGAAAATCTCACCCACGCGGATTGCCTGCTGCATCTCACGCACCACGTTGCAGTAGTCTTCATCACTCTGGCTGGTGGTCAGCGTCATCTCTGGCACTTGCTGAACCGGCAATGGCAGTGCGGGTTGTAACATCTGTCCGTGCAACTGCTCCAGGCGGCTTTGCAGACGCTGGAATTCGCTGGTAGAAGGCGCGAACAAGCTGGCTTGCAAACGCGCACTCTGCTGCTGGTGATCTAATACCAACAAGGTTTCCGCCAGATAGAAGCAGTAATCCGGGCAACGCTGTTCACTGCTGAGCGTCGGCAGTTCTTCAAATCCTGCTACCAGGTCATAGGCAAATAACCCGCCGAGCAACATCGCATCGCGCTCATCTGCCGGAGTGTTAATCAGTGTTGGAATCAGGCGCAGTGCGTCAAATACCGACAGTGACTGTAAGCGCGAGTCTTCATCCTGCGCCTGCTGTGCCGGATGAAACACCAGTTCCCGGCCATCAGGGCGTGCGTTGATTTCGACTTCAGCCGGCAAGGCCGCATCCAGCAGCGGTAACAGTGCGCGGCCATTTTCGGACAGTGCCTGAATGTTCACGCGGTTATGCAACGCGGTAATGCGCAGAGCGCTATCGACAATCAGCAGGCTTTTTAGATTGCGTTTGCTGTCAATGTCAGCGGATTCCAGTAACAACGTCGCTGGACGAGCGCCACACAGCTGGTGAAACACCGCAGCAGGATCTTCACGATACGGTGCGCTGCTGGTGATTAACTTCAATGTTGGTTTCGCATTTGGCATGATCAATTCTCTGAATTACGCCTAAAAAAAAGCCCGCTGCTAGGCGGGCTCAGGGGTTCTGCACGGCGATTAAACAAAGTGTGCAGGACAACGTCGCCCGAAACTGGGAACGTTGCGCCACCACCCTTTGAACAGCATCTGATTAACAGCCATGATTTTCACCCTGAGATGTATTGTGAACTTGCGTACTAGTTAACGGGTTCGCATAAGAAAAGTCAATAGCCTTTTTCATCATCAAACAAAATCGTTATCATGCCCGGCAAATTCAACAATGCAGGACGGCATCTTGAGCGAGATCCCACGTTTTCCTCTGTACGATCTCCATAGCCATACCCGGGCATCGGACGGATTACTTACCCCTTCAGAACTGGTACAACGTGCAGTCACCCACCGTGTTGGCGTGCTGGCGATCACCGATCACGACTCTGTCGATGGCATTGCTGAGGCGCAGCAAACGGTGATCGATCAGCAACTGCCCTTGAAAGTAGTGCCGGGCGTGGAAATTTCGACGCTGTGGGAAAACCATGAGATCCACATCGTCGGATTACAGATCGATCCGCAGCATCCCGCGCTACAGCGCTTGCTGGCTGCACAGCGTGAGTTTCGTCAACAGCGTGCTGAGCGCATCGCAGAACGGCTGGAAAAAGCCCGTATTCCGGATGCACTGGCGGGTGCGCGCAGGCTGGCAGGCGAGGGGGTTATTACTCGTGGTCACTTTGCACGTTACCTTATTGAACTGGGTAAAGCGGATACCATGGTTCAGGTATTCAAACAGTATCTGGCGCGTGGCAAAACCGGTTATGTGCCCCCACTCTGGTGTACAATTGAGGAAGCCGTCACCGCCATCCACGAGGCCGGTGGCTGCGCCGTGCTGGCCCACCCAGGGCGTTACGGGCTTTCGACTAAGTGGCTGAAACGCCTGATTGCGTGGTTTAAAGCCGCCGGCGGTGACGCGATGGAGGTGGCACAGTGCCAACAGGCCCCTCATGAGCGTACACAGCACAGCCTGTGGGCGCAGGAACATGACCTGGCGGGTTCGCAGGGCTCTGATTTTCATCAGCCCTGCCCATGGATTGAACTGGGGCGCAAGCTGTGGCTACCTGGCGGCGTACAGCCAGTTTGGGAGCGTTTCCCGGCGCTTGCACCGAGATAATAAACACCGCAAGGTGATAAGAGGTTTGTTATGAGTCAACGTTTTCATATTCATCCGGATAACCCACAGCCGCGCCTGATTAACCAGGCGGTAGATTATCTGAATAAAGGTAGCGTGATTGTCTATCCCACCGATTCCGGTTACGCGCTGGGATGCCGCCTGGAAGATAAAAATGCCATGGAGCGCATTTGCCGCATTCGTCAGTTGGACGGCAATCACAATTTCACGCTGATGTGCCGTGACCTTTCTGAACTGTCGGTCTATTCGCAGGTGGATAACAGTGCTTTTCGTCTGCTGAAAAATAATACACCGGGCCAGTACACCTTTATTCTGAAAGCCACGAAAGAAGTGCCGCGTCGCCTCATGAATGAAAAGCGTAAAACCATCGGTTTACGTGTGCCTGAACATCCGGTGGCCCTGGCGTTGCTGGAACGTTTAAATGAGCCGTTGATGTCAACGTCGCTGATTCTGCCAGGTAATGACTTCACGGAATCTGATCCGGAAGATATCCAGCACAGCATTGGCAAGCTGGTCGATCTGATTCTGGATGGCGGTACGCTGGGCCAACAGCCCACCACGGTGGTTGACCTGACTGACGATGCGCCTGCCGTAGTGCGGGTCGGGGCCGGCGATCCCAACCCCTTCCGCTGATGATTTCCTCAGGCACTGTTACCCGGTGCCTGATTAATATTACTTTGCAGCCAGGTTTTGAATTCCCCATAGGGAATGTAGAGTGACACATCTTTCAGAAAGACTTTGCCACTGCGGTTATTTTTAATTCCACTGGTATAACCAACGATGACACCCGCCAGCGTATCATCACGATTATAAACGCCGCCGCCGGACATGCCCTGAACCACACCGGCATTTGACGCCACCGCCATGCAGGGTTTTTTATTCCAGAGATTTCGGATGGTGGTTCGGGCTAAATTAACCCCCTCCGACTCAACCGGCAATGCGCTAACAAAACTGTAGCCGTACATTTTAATTGGCTCTCCCATTTCACTGCTGCGGAATTTTGTCAGCGTGTCGGGTGAGTTTTTATGATAAATAATCGCAACGTCACAATACGGGTGATAGGCCTTAACCCGCTGTAGGGCGAATTTTGCCACGTGGGCCGCAGTCAGACTGTATTCAGGCGTAAGGGGAATGGTGGTGCCCAGCGTACCTAGCCCCAGTAGGGTAGGCACGCCGGTAAAGCTCATATCAACATGTGACAGTGCAGTACGGCTGTATTCGGTATGGCCCACCGAACAGCCGCACAAGCCCAGCGCAGCAAGCGCAGGCACGAGCAGTAGCTTTCTCATGGTGTGATCTTCATTCAGACATGCCGGTAAATCCCTGGTGAAGATTCATGGCATGTAATTAAATTTCTTTTATGCATCAACCAAAGCGTTTGCCTGCAATCTCTGATTTAGCGTGTTTTTTTATTTAATGTATATAACAACAAATGTCTATTTTTATATTATTAATACTACTGTGCCTAAGATAATTCAAGTGAAGATTATTTGATTGAGGGTTTTAAGTCTTATACGGACATTTAACTCAACTTGTTAGGGTGATGTGGTTTTTTTTATGTAGCTGTAGTTAAAGTAACTGTTTTAAGTGAAATTACTAACATGGACCACCCTTCATTTTAGTAGACCAATAATACATAACTTACTCTAATGTATGCAGGTGGTAGAACGAAACTTTCATTGAGATAAAATAGCAGGTGGAAAATATAAAATACACTGCTGCCTGCATGAACATAAAATAATAAAGATGGTTATGTATATACAATGAGGTTTTATTTTTTTCTTACATTGACTTTTCCAATCAAAAAGCCATTGTCACTGGAGTATTGTCCTGGTTCATGTGGGGTCTGAGGGTCGTATCCTTGCCATTGTTTAAAATCATAGTCATTAACAGCAATCATACGTACCGAGGTGATTTTTGGCAATTTGATAACGTCTTTTTTGGTAAGCTTACCACCGCTAATTGAGTAGTTTTTGAGTTCACTTCTGTCTTTTTCATCAGCATCTGATACTAGAAACGTTTTTATAATACCATTTTCAGCATATGCAGCAACGACAGCACTGATATGAAATACAGATTTTGGGTCTAAGGTGTTGAGCGCCATGAGGCCATTACCCACCATTAGATTCTTGCTTAAAGTGTTAAAACTATATTTCTTGTTGGCATTGACAAATTTCTTCCTGAAATTAACATCCTGACTAATATTTAGTGCAGGGAATTCTTTCAGTTTACTGTTTCTTTTAGGTTTATTTTCAAATTCAATGATTAAGTCATGAGAATAGCGTTCCTCGAAGGGTTCATCTCTAGCCTCTTTGAGGAAGGGGAACTTACCATCATTATTTACCTGTCCAAGAGCTGTATTTAGTATGTACTCAGTGGACTGGATGCAACTATCGGGAACGGTCAGGTTGAATTTATATTTTCCATCACTGATTTTGGAGAAAACATTATTCAGCAGCAAAAGAGACTTTCCAGCAGGAATGATGGTTTCAGGTGTTGCATCTTCGACAACTGTGATATTTTTGTCAGTGACAGATATAACGTCAGAGCCAGTTGCATTTAAAATATACTTGTAAGTTTTACCATGTTTTTTTGATTTCTTTAGTTGATATTTGTCATTCTTATCTTTACTGAACTCAGGGTCTGAGGATGTAAGATTTATATCCTTGGCTATAGGAATAACGACTCCCTCTTCAAAAACATTATCACTGGAAAAAGAAGTATTTAGCAAGTCACTAGTCTGTTGTGAGCTATTACTTGTATTTGATCTACTCTTAGATCGACGTGAATTATGGGAAGCTAAAAGAAAGTCTGACATAGGACCTCTTTAAGATATGTGTTAATTTAATTAATTGTTTTTTAGATAAATTGAGTAACATCAGGCTGCAGGACGCATACCCCTTCTAAGAACTATAGAAGGGGCGCGTGAAAAGGTCAACTTTGATCCTTATAACGACTAACCAGATGTATTTTTGTGAATAGCTGAGCATAAAGTGATTGTTACTCCATTTTGCATAATTTAATTTTCAACTCACTGATCTTACGATTCGTTCTTTGGTTAGTATCGCGACAACATTAAGCGTTACTTCGTGTTGTACATCCTGTATAATAGCACCCGAAGGTCAATATAACCTATTGATTTATAAGTATTAAGCTATTCAAATCCGACGCCTGGGAAGGCGACAGTGAGGCAGCTCCATGAGCGAGAAGTTACAAAAAGTTTTAGCGCGTGCCGGCCACGGTTCGCGTCGTGAAATCGAAGCAAAAATCGCCGCAGGCCGCGTAAGCGTTGATGGCAAATTGGCCACCCTGGGCGATCGCGTCGAAAATGACAAAGGCCTGAAAATTCGTATTGATGGTCATTTGGTCTCCATCGCAGAATCCACCACGGAAGTGTGTCGCGTACTGGCTTATTACAAACCAGAAGGCGAGCTCTGCACCCGTAATGATCCAGAAGGTCGTCCAACGGTGTTTGATCGCCTGCCACGTCTGCGCGGTTCACGCTGGATTGCGGTAGGACGTCTGGATGTCAACACCTGCGGTCTGCTGTTATTCACCACTGATGGTGAATTGGCAAACCGTCTGATGCACCCAAGCCGTGAAGTTGAGCGCGAGTATGCCGTGCGCGTCTTTGGTCAGGTTGATGACGATAAAATTCGTCAGCTCAGCAAAGGCGTTCAGCTGGAAGATGGCCCTGCCGCATTCAAAACGCTGAAGTTTAGCGGTGGTGAAGGGATCAACCAGTGGTACAACGTCACCTTGACTGAAGGGCGTAACCGTGAAGTTCGTCGTCTGTGGGAAGCGGTTGGCGTGCAGGTTAGCCGTCTGATCCGTGTGCGTTACGGTGATATCGCACTGCCGAAAGGTCTGCCGCGTGGCGGCTGGACTGAAATGGATCTGCCTGCGGTGAACTACCTGCGTACGCTGGTCGACATGGATGAAGAAACCGTGACTAAGCTGGCTGTGGAGAAAGATCGCCGTCGTACTAAGGCCAATCAGATCCGCCGTGCGGTAAAACGTCATACGCAAACCGGTACTAATACTCGCCGCAGCGCACCTAAGCGCGGCAGCTAATAAAAGAAGACGTGTTTGCAAAACCCGGCTTAGCCGGGTTTTTTTTGATCTATAAATGTCAGATCACCAGTCGATGCCTTGTTGTGCCTGAATGCCGGCATCAAACGCGTGCTTGACCGGGCGCATTTCTGTGACGGTATCCGCCATTTCGGTCAGCGTTCGATGACAGCCGCGCCCGGTAATAATGACGCTCTGATGGGCAGGGCGATGCTGTAGCGCACTAACCAGTGCTTCCAGCGGCAGATAATCCATGCTCACCATGTAGGTGATTTCATCTAAAATCACCAGATCCAGACGCTTGTCAGCCAGCATGCGCAGGGCATGTTGCCAGACGCCAAGGCAGGCTTCGGTGTCAGTCTGGCGGTTTTGTGTGTCCCAGGTAAAACCCGTCGCCATCACCTGAAACTCGACGCCGTGCGGCTCCAGCAGATTGCGTTCACCGTTGGGCCACTCGCCTTTAATAAACTGAATCACGCCGACGCGCTTGCCGTGGCCGCAGGCGCGCAAGGCGGTGCCAAACGCCGCGGTGGTTTTCCCTTTACCGTTACCAGTAAACACCATCAAAATTCCGCGCACTTCAGTCGCGGCGGCGATGCGCGCATCAACCTGCTCTTTCAGGCGCTGCTGACGCTGCTGATGACGTTGTTCGCTCATTATTCTGCGGGTCCGGCTTTGCGTCCTGGCTGAGCATCGAAGCTTTTGCCGTTCTCTGCTGCGCTGTCTTTACCCATCAGCCACAGATAGAGCGGCATCAGATCGGCGGGGGTTTTCAGCTTCTGTGCATTTTCATCCGGGAAGGCACTGGCGCGCATTTTGGTGCGGGTTCCACCCGGATTGATACAGTTAATGCGCAGAGACTGTCCTTGATACTCGTCGGCCAGCACCTGCATCATGCCTTCAGTGGCAAACTTCGAGACCGCATACGATCCCCAACCTGCGCGCCCCACGCGCCCCACGCTGGAGGTGGTGAAAATCAGCGAGGCCTGAGGTGATTTCAAGAGCAGCGGCAATAGCGCCTGGGTCAGCCAGAAAGTGGCATCCACATTCACCTGCATCACTTGCCGCCAGACCAGCGGATCAATCTCGCTCATCGGCACAATTTCACCCAGAATCCCGGCATTGTGTAAGACACCATCGAGACGAGGCACCTGTTGCGCGATCTGTGCGACGAGTATCTGGCTGCTCTCCGGCGTAGCATGGCTAAAGTCAAAGGTATGCCAGTTCGCCGCATGGCCGCTCACCTGCTGTATTTCATCAGCAACCGACTGTAAACGCACTGTATCCCGGCCCAGTAAAATCAGTTTTGCGCCGAAACGGGCATACGTCAGCGCGGCCTCGCGACCAATACCATCGGAAGCGCCAGTGACCAGAATATGCTTGTCTTGCAGTAAATTGTTTTCAGGTTGATAGAGCACGCTTGCCGTCCTGTGTTAAGTCTCGCTAAAGCACGCTTTATGCCTGATTTTAGCCTCCGGTGCAAACCTGTGCCATGCAATCTGTAAACGAGGATGTCATGCCTGGCGACGAGAAACGGTAAAGCAGGTAAACTGACTGACGTATCTAAAACTCTGTTTAATAAGAAGGCAGCCGAATGGATCTCCTTTTCAGCTATGGGTTATTTTTAGCAAAAGTCGTGACGCTGGTGGTCGCCGTTGCCGCGATTGTTTTGATTGTGGTCAACGCCGCGCAACGTAAACGCAACCAGGCTGGGCATCTCCAGCTCACTGACCTCAGCGATGATTATCAGCAAATGCAGGATGATTTGCGTTTGGCCAAGATGAAGCCAGAGGCGCAGAAGCTGTGGCAGAAGCAGCATAAGAAAGAGGAAAAGCTCAAGGCGAAAGCGGCAAAACGCGATGCGAAGCAGGGCACGGTGGCAGCAGCGAAACCGACTCTCTACGTGATTGATTTTAAAGGTAGCGTTGACGCACATGAAGTCAGCGGCCTGCGTGAAGAAGTCACGGCGATTCTGGCGGTTGCCACGCCAGGGGATGAAGTCCTGATCCGTCTGGAAAGCCCTGGTGGGGTGGTGCATGGCTATGGTCTGGCGGCTTCCCAATTGCAGCGTCTGCGCGAGGGTGGACTGCGCATCACGGCGACCGTGGATAAAGTGGCGGCCAGTGGCGGCTACATGATGGCTTGTGTGGCCGATCATATTATTGCCGCCCCGTTCGCCATTCTGGGTTCAATCGGTGTAGTGGCACAGATCCCCAACTTTAATCGCCTGCTCAAACGCAATGATATTGATGTGGAACTCCACACTGCGGGGCAATATAAACGCACGCTGACGCTGTTTGGCGAAAACACCGATGAAGGCCGCGAAAAGTTTCGTGAAGACCTCGATGAAACGCATCAGCTGTTCAAAAGCTTTGTCCACCAGATGCGACCGAAGCTCGATCTGGAAAAAGTGGCGACCGGTGAACACTGGTATGGCCGTCAGGCGTTGGATCTCGACCTCGTGGATGCTATCGCCACCAGTGACGATGTGATCATCAAACAAATGCATCATTTCAGCGTACTGCGCGTACATTATGCGCGTCGTCGTAAAATGATGGACCGTTTCAGCGCCAGTGCCAGCCACGCAGCAGAGCGTTTACTGGTAAAACTCTGGCACCGTGGGGAACGCCCATTGCTCTAACGTAGCAGACAAGGCAAAGCATCGGCTTTGCCTTTTTCTTTGCTCGCCAGGAATCTTCTCTTTTTTTCTCTATACTCTGCCGGATGCTACGGTCCCTCAGCTGCATTTTTTTCATTATTCTTCGGCGTGAAGCGTCGCTCAGTATTTATCTTAACTGTGTGAAAAAACTGGCGAAAAAATCAACGCAGTGCTAATTAAGTTGCGTAACAGATTTTATCAGGTAGAGTGTGGGCCACTCAGTTTATAGGGGGATCGCACCAGGAAGTGCGGTGGCGTCAGGCGGAAAACGCGTCAGTAATCAAGATGTTGTAGTAGCCATACAGACCTGCCTGAGATTGGCCCAGCCACCTTGAAAGCGGATTCAATGTCCACAATATTGAAGCCATTCAGGTTTGCGGGCAGTACATTCTCTCCCGTTTCAGGACGTTTTAATTAGGTAAAAGGTAGATATGGGTAAAGCACTCGTAATTGTTGAGTCCCCGGCAAAAGCCAAAACTATCAATAAATATCTCGGTAATGACTACGTGGTTAAATCCAGCGTCGGTCATATTCGTGATTTGCCGACCAGCGGTTCAGCCAGCAAAAAGAGTGCCGACGCAGCGGCGACCAAACCCGCTAAGAAGGTCAAAAAGGACGAGAAGTCTGCGCTGGTTAGCCGTATGGGCGTTGATCCCTGGCACGGTTGGCAGGCTGACTATCAGATTCTGCCCGGCAAGGAAAAAGTGGTCGCCGAGTTAAAAGCGCTGGCTGAAAATGCTGACCACATCTACCTCGCAACCGACCTTGACCGCGAAGGGGAGGCCATCGCATGGCACCTGCGGGAAGTGATCGGTGGTGATGACAAACGTTTTAGTCGTGTGGTGTTTAACGAAATCACCAAAAACGCGATCCGTCAGGCATTTGAAACCCCTGGCGAGCTGAATATCGATCGTGTTAATGCCCAGCAGGCGCGCCGCTTTATGGACCGCGTGGTGGGGTATATGGTCTCGCCACTGCTGTGGAAGAAAATTGCGCGCGGCCTCTCTGCAGGACGCGTACAGTCAGTTGCCGTTCGCCTGCTGGTGGAACGTGAACGCGAGATCAAAGCCTTTGTCCCGGAAGAGTACTGGGAGCTGAAAGCCGATCTCACCACGCCGAAAGGCGATGCGTTGCCGGTGGAAGTCAGCCATCAGGGTGAAAAACCTTTCCGTCCGGTCAATCGTGAGCAGACGCTTGCGGCGGTTGCGGTACTGGAGAAAGCCCGCTACGAAGTGCTGGAACGTGAAGATAAACCGACCAGCAGCAAGCCGGGTGCCCCCTATATTACGTCTACCCTGCAACAAGCCGCGAGCACGCGCCTCAGCTTTGGCGTGAAGAAAACCATGATGCTGGCGCAGCGCCTGTATGAAGCGGGTCACATCACCTATATGCGTACCGACTCAACCAACCTGAGTCAGGACGCGGTGGCGATGGCGCGTGGATATATTGAAGATAACTTCGGCGGCAAATACCTGCCGGAGAGCGCCAACTCCTATGCCAGCAAAGAAAATTCGCAAGAGGCGCACGAAGCGATTCGCCCATCGGACGTCAATGTCCAGTCTGAGCAACTTAAAGACATGGAGGCGGATGCGCAAAGACTGTATCAGCTGATCTGGCGTCAGTTTGTGGCCTGTCAGATGGTGCCTGCACAGTACGACTCGACCACACTGACGGTCAAAGCGGCTGACTTCCGCCTGAAAGCCAAAGGTCGCACCCTGCGTTTCGATGGCTGGACTAAAGTGATGCCTGCGCTGCGCAAAAATGATGAAGATCACACGCTGCCGCCGATCGGTGTTGGCGAAGCGTTGGATCTGGTGCAGTTACTGCCGAGCCAGCACTTTACCAAACCACCGGCGCGCTTCAGTGAAGCCTCGCTGGTACGTGAGCTGGAGAAGCGTGGAATTGGCCGTCCTTCGACCTATGCCTCAATCATCTCGACCATTCAGGATCGCGGTTATGTACGGGCAGAGAACCGTCGCTTCTATGCGGAAAAGATGGGGGAAATCGTCACCGATCGCCTGGAAAATAATTTCCGCGAACTGATGAACTACGACTTCACCGCGCTGATGGAAAACAGCCTCGACCAGGTGGCCAATAACCAGGCCGAGTGGAAAGGCGTGCTCGACTCCTTCTTTGCCGATTTCAGCCAACAGCTGGACCAGGCAGAGAAAGATCCGGAAGAGGGCGGCATGCAACCCAATCAGATGGTGCTGACCTCGATTGACTGCCCGACCTGTAGCCGTCAAATGGGCATTCGTACCGCCAGTACCGGTGTGTTCCTCGGTTGTTCTGGCTATGCGCTGCCGCCAAAAGAGCGCTGCAAGCAAACCATTAACCTCATTCCTGAAAATGAAGTACTGAACGTTCTGGAAGGGGATGATGCGGAAACCAATGCCTTACGCGCACGCCGCCGTTGTGGCAAGTGTGGTACCGCAATGGATAGCTACCTGATCGATAACCAGCGTAAGCTGCATGTCTGCGGTAACAACCCAGAGTGTGACGGTTACGAAATCGAACAGGGCGAATTCCGTATCAAAGGCTACGATGGCCCGATTGTTGAGTGCGAAAAATGTGGTTCTGAAATGCACCTGAAAATGGGGCGTTTCGGTAAGTACATGGCCTGTACCAATGATGAGTGTAAAAATACCCGTAAGATCCTGCGCAACGGTGATGTCGCGCCGCCGAAAGAAGATCCAGTGCCGTTACCCGAACTGGCCTGTGAAAAATCAGATGCCTATTTCGTGTTGCGTGATGGCGCAGCAGGGGTGTTCCTTGCAGCAAACACTTTCCCTAAATCACGTGAAACCCGTGCACCGTTAGTGGAAGAGCTGCAACGCTTCGCCGATCGCTTGCCAGAAAAGTTGAAGTATCTGGCCGAGGCTCCGGCTACGGACCCTGAAGGTAACAAAACCCAGGTACGTTTCAGCCGTAAAACCAAACAGCAGTATGTCTCTTCTGAAAAAGAGGGCAAGGCAACGGGCTGGTCAGCATTCTTTGTTGATGGTCAGTGGCAGGAAACTAAAAAGTAACTTTGCCTCATAAAAGGCCCGCTCTGAGCGGGTCTTTTTTTCTCCGCCTTATACCTAAACGTTCTACTCTTGTCTCCGGAATGATATAGTGGTTATAGCACTTCCGAATTTTCCTGACACTCTGCCACTGGCACCGTATTAAGGGGCTACCAGGGACCCGGTGCTGTCGCTTACGGAGACAGATCTGATATGAAATTGCAGCAGTTACGCTACATCGTCGAAGTGGTTAACCATAACCTCAACGTCTCATCGACGGCGGAAGGCCTCTATACCTCGCAGCCTGGCATCAGTAAACAGGTGCGTATGCTGGAAGATGAGTTGGGCGTTCAAATTTTTGCCCGCAGTGGTAAACATCTTACGCAGGTCACGCCTGCCGGTGAGGAAATTATCCGCATCGCGCGTGAAGTGCTGTCCAAAGTGGATGCGATTAAGTCAGTTGCAGGAGAGCATACCTGGCCCGACAAAGGCTCATTGTATGTCGCGACCACCCATACTCAGGCGCGTTATGCATTACCAGGCGTAATCAAAGGATTTATTGAGCGCTATCCCCGAGTCTCGCTGCACATGCATCAGGGGTCACCGACGCAGATTGCCGAAGCGGTTTCCAAGGGCAATGCGGATTTTGCCATCGCGACGGAAGCGTTACACCTCTATGACGATCTGATCATGCTGCCTTGTTACCACTGGAATCGCTCTATTGTGGTAACGCCAGACCATCCACTGGCGAACAAAGCCCAGGTCACGATTGAGGAACTGTCGGAATATCCTCTGGTCACCTACACCTTTGGCTTTACCGGTCGCTCGGAGCTGGATACCGCTTTCAACCGTGCCGGACTGACGCCACGTATTGTGTTCACCGCAACCGATGCTGATGTTATTAAAACGTATGTCCGGCTGGGGTTAGGGGTGGGCGTTATTGCCAGTATGGCAGTAGACCCGGTTTCCGATCCGGATCTGGTGCGGATTGAAGCTGCTGAAATATTCACCAATAGTACTACGAAGATCGGTTTCCGCCGCAGCACCTTCTTACGCAGCTATATGTATGATTTTATTCAACGTTTCGCACCTCACCTGACCCGTGATGTCGTCGATACGGCGGTGGCTTTACGTTCCAATGAAGACATTGAAGCGATGTTTAAAGATATAAAGCTCCCCTTTAAATAATTCACCTGGTTATTATCCAGCCTAAGGCTGTTCACCGCAGCCTTAATAACCTTCTACGGTGATGTTTTTCTTGCCATACTTTTGCAAATGTTTTGTAAATGAAACATAGCTCACAGGTTTTTTCATTGTTCTCTCTCAAATGAGAATCAGAACACAATTCTTACGCTTTTCTTTTGCCTGTTGCCAGGAATATTCCCATACTCAACTTAACAAGATGAAGTCGGGCTTATAGATTAAGGCTTTTAAATGTTTACTCTATTTATAAGTGGATCTAAATACATTTTAACTCAAATTTTTCGAAGAAATTTTCGATTAATTTGAATGAGATAAACAACATTAACATTGCTTAATGATGTGATTTGATAAATAGGCTTAATCGTAGTGCTCAATAAAAATAACTGGATTTTTGGTGATTAGCCGTTTAGGATTCGTCCTAAAGATTAATCGTTGTTATCAATCGTTTTATTGAGAGTGATTATCAAAAGCTATGACTACAAGACTGACTGTACAACCGGAATTCCGGGCTAAGAGCAACAAGGCTGAGCGCTCTGGTGACATCCGTCGTAAGGCCTGGTTAGCGGTATTCGCGATGTCTGCCCTGTTCTGGGTAGTGGTTGGAATGATGATTTGGCGTTTCTGGAGTTAATAATATGCTGGCGAGAAGCTGTAACTGGAAAATTCGCGTTGCAAACCAGAAACGCAAAACGCCTTCTTGTGAGAGCAAAGTCAAAGATACTGCCCGGGAAGAGAAGGCGATACCCAAATCCTGGCAAGTTAATGACCAGCAGCGCTGCTTTATAGAGTCATTGATGGAACCTAAGAACAAATAACAGCAGTAAGCAATGTCAGACAGCTAAATAATAATTCTTCTTATTTACCGGCCATCCGGTGGGCATATTAAAAGCCCAATTTCTCACTCAGCAAATCGGTATCATCCACTCAGGATGATGATTGTGGGATTTTTTCGCCTGAATCTGGCGGAGGTATAAGATGAACATGACATCAGTATCATGGTTCGGCGTCTATGCATTCTCATTAAGTTTCTGGGCACTTGCCCTGTGGCTAACCTTGTAACGCGCTGATTATTCGATTAAACCCCGTGATGAACACGGGGTTTTTTGCTTTCTGGCATGTGGCAATTTGTGTTGTAATCAAATTGTTAGCAGTAATTTACGCTATCTTTATTAGTAACCTTGCCAATCTTGAGGTTAAGCAGGGAAATAATAAGGAGGCGCTATGTCAGTTACATTACGTGAACAAAGTCAGGACACCCTTCAGGTCAATCAACACCAATACCACTATTTCAGTCTGGCGAAAGTCGAGCCTCAGCTAGGTAGCGTTGAGCGACTGCCCAAATCCCTTAAAGTATTACTGGAAAATTTACTGCGCTGGCAGGACGGCGTCTCGGTGACCGCAGAGGATATTCAGGCGCTGGTGGCGTGGCAGCAGCAGGCCCATGCTGACCGGGAAATTGCCTATCGTCCGGCGCGCGTATTAATGCAGGATTTCACAGGTGTGCCTGCGGTGGTCGATCTCGCGGCGATGCGTGAAGCGGTTCAGCGGCTAGGCGGGGACGTAGCAAAAGTGAATCCCCTGTCGCCGGTAGACCAGGTTATTGACCACTCTGTTACCGTCGACCGTTTCGGCAATGAAGATGCCTTCGAACAGAATGTGCAGCTGGAAATGTCGCGCAATCATGAACGGTACGTGTTCCTGCGCTGGGGGCAACGGGCCTTTGATCAGTTTCGTGTCGTACCGCCCGGCACCGGGATTTGCCATCAGGTCAATCTTGAATACCTTGGCAAAGCGATTTGGCAGCAACAGGTGGGCGATAAGACGTGGGCCTGGCCGGACACGCTAGTCGGCACCGATTCACATACCACGATGATTAATGGATTGGGCGTTTTAGGCTGGGGTGTCGGTGGCATTGAGGCGGAAGCCGCCATGCTCGGCCAACCCGTCTCCATGCTGATCCCGGATGTCGTCGGCTTCAAACTCACGGGTAAACTGCGTGCCGGGATTACCGCGACGGATCTCGTGTTGACCGTCACCCAGATGCTGCGCAAACACGGCGTTGTGGGTAAATTTGTCGAATTTTATGGCGATGGCCTGGCGGATTTGCCCCTGGCAGACCGTGCGACCATTGCCAATATGGCGCCGGAATATGGCGCAACCTGCGGCTTCTTCCCGATTGATGAAGTGACGCTGAGCTACATGACCCTGACCGGGCGAGACAGCGACCAAATTGCCATGGTGGAAGCCTACGCTCAAGCACAAGGGATGTGGCGTCATCCTGGCGATGAACCGGTCTTCACCAGCACGCTGGCGTTAGATATGAACAGCGTAGAGTCTAGCCTGGCGGGGCCTAAACGACCACAGGATCGGGTGGCGCTGGCCGATGTGCCACAGGCTTTTGTCGCCAGCACCGAACTGGAAGTGAATTTACCTGAACATGCCGATAAATCGGTGAATTATCAGGATGAACAGAGCGGGGAGACGGTGACGTTAGAGGACGGTGCCGTGGTGATCAGTGCCATTACTTCCTGTACTAACACCTCCAATCCCAGCGTTTTGATGGCTGCCGGTCTGCTGGCGCAGAAAGCGGTCGAGCTTGGGCTACAGCGCAAACCCTGGGTGAAAGCCTCACTGGCACCGGGATCGAAAGTGGTGTCTGACTATCTGGCGCATGCCGGACTGACCCCGTACCTCGATGAACTCGGCTTTAATCTGGTGGGTTACGGTTGTACCACCTGTATCGGTAACTCTGGTCCATTACCGGATGCGATTGAGGCGGCGATCCGTAGCGGCGACCTGACTGTAGGGGCGGTCCTTTCTGGCAACCGTAATTTCGAGGGGCGCATTCATCCGCTGGTGAAAACCAACTGGCTGGCCTCTCCACCGTTGGTGGTGGCCTATGCGCTGGCGGGTAATATGAAAATCAATCTGGAGAGTGAGCCTCTGGGGACCGATCGCCACGGGAAGCCGGTGTTCCTGAAACAGATCTGGCCTTCACCTGAAGAGATTGCGGCTGCGGTGGCACAGGTTGACGTGAGCATGTTCCACAAAGAGTACGCCGAAGTGTTTGACGGTACGCCAGAGTGGCAACAAATTAAAGTCAGTGAAGCCGCAACTTACGACTGGGATGAAGATTCAACCTACATTCGTCTTTCTCCCTTCTTTGACGGCATGGAAGCGGAGCCAGCACCGGTTCAGGATATCAAAGGCGCACGACTTCTGGCCTTGCTCGGAGACTCCGTCACCACCGACCACATTTCCCCGGCAGGCAGTATTAAAGCCGACAGTCCAGCAGGGCGCTATTTGCAACAGCATGGCGTAGCGCGTGAAGACTTCAACTCGTATGGTTCACGACGGGGTAATCATGAAGTCATGATGCGCGGCACGTTTGCGAATATCCGTATTCGTAATGAAATGGTGCCGGGCGTGGAAGGGGGATATACCCGCCATTACCCCAGCGGCGAACAGTTAGCGATTTATGACGCAGCCATGTTGTATCAGGCTGAAGGCACACCGCTGGCGGTGGTTGCTGGTAAAGAGTATGGCTCCGGCTCCAGCCGTGACTGGGCCGCCAAAGGGCCACGCTTGCAGGGCGTGCGGGTGGTCATTGCCGAGTCATTTGAACGTATTCACCGCTCGAACCTGATTGGTATGGGGATTTTGCCGCTGGAGTTTCCTGAGGGCGTCAACCGTAAAAGCCTGGGACTGACCGGCGAAGAGCAGATTGATGTGCTGAACCTGAGCCAGCTATCTCCCGGTGCAGCGGTGGCGGTGGAAATCACCTATCCACACGGGGAGCGGCGGACGGTGACAACCCGTTGCCGGATCGATACCGGCAACGAACTGGACTACTATCGTAATGACGGCATTCTGCACTATGTCATACGCAATATGCTGAAATCATAAAGGAACAGTGCCAGACCTCAGGGTCTGGCAACCAGTGCAATTACTCTTTCGACAGCAAATGGCCCATTTTCTCGGCTTTCGTATCGAGATAGTGGGCATTTTTCGGGTTGCGCCCGACGATCAGTGGCACACGTTCAACAATGTTAATACCAGCCTCAGTGAGGATCTCGACTTTGCGCGGGTTATTGGTTAACAGGCGCACTTCATCCACACCCAGCAGTTTGAACATATCCGCACACAGCGTGAAATCACGTTCGTCAGCGGCGAAACCCAACTGATGGTTGGCTTCTACGGTATCATAGCCCTTATCCTGCAAGGCATAAGCGCGGATTTTGTTCAACAGGCCAATGTTACGGCCTTCCTGACGGTGATACAGCAACGCACCGCGTCCCTCTTCAGCGATGGCATTCAGCGCGGCTTCCAGCTGGAAACCACAGTCACAGCGCAGACTGAAAAGTGCATCGCCCGTCAGGCACTCAGAATGGACGCGCGCCAACACGGGCGAGCCATCGTTAATATCGCCATAAACCAGTGCAACATGATCGTGTCCTGTTGCCAGTTCTTCAAATCCCACCATCAGGAAATCACCCCAAGGTGTAGGCAGTTTGGCTTCTGCCACTCGTTTAAGCTGCATGTAACTCTCCAGAACCTTCAGAGGATGCGCTATCATCGGGATAACGCACAGGCCAGAGTGGCCTGAAAAACTGACACTATTCTGCCATAAGCCACCGCAGGGCGGTTACTCAGTCAGAGCGATTATAGTGATAAAGCACGATTATCTACGCTGCAACAACTTATGTTATTCTTTTTTAAGCTAAAGTTATGCATAGTCGAATTGATTAATCTGAATCAGGGTATGGCATGTTGAACATTTTGCGGCGGATTTCGCTGGCAACGGCGCTCTTACTGGTCATGCCGATCACCGTCTGGCTGACGGGCTGGCACTGGCAGCCCGGAGCCAGTGACCTGAAATTAAAACTCTTTTTTGCTGTCACCGAAACGGTCACCCGTCCGTGGGGCACCCTGACCAGCCTGCTGATCAGCGCCTGGGTATTGTGGTGCCTGCGCTTTCGCCTTAAGCCCGCGCTGGTCCTGCTGGCGATCATGAATGTGACGATCATTGCCGGGCAATACACCGGTTCACTGATTAAAAATCAGGTGCAGGAAGCGCGTCCTTATGTGGTGTGGCTGGAACAGCATCACGGTATTGATGAACGGGTCTTTTATCAGCAAACGCGCACTGAGCGCAGCGCCATGGTCAATCGATTACTGGTGGATGAGCCGACCGTACCGGGCTGGTTAAAACGCCACTGGGCATTTGAAACCGGCTTTGCTTTTCCTTCAGGGCACACCCTGTTTGCCGCCAGTTGGGCGCTGTTGGCTGTGGGACTGCTCTGGCCGCGCAAACGCTACCTGACGCTGGCGATCATTTTCGGTTGGGCCAGCGCAGTGATGGCTAGCCGGTTACTATTAGGCATGCACTGGCCACGGGATCTGGTCATGGCAACGGTGGTTGCCGCGGTTTGGGTGAGCGTGGCCACCTGGCTCGCGCAGCGGTTCTGCGGACCGTTGACCTTGCCACCGGTTGAGCAAAAAGAGGTACAAGAGCGCAATAATGGATTGTAATTATGTTCATTAACCCCATATAAAGAGTGATGCTAAACAAACAGTCCTTCAGCATGTGCGCTGGAGAGCAGCATTTTTGTCGCAATTTTGGCATACTCGTACCGGATAACCTCACAACAGGATGCACTGTGAAATATTTGCTGATTTTTTTAGTGGTATTGGTCATTTTTATCATTTCCGTCACGCTCGGTACGCATAACGACCAGGTTGTTACCTTTAACTATCTGTTAGCACAGGGACAATTCCGCATTTCAACGCTGCTGGCAACCCTGTTTGGCGCAGGCTTTTTGTTGGGCTGGGCCATTTGTGGATTGTTCTGGCTGCGTCTTCGTGTCTCACTGGCTCATGCCCAGCGCAAGTTGAAGCGTTTACAAGCGCAGAATGCCAGCACACCAGTTGCCCGGGACTGATCGATCATGCTCGAACTGCTGTTTCTGTTACTTCCTGTTGCGGCGGCCTACGGTTGGTACATGGGCCGACGCAGTGCGCACCAGGATAAACAACAGGACGCCAATCGCCTGTCGCGCGAATATGTCGCAGGCGTCAACTTCTTGCTCTCCAATCAGCAGGACAAAGCGGTTGATCTGTTCCTCGATATGCTTAAAGAGGACAGCGGCACGGTTGAAGCTCACCTGACGCTGGGTAATCTCTTCCGCTCCCGTGGCGAAGTTGACCGGGCGATCCGCATTCACCAGTCATTAATGGAAAGTGCGTCGTTGAGTTACGAACAGCGTCTGCTGGCCGTACAGCAACTGGGGCGCGATTACATGGCCGCAGGTTTGTACGACCGCGCTGAAGACATGTTCACGCAGTTGATTGATGAAACCGATTTCCGCATTGGTGCGCTGCAACAGCTGTTAGTGATTCAGCAATCCACCAGCGAGTGGCAGCAGGCGATCGAAGTTGCTGAGAAGCTGGTGCGCCTGGGTAAAGACAAGCAAAAAATTGATATTGCTCACTTCTATTGCGAACTGGCCCTGCAAGCCATGAGCAGCGACGATCTCGATCGCGCGATGACCTTGCTGAAAAAAGGCGAAGGCTATGACCGCAACTCAGCACGTATTTCCATTATGACCGGGCGTATTTTAATGGAGCGTGAAGAGTACGCCAAAGCAGCAGAGCGCCTGCAAAAAGTGCTGGAACAAGATGTTGAGCTGGTCAGTGAAATGCTGCCAATGCTGGACACCTGCTATCAACGCCTTAATCAGCCTGAGGCCTGGGCTGCGTTTGTGCAACGTTGTGTGGATGAGAACAGTGGCGCATCGGCGGAACTGTATCTGGCGGATATTATTGAGCACCAGCAGGGCAGTGAAGCCGCACAGGTGTATATCAACCGTCAGTTGCAACGTCATCCTACCATGCGCGTTTTCCAGCGCCTGATGGACTACCATCTGCATGAGGCAGAAGAGGGGCGTGCCAAAGAGGGGCTGATGGTACTGCGTGACATGGTTGGCGAGCAAATTCGCACCAAACCGCGTTATCGTTGCCAGAAGTGTGGGTTTACCGGTAGTGCGCTTTACTGGCATTGTCCTTCTTGCCGAACCTGGTCCACCGTCAAGCCGATTCGCGGGCTGGATGGACAGTAAAGGTCCTTTTCCCCCTAAATCTCACCACCTAGTTACAACATACTTATAGCCGCTGCGCACTGATGGGTGCGTGCGGTGATTGTTTAACGTGTTTTATGCAGCAACGTTTGTCGATGATGGTCGGAGCGGGTAGAATGCACGCCGTTTGCCCATTGCCGAGGAAAAGTCATGTCTCACGTTCAGACCGCGATTGCTTCACCGATTCTGGTGGCGCTCGACTATCACAATATCAATGACGCGCTGCGTTTCGTTGATGGCATCGACCCCACCAGTTGCCGCCTGAAAGTGGGCAAAGAGATGTTTACCCTCTATGGCCCTTCGTTGGTGCGCGATCTGCAACAGCGTGGCTTTGAGGTGTTCCTCGATTTAAAATTCCATGACATTCCGAATACCACCGCTCATGCAGTGGCGGCGGCGGCGGACCTTGGCGTCTGGATGGTCAATGTACACGCCAGTGGCGGTGCGCGGATGATGAACGCGGCGCGTGAAGCACTGCTGCCGTTTGGCAAAGATGCACCGCTGTTGATTGCTGTCACCGTGCTGACCAGCATGGACGAAGAAGACCTGAAAGGGTTAGGGATCACGCTGAGCCCGGCTGAACAGGCTGAGCGACTGGCTCGCCTTACCCGTGAATGTGGTTTGGATGGTGTAGTGTGTTCAGCTCAGGAAGCGGCACGCTTCAAACAGGTCATCGGCCAGGACTTCGCACTGGTCACGCCAGGCATTCGTCCGGTTGGCAGTGACGCAGGCGACCAACGTCGCATTATGACCCCGCAGCAGGCACAGCAGGCTGGCGTAGATTATATGGTGATCGGACGCCCGGTTACCCAGTCAGCCGACCCAGCCGCCACGTTGCAGGCTATCCTCAAGAGTCTGGAGGTGGCGTAATGGCTGAAGAAAATCGCCTGGTTTATTCCACAGACAGCGGTCGTATCCGTCAGGAAGAGGTAAAAGTCGCGCGCCCGAAAGGGGACGGCATTGTACGCATCCAGCGTCAGACCAGTGGCCGTAAAGGCAAAGGTGTCTGTCTAATCAGCGGTGTGGATCTGGACGATGCTGCATTGGCAAAACTGGCGGCTGAATTAAAGAAAAAGTGCGGTTGTGGCGGAGCAGTAAAAGAGGGCGTGATTGAAATTCAGGGTGACAACCGGGATTTACTCAAAACGTTACTTGAAGCCAAAGGCATGAAAGTTAAGCTGGCGGGCGGATAAGAGAAACGGGCGGCTTGTACGTCGCCCGCGAGTATTACGTAGCTGTGAGAGCAATAACGGGCCGCGATTAATTGACCTGATGGCCAACAATACCCCCCACAGCGGCCCCACCAATCGTCCCTAGCGCACTGCCGTGCGTTAGCAAAGAACCACCAACCGCACCGGCACCGGCACCAATAACCGTATTACGGTCGCGACGGGACATGTTCGAACAACCACTCAGCGCGATCACCAACGTCGCGACCAGCACAGTAGTTGCAATGCGTTTTGTTGTCGTTGTCATAACGTCTCCTTGGGTTTCACACAGAGGCAACCCACTAAGTATAGGTGGTACTTCATTTCTCATCTCTCCTGCGCCAGGTCCGAACGCCCCTTCCGTGATGGCAACAACATAATTTAATGAGTAGAGAGGACTGGCGGGAAAACGATGCCAGGCAGAGGGTGAGTTCCAGCCTGCATCTGAGTGAATTTTATGCAACGATCGCACAACCCGTAGGAAGAAAACTCCGAATTGCCCGCACATTTTTTTTCAGACAGTCAGTTTCCGCTACCTCAACAGCCACGCCCTCCATAACACCCCCCGAATGAAAGTGTTCACACTATGAATATTATTTCGCTGGAGGAGAGCAACGATGCTGGAGCAGCTAAAACAGCAGGTGCTGGAGGCAAACCTGGCTTTGCCACATTATCAACTGGTGACATTCACCTGGGGTAATGTGAGCGCGGTAGACCGTGAACGCGGGGTTTTAGTGATCAAACCTTCTGGGGTCGATTATCGCGATATGCGGGCGGAAGATATGGTGGTGGTGGATCTTGCCAGCGGTGAAACCCTGGAAGGGCGTTTACGCCCCTCCTCAGATACCGCAACCCACCGGGCGTTGTATCTTGCCTGGCCGGAAGTGGGGGGCATTGTGCACACCCATTCTCGCTATGCCACCATTTGGGCACAGGCGGGCCGCACCATTCCTCCTTTGGGCACGACACATGCGGACGAATTTTATGGCGCAATCCCCTGTACCCGCCTGATGCGCACAGAAGAGATTGAACACGATTATGAGTGGAACACCGGGCAGGTGATCATCGAGTCGGTGCAGGAACCGCTGGCAGTCCCGGCGATTCTGGTTAATGCGCACGGTCCATTCTGCTGGGGGAAAGATGCCGCCGCAGCGGTACACAGTGCTGTGGTACTGGAGGAGGTCGCCTGTATGGCGCTACACAGTCAGCAATTGCAACCGCAGCTCAGTCAGATGCAGCAAAGCTTGCTCGATCTCCACTACCTGCGTAAGCACGGCGAAAATGCCTGGTATGGTCAGGCTCGCTAACGCCCATTCGATCAAAATCCTGATAATTCTTTCACATAAGTTAATTTATTCCCTGCGCTTAAGTGCGGGGAATAAATTAAGATTTTACCAGTAAAATCAATATCCGATTTGGTAACTACCGACTCTGCATTAGGCTGGTTGTGCGTATAAACGCATCAAATAACCAGAGGAAAGAATTATGACAGTAATCAATCAGCCTACCTGCCGCCTGTTCACTGAAGCCGGGCAAATGACTCAACTCGCTGCTTACTATGAGGAAGGTAGACACACCATGTGGATGCTACTGCGTGCGCAGCCCCGTCCAAGTTTTAACCATGCCTTGATGGAGGAGATCATGAACCTGAGTTATACCGCTCAGCGTGCCGGTATCCCCATTGATTTTTGGGTGACGGGTTCACTGGTGCCGCAGATGTTTAACGCCGGTGGCGATCTCGGCTTTTTTGTTGAGTGCATTCGTAACAACCGTCGAGAAGCATTGCGAGCTTATGCGCGCGCGTGCGTCGATTGCATCCATGCTGCCGCGCGGGGGTTTGATACTGGCGCGGTAACGCTGGCGATGATTGAAGGCAGTGCCCTGGGTGGCGGATTTGAAGCGGCGCTGGCGCACCACTTCATTCTGGCACAGGATAATGCGCGCATGGGCTTCCCGGAAATCGCCTTTAACCTGTTCCCCGGCATGGGCGGTTATTCACTGGTGGCGCGTCGTGCGGGGATGAAACTGGCAGAGGAGTTAATTATGGAAGGGGAGTCGCACAGCGCTGACTGGTATCAAACCCGTGGCTTAATCGACAAAGTTTTCCAGCCAGGTGAGGCCTATCGCACCACCCGGACCTTGATTGATACGTTACGCCCTAAGTTGAATGGTGTCAGGGCGATGCTCAAAGCACGTCAGCGAGTCTTACAACTGACGCGCACCGAGTTAATGGATATCACCGAAGACTGGGTCGATTACGCGTTTACCCTGGAAGCGAAAGATATCGCCTACATGGAACGTCTGGTGCAGCGGCAAAACCGCCACATCGCCTCCGCGTTACGTAAAGCGGGCTAACCTACGCCCCTGTCCTTAGACCTGGGCAGGATGCTTCAGCCAATGCCCCAGTTGCTCTGCGGGCATTGGCTTTGCATACAGGTAACCTTGACGTCCATCCACGCCATTATCGAGCACGAATTTTTCTTCTTCTGCTGTCTCAATCCCTTCCGCGATCACGGCCAGTCCCAACGCATCAGCAACCGCGACAATCGCCCTGACCAGTGACTGGGAAACCGGTTGTTGGTTGATGTTACGAATGAAACTTTGATCCAGCTTGATGGCGTTAATCGGCACGCGGGCCAGTTGGGAAAGAGAAGAGTAGCCGGTGCCAAAGTCATCGAGGTGAACTTCCGCACCCAGCTCCTGGAATTGCTTCATCAGGGTCAACGCCAACGCCTCGTTCTCAATCAGACAGCTCTCCGTCAGTTCAATATCAATCGGGCAGGTGGTAAGGCCGCAGTCACTTAATGCCTGGCGCAGATCGCTGTAAATGCTCTGGTCCAGTAACTGGCGTGCAGAAACGTTGACGGCCACACGCAGGAAGATCCCCTCTTTCTGCCACTCAACCACCTGATGCAGCACGGCGAGCATGACCCAACGGCCTAACGGCACAATCAGGCCTGACTCCTCGGCGTAGGGGATAAAACTGGCGGGTGAAATCATCCCACGTTCTGGTGAATTCCAGCGCACCAGCGCTTCGGCGCTTCGCACTACGCCATCGCGATCCAGCTTCGGCTGATAGAAAATCGTTAGCTGGTTTTGTTCCAGTGCTTTACGCAGGTTGGTATCCAGCCAGAGGAATTCAAACACCCGCTGATTCATCTCACTGGCAAACAGACAGAAACGTCCCCGGCCATTCTCTTTGGCGTGATAGATCGCGGTATCGGCATTGCGAATCAGATTCTCGCGCGTATCGCCATGGAGCGGCGCGAGTGCAATACCCAATGAGCAACCGCTATACACTTCGATCAGGCCGATGCGGAACGGCTGGCGCAGACGCTCCAGAATTCGGCAGGCCATCGCTTCCAGTGCCGCCAGGCTGGTATCTTCGGCGAGGATCAGGAACTCATCGCCCCCTAAGCGTGCCAGCGTTTGCTGCTTGCCGAGGCAACTCAGGATCGCCAGGGAAACGGCCTGTAGCAGCTGATCGCCAAAAATATGGCCGTAGGCATCGTTGGCTTTCTTGAAGTTATCCAGATCGAGATAGACCACGCCAGTCTGTTTATCACCGGCGATCTCCAGCGCATCACTGATTTTCTGATGGATGGCATTCCGGTTGGGTAACCCGGTGATGGTATCGGTATTGGCCAGGACGCGCAGCCGCTCCTGGGCGCGTCGCTCCTCCGTAATATCCGTACCAGAACAGATAAGAAAAATTTCGTTTTTTCCACTGCCGCTGTGGACAAATTTATTGCGAAACAGAAACAGACGTTGACCTTTTTTCGTTTTAATCCAACGTTCTACTTCATAAGAGTGACCATCACGGAAGAAACCAGCGATGTTGCGTCTCGAGGCCGCTGCTTCATCTTTTGTCATAAATAGCTGGAACACATTGCGGCCAATCACTTCCTGTTCCTTCAACCCGGTGTACTCTTCACTCAGGCGGTTGAAGCGTTGGATGTAGCCACGCTGGTCGAGGATGACAATGACAGAATTGGCTTCAGACACCACCTGTTCGGCAAACGACAGCCCTTGCGTCAGATCGCGTGCTACTGCGCTAGTATCGCCCCAGGCTGAAGCTGTACCCGCCCAGGAGCTCTGATTGACCTTGCGACCGACAAAGTGCATTGGCACTGCTTCACCGTGTAGCAGCAGGGTAAGATTAATACTGGATGTGATGACCGTCATACTGCGGAGCAAGGCGGCCTGTGCAGGTAACAAGGCTAAAGCGTGCTGGGTCGTCGATTTTTCATCCGCCGCCAGATTCAGGGCGTCACTGTCTGCCGCCAGCCGCCAGTGTGGGCTGGTGGTGCCGAACAAGGTATACAACAAGGTTTGCCCTTGTTCATCGGTCATGGTATCTCCTCCGGGACAAACATTTGCAAACTTTATCTCGTTATTTTAGCAACACTATTGAAGCCGTGACTTCAGCACAAGATGTAAGCGAAATAAATTTTTTGTCGCAAAAATAAAACCAAAATTAAGCCCCGCCATGCGGGGCTTAACTAATTCATTAACAAGGACATTTCCCCACTTTTCCTGGCTCGCTCGGGAAGCGGGCATTCAGGCAGTAGCGGTGAAACTCCTTTTCAGTCATGGGTGTGGTTTGGGGATGGTTTTGACGCATATGCGACAGATAATATTGATAATCACGCACGCCAACCATTAAGCGAAAACTCTCTTTTATCCCTTTCCACATACGCTGCCAACGTGTTCCTGCTGGCAGGGCGAGGGCCATACAGCGTGAAATCTGTAATGGGCCATGCAAGCGCAGCGGCGGGCAGAGTTTAGCGGACATGACGCACCTCCTCACGCAGTTTCACCGCTGATTCATGCACAGTCGGATTTTCGCTATGTAGTGCACGACGAATCACAAAGAAGGCCGCCACCAGCATGGTCACGGCCACCAGCATAAAGAAGCCGCACAGCAAGGCATTGATCTGATTACTCAGCACAATGGTCTGCATGTCTGCCACGCTTTTCGCCGGGGCAATCACCACCCCATCGGCAATCCCTTTACTGAACTTGTTCGCCTGTGCCAAAAAGCCGATAGAGGGTTTTTCATGGAAGATTTTTTGCCATCCTGCGGTCATGGAAGTGATAAACAGCCAGGCAGTTGGCAGAACAGTGACCCAGGCATAGCGCTGTTTTTTCATTTTAAATAACACGACTGTACCGAGAATCAGTGCCATTGACGCCAACATCTGGTTGCCGATACCAAACAGCGGCCACAGGGTATTGATCCCGCCGAGGGGGTCAACCACGCCCTGATAAACAAAGAATCCCCAACCGGCTACCGCTACCGCTGTCCCGGCAATATTGCCGATCCACGAACGGTTATTGGCGAGGGAAGGCACCACCGTACCCACCAGATCCTGCACCATGAAACGACAGGCGCGCGTACCGGCATCCACCGCAGTCAGGATAAACAGGGCTTCAAACAGGATGGCAAAGTGATACCAGAACGCCATCATCGCGCGGCTGTTGAACACATCGGTAATGATATGCGCCATGCCAACGGCAAACGTTGGTGCGCCACCGGCGCGCGACAGAATCGAGCTTTCACCCACATCACGCGCAATGCCGCTGAGCATCTCAGGTGTCACCACAAAGCCCCAGCCGTTAATCGCCTGCGAGGCGCTCTCAACGGTGGTGCCAATCAGTGCCGCTGGCGCATTGAGGGCGAAATAGACGCCCGGATCGATAACCGTGGCACAGATAAGCGCCATGATGGCGACAAAGGATTCCATCAGCATGGCACCATAACCAATAAAGCGAATATGGCTTTCTCGCTCGACCAGTTTCGGCGTGGTGCCACTGGACACCAGCGCATGGAAGCCAGAAATGGCCCCACAGGCAATGGTGATGAACAGGAACGGGAACAGTGCGCCGGAGAAGACCGGTCCGGTGCCGTCAACAAAACGCGTGACCGCAGGCATTTTCAGTTCTGGCATCGCAACGACAATCCCCACCGCCAGCCCAATAATGACGCCAATTTTCAGGAAAGTGGAGAGATAGTCACGAGGAGCCAGCAGCAGCCACACCGGTAACACCGAGGCGATAAAGCCATAAATCACCAGCACCCAGGTCAGCGTAGTGCCTTTCAGCGTGAAGAACGGGCCCCAGAATGGGTCGGCGGCCACCTGGCCGCCATAAATAATCGCGGCCATCATCAGCACAAAGCCAATCAGGGAGACTTCCGCAATTTTTCCCGGCCGCAGGAAGCGCATGTAAATGCCCATAAACAGCGCAATAGGAATAGTGGCTGCCAGGGTAAACAGGCCCCATGGGCTGTTCGCCAGCGCTTTAACCACCACCAACGCCAGTGCGGAGAGAATGATGATCATCACGCCAAACGCCCCGAGCATGGTCACCACGCCGGCAAAATGCCCCAGCTCCTGACGTGCCATTTCACCCAGCGATCGGCCATCGCGGCGCGTAGAGATAAACAGTATCAGGAAGTCCTGTACGGCACCGGCCAGCATCACGCCGACTAAAATCCATAACGTGCCGGGCAGGAAGCCCATTTGCGCCGCCAGTACCGGCCCGACCAACGGACCTGCTCCAGCAATCGCAGCAAAGTGGTGACCAAACAACACCCATTTATTGGTGGGCACATAATCCAGACCATCATTCAGACGTTCTGCTGGCGTAAGGCGTCTGTCATCCAGTTCAAAAATGTTACGTGCAATAAACAGGCTATAAAAACGATAAGCAATGCTGTAGCAGGCCACAGCGGCGACCACTAACCACAGGGCATTGACATGCTCACCGCGATTAAGTGCCAGCATGGCAAAGGCTACTGCACCTATTAACGCCACAGCGAACCAGAGGATACCGGTTTTGACGTTCTTCATGACAAAGCTCCTTGTTGGGATCGGAAAAAGGGCGATCGGAAACAACAAGTTCAAAGTAATGTAAGGAAATATTAGGGAAAGAGAATCAGGAGAGAAGTGTGAAGCATGGAGCAAAATTATAAGCGGGCGTAATGAAAAGAGAAAAGTGCGGGATAAAACGATTTATCCCGCACGGCTTTATGCTCAGGCGGCTGGGCGAGCCACAACGCTACGTGTTTCCATGCGCACTTCGGCGATGGTGACATCAATAATGTCGGTCACGCGGTAAGCCACTTCACCTTTGATCTGCACGGTACCGTTCTCCTGGCTGCAAACCAGTTCATCACGCACGGCGTGAATGAACGGAGCCGGGATAAAGGCTACCGCGCCGTTCTCCAGCAGGCGAACGCGCATGCCACCGCGAGAGACATCAATGATCTCTGCGCTGAATTTGCGATCAGTCCCTGCAGAAGGGGAAAGGAAGCGGGCGTACAGCCAGTCACCCACATCACGCTCCGCCATACGGTTCAGACGACGACGTTCACCCATGATTACGGTCAGGCTGTCATCCGGACGCGCGGCTTCGTCACCACGGATAATCGCCTTCAGCAAGCGGTGGTTGATCATGTCGCCAAACTTACGGATCGGTGAGGTCCAGGTGGCGTAGGCTTCCAGCCCCAGACCGAAGTGCGGGCCTGGCTGGGTGCTGATTTCTGCAAAGGTCTGGAAACGACGGATACGGCTGTCGAGGTACTGGGTCGGTTCAGCATCAAGCTGACGACGCAGCACACGGAAACCTTCCAGCGTGGCAATACTTGCCGGATCAACGGTGATGCCATGGTTTGCCAGCACTGCGGCGGCCAGTTCCGCATTCGCAGTATCAAACCCGGTGTGCAGGTTGTAGATCCCGAAGCCCAGACGGTCGGCCAGCACATGCGCAGCACAGATATTTGCCAGAATCATGCACTCTTCAACGATGCGGTTTGCGATGCGACGCTGTTCCGCAACGATATCCAGCACTTCACCTTTCTCACCCAGGACAAAACGGTAGTCTGGACGATCTTTAAACACCAGCGCGTGGTTTTGACGCCATGCACTGCGGGCCTGGCAAACGCGATGCAGCAGACGAATCTGTTCTGCAATCGCTTCGGTGGTCGGCTGCCATTCGCCCTGGCCTTCCAGCCAGTCGGAGACTTCGTCATAAACCAGTTTGGCTTTTGACTCGATCCAGGCTGCGAAGAACTGCACATCAGCGGCTGGCGTACCATCGGCGGCCAGCGTGACGCGGCAGGCCAGTACCGGACGGCGCACATTCGGACGCAGCGAACAGATGTCGTCAGACAGCGCGCGAGGCAGCATTGGAATGTTAAAACCAGGCAGATAGTTGGTGAAGGCGCGCTTAGCGGCAACCTTGTCCAGCTCGCTACCTTCGGCCACATAGGCGGTTGGGTCAGCAATCGCGATAGTTAAACGCAGCTGACCATCGTCCAGGGCTTCGACGTGCAGCGCATCATCCATATCTTCGGTGCTGGCGCTGTCGATGGTGACGAAATCCAGCGCGGTGAGATCTTCACGCGTGAGATTCTCTTCCAGCGTATCGCTGAAGACAACTTCTGGCGCTTCGCGTTCGAGATTGTGGCGTGACAGCGTTACCCACCACGGTGCCAGGTGGTCATCCGCAGTGACAACAAACTCCGTCAGCTCAGCGTAAAACCCACGATCGCCTTTCAGCGGGTGGCGGCGCATTTCAGCAACGGCCCAGTCACCTGCCTGGAAATCATGTTGCAGTTCGCGTACCGGGCGGCAAGGAATTGCGTCTTTTAACAAAGGATGATCCGGCACGATGGACAGGCGGTCATCTTTTTTCTGAATACGGCCGACGAAGCGGCTGAGGAACGGCTCAACCAGCGACTCTGGTTCAGCACTTTCGCGATCTTTATCCGTTTTGATCAGCGCAACGATACGATCGCCATGCATCACTTTCTTCATCTGTGGAGGTGGGATGAAGTAGCTTTTCTGCGCGTCGACTTCAAGAAAGCCGAAACCTTTATCTGTGGCTTTCACCACACCTTCCGCGCGAGGAGTCTGCGCGTGGAGCTTCTCTTTGAGCTGCGCTAGCAGCGGGTTATCCTGGAACATAGCGTCTTTCGTTTCGTGGCCTATTAGCGGCTGACAGTTTTACGCGATTCATGCCGTCACAGCAAGGCAAAAAGGGGGGAAAAGCCGGTTTCCCGGCTTTTGATATATCAGGCAATACGCAGAGAAACAGCGTCTTCACTCGGGGAGAGACTGACCGGTACCGATTTAGAGGTTGGGGTGCCACTCCCGTCACCATAGCTGCTCAGAGGCACCAGTGGGTTGGTTTCTGGGTAATAGGCAGCAAGATTGCCGCGTGGAATATTGTAGGGCACCAATTTGAAGCCGCTGACACGGCGCGTAATGCCATCATTCCACAGCGTTTCAATATCCACCAACTGGCCCTCTGTCATCCCTAAGGCTTGCAGATCTTCCGGGTTGATAAACACCACTTCGCGCTGGCCATATACGCCACGGTAGCGGTCATCGAGGCCATAAATCGTGGTGTTGTACTGGTCGTGAGATCGCAGCGTCTGAAGCGTGAACGGCACCTGTTGCCCCTCAAGCTGCGGGAACAGGGAATCGGGCAGGGCCGCAGCACTGAATTCCGCCTTACCTGATGGGGTATTGAAGCGCAGATCCGCCGCCGCATTGCCCAGATAGAAACCGCCAGGAATATCGCAGCGCAGATTAAAATCCTGGAAGCCAGGAATGGTGGCGGCGATGTGATCGCGGATCAGGCTGTAATCGCCTGCCATCGCCAGCCAGTCCACTTTTTCACTGCCCAATACCGCATGGGCAATACCGGCAACGATGGCGGTTTCAGAACGCTGAAGCGGTGACAGGGGAATCCCCACACCTTCAGAGGCATGCACCATGCTGAAAGAGTCTTCAACGGTAATAAACTGATTGCCGTTAGCCTGCTCATCACGTTCCGTCCGTCCCAGCGTCGGTAAAATCAGGCTGTCTCTACCCGGCACCAGATGGCTACGGTTGAGCTTGGTACTGATGTGTACCGTCAGGCCACAGCGGCTCATCGCCTCTTCGGTACGCGGAGAGTCTGGCGCGGCAGCGGCCAGATTACCGCCGAGGGCGATCAGTACTTTGATTTCATCACGCAGCATCGCTTCCAGCGCTTCTACGGTGTTGTGCCCAGCGGCGCGGGGTGGCTCAAAGTTAAAGTGTTTGCCCAGCGCATCGAGGAAGGCGGCAGACGGCTTCTCATCGATCCCCATGGTGCGGTTACCCTGCACATTACTGTGACCACGCACCGGGCACAGCCCTGCGCCTTTTTTGCCCAGCTGTCCAAACAGCAACTGGAGGTTCACGATTTCACGCACGCTATCTACCGAGTGCTTGTGCTGGGTAATCCCCATGGCCCAGGTGCAGATCACCCGTTTTGCGCTGCGATAGATCTCAGCGGCTTCGCGAATCTGTTGTTCACTCAAACCGGACTGCTGCACGATCTGCGCCCAGCCCGTGTTATCCACGGCGGTGAAATAGTCATTCACGCCCTGCGTGTTCGCTGCCAGGAACGCTTCATCAAACAGACCCGGCTGCTGTTGGCTGACCAACGCACGATGCGCTTCAAGCAGGGCTTTTACCATGCCGCGAATCGCCGCCATATCGCCGCCGAGGTTGGGCTGGTAGTAGGCGGAGCTGATGGTTCCCGCCATCGACGTCACCACTTCCAGCGGCTTTTGCGGATCGGCAAAACGTTCCAGACCACGCTCACGCAGCGTGTTAAAGGTGACAATCCGCGCGCCGTGGTCGGCCGCATGGCGCAGGCTATGCAACATGCGAGGGTGGTTGGTGCCTGGGTTCTGCCCGAAGACAAAGATGGCCTCGGCGTGGTCAAAATCATCCAGTCTGATGGTCCCTTTACCCACGCCAATGCTGCGCTTCAAACCAGAACCGCTGGCTTCGTGGCACATATTGGAGCAGTCCGGGAAATTATTCGAACCGTGCATGCGACCAAACAGCTGATACAGCCAGGACGCTTCATTACTGGCGCGGCCAGAGGTGTAGAGTTCCATCTGGTCGGGGTTATCCATCGCCTGAATATGTTCGGCGATCAGCGCAAAGGCGTCATCCCATGTCACTGGCTCATAGTGATCGGTTTCGCTGTTATAGCGCATCGGCTGCGTCAGGCGTCCCTGATACTCAAGGAAGTAGTCACTTTGCTGATACAGCTTACTGACGCTGTGCTGGGCGAAAAAGGCGTTGTCTACGATGCGGCGTGTGGCTTCCCACGTCACCGCTTTGGCGCCATTTTCACAGAAGCTAAAGGTGCTTTTGTTGTCATCACCCCAGGCACAACCTGGGCAGTCAAAGCCGCGCGCTTTATTCATGCGCAGCAGGTTACGCATATTTTTCAATGCCGCTTTACTGTCGAGTACGAAGCGGGTCGTAGCTTCCAGTGAACCCCAACCGCCCGCTGCGGCGCGATAAGGTTGAATTTTGCGTTTGAATTTCATGCTGATTTCCGACGGCTTGTTATGAGGTTGTTATGGAAATAGTAATGCAAAGTGTGAGGTTTGCGGGGGGGATCGTCTAATTGATTAAAATAATCAGGTGATAGTTATTGCCTATCCCGCGAGGGGATTTATGTGAAGAGGGTCAAGTTTTGCGCCGGGTAATGGCAGCAAAACAGGTGGTTTTAGTCAGGGTGACACATACTTTTTTACCAAAATTGGATAAAGGATGCACCTGATGCAGAACCTGACCAGTCAAATTCACGCCTTTGGTAAGGCGCTGATGATGCCGATTTCGGTGATTGCTGCCGCCGGTATCTTCCTCGGTTTAGCCGCTGCGTTACAAAATCCGGCAATCACGGGCGATGTGTTTGCCCATTGGCCGCTGCCGCAGCTGATTATCAGTTTTATCCGTAAAGTGGCCGGGGCGCTGTTTGCTAATTTGCCGCTGTTTTTTGCCGTGGCCAGTGCGATTGGTTTAGCGAAGGCAGAGAAGCCAACCGCGGCGTTTGCGGCAGTGATTGGGTTTATTGCTATGCATGTGGGCATCAGCGCGACGCTTGCCGCTCAGGGGCTGACGGCGGCGACCACAACGCCAGAGGCGTTGCAGCAAAGTGGGATGGATCAAACCCGCGCGCTGGTAACCTCCGCCGAATACATTGAAATGCTTGGGATCTTTACCTACAACATGAGCGTGCTGGGTGGGGTGATTGCCGGGTTAACCACGGTCACACTGCATAACCGTTTTTATACTCAGCAACTGCCCATGGCGATCAGCTTCTTTTCCGGCCGTCGTTTCGTGCCGATTGTAACCGTGGTAATACTGCCACTGATCGGCGTAGTGCTCGCGCTGATCTGGCCGACGCTCGGTGAAGGTATTGCCTGGCTCGGAACCATGATCGGCAAAAGCGGGCAGTATGGGGCGTTGATGCTGGGCACGCTGGAGCGCTTGCTCATCCCGACTGGGCTACACCATATCCTCAATGAAACCGTGCGCTTCACGCCCATTGGCGGGATGGCCACAGTAGACGGACAAACCATCATTGGTGCGCTGAATATCTTTAACGCCTCCCTGACCAATCCGGGATCGGTGCCTGAGGAGACCTTACGTCATGCCACTCAGTTTCTCGCGCAGGGTAAAATTCCGGTGATGATGTTTGGCTTACCGGCGGCGGCAGCGGCTATCTATCACACCGCCCGGCCTGAGCATAAAAATCGGGTGAAAGCGCTGATGCTGGCGGGCGCGTTAACCTCGTTTACCACGGGCATTACCGAGCCGCTGGAGTTCTGTTTTATTTTTGTCTCACCCGTTTTGTACCTGTTTCATGCTGTGATGACCGGCCTCTCATTTATGCTGATGTCATTACTGCATTTGATGATTGGGAATGTGCAGGGAGGGGCGATTGATCTGGTGGTGTTTGGCATTCTTGGCGGCAGCAAAACGCACTGGTGGTGGACGTTAGCCCTTGGGGCCCTCTATGCACCACTCTATTACGTGGTTTTCCGCTGGGTCATTACCCGAATGCGGGTTGAAACGCCGGGTCGTGAACGCGAGGAGCAGCAGCCGACTCCCCAGGTTGAGGCCAGCGAACGCACGCAGGTGATCATCAGTGGGCTTGGCGGTGACGCGAATATTGAAGATGTCGATTGCTGTTTCACCCGGTTACGCGTGCGGGTGAAACAAATGGCGGAAGTGGCCGATGAAACGTTGATGACCACGGGGGCCAACGGCGTTAAGCGCATCGGCGAGCATGATGTCCAGGTCATCTATGGACCCAAGGTGGAGGAGATTGCCCAGCAGGTGAAAAGCGCGCTGGGCAGCGGGTAGCCACTAGACGTAATTAAAGGTGATGATGCCAGTGTGATGCGCCTCATCCACCCATTTTAACTGGCTGCTACCATAGTGCGCGGGAAGCAGCTGCTGTTTTGTAATAAGTTGATTAACTTTGCTGTGCGGGCGGCTGACAGGAAAACACACCACCGCCAGCGCCTGAGATTGGGTTTCTACCTTGCAACCGCTGTCATAAATTGCCCCGTAAAAACTGACCTGACCGCCGGCCACATTTTCTCTGGCCTGAGCCACTTCCATCATCCCTGATAACACCATTCCAGTTGCAGCAACAGCGATAAGTAATTTACGCATTTGTCACCTCTCATGGGTTGTGGAGCGGCTTGCAAGCTACAAGCTTGAGTAAATTATACCGGTAACTAATGAATAAGATAGCGCAATAGTGATGGAGTTTGCTCAAAATCAACTTATTGATGATTAAAAAATAACAAGTTGAATAGTAAGGTAATATTTATTTCATTCTGTGAGATAAATGGGAAGGTTGAGGCGTGGATCTCCACGGCCAGGCTAAAAGCTGGCGATGATGCGATTATTTTTGCGCAAAATGTCTTGCGGGTCAGGAAACGGGCTGCGCAGGTGCAACCCGATACAAGATGAAATTAAGCTGCTTCACCTAAGGCATACCACAGGCGGCTATTCCAGTTGCTAAGGGCCGTCGCCTGGATAAGCCCGAACAACGCCTCAGGCTGCCAGCCGGCATTGAGTAACGGCTGTAGATGCGCGGCGCTGAAACGCTCGGGCGCACGGGTGAGCTGTGCCGCTAACGCAATCACGTCACTCTGTTCTGCTGGCGTCGAATCTATCCCGGCAATCAGGCTGTCACTGCGACTGCCCTGATATTCGGCAAAGACCCGGCGGCTGCCACAGACACGCGCCGCAACGGCGCTGGCAAGGGCTTGCGGGCTATCTGGCTGACTCTCCAGTTTACCGATCAAGATGGCCCAACCCTGTAAGGCCGCATCGTCATGGGCCAGCAGCCACACCGCATCGTCCATACCCAACTGCGTCTGGCATAAGGTCACCGCGGCCAGTTGGCTGGCATTGGCATAACGCAGTTCGAGCGCTTTCAGGCCCGGACGCCACGCCGGAGGGCGACCAAACCCTGTGGCTTCGGCATCCGCTGGTTGCGTGGTGCCAGGCAACCAGCGCACCGGCAACCCCAGCAGCGCGTGTACCCCCGCGACGACGCGGGCCTGGTAGCTGACATAACCAATCACCTGGTTCAGTGTGACAATGTCTGGCTCGGTTAGCCCTACGGCGTCAAGGGCTTGTAGCGAAGCCTGGGTAATCAGTTCGGGTTGCGTCGCCAACTGGCGGGCATACTGCGTGATCTGCGTCAGGCGGTTATTGCTCTCGCGTGACGAATCCGGGCCGGGTAACGGATTAAGGCGAGCGGAATAGTGGTTGCACAGTCGCTGTACCCCCGCGACCTGCGCCACGGTGAGGGCGATGCTCAGACGATCATACAGCGTTAGGGTATGTGTAAGTGACGTTGTCACTTTGTCGGGAAACAGAATATGACTTAAGTCGCGCGCGGCAAGCAACGCGGGCTGGAACTGCTGTAACAGCGGCTGAAGTGCTGGCGCATCCTGCTGTAGCCCCAGTAAGAAACGATCTTCAATCCAGGCGGCCTCTGGCACCAGTGGCGCAACAGACTGAGTTTGTGGACGGGATTGACTCTCGTAAAACCACTGATCGTGACCGGGTGAGCGGCGTTGTTCCATGAGGATTCCTTTTGCAAAAACGGTCAAAGTGGACCGATGCGACGCTAAAAAAAGGGGCGGTAAGCGCAGCAGGTATCGTCGCCGAAGCCGGGACGGAGGCAAAAGAATGATCGGTGATAATTAATAGCGAACAGCTATAACAGCGGGGGGAGACGGGCGAGCAGCGCTCGCCCGAAGTACTTATTTCAGTTCCAGCTCGTTCATTGCGGCAATGCTGAAGCCGCCATCAACGTGTACCACTTCACCAGTGATACCACCTGCCAGGTCTGAACACAGGAAGGCAGCAGAGTTACCTACGTCTTCGATGGTTACAGTACGGCGGATAGGGGTAACAGCTTCACAGTGTGACAGCATCTTACGGAAATCTTTGATGCCTGAAGCAGCCAGAGTACGGATTGGACCCGCAGATACGGCGTTAACACGCGTACCTTCTGGGCCCATCGCGTTAGCCATGTAACGCACGTTAGCTTCCAGAGATGCTTTCGCCAGACCCATAACGTTGTAGTTAGGGATAGCGCGCTCTGCACCCAGGTAAGACAGGGTCAGCAGGGCTGAATTCGGGTTCAGCATCGCACGGCACTCTTTCGCCATCGCAACAAAGCTGTATGCGCTGATGTCGTGAGCGATTTTGAAACCTTCACGGGTAACGGCATTCACATAGTCGCCATCGAGCTGGTCGCCCGGTGCGAAACCGATAGAGTGAACGAAACCGTCAAACTTAGGCCAGGTTTTAGCCAGCTCAGTGAACAGGGCAGTAATGCTCTCGTCTTCTGCTACATCACATGGCAGAACAATGTCTGAACCCAGTTCTTTAGCGAACTCTTCCACGCGACCTTTTAACTTGTCGTTTTGGTAGGTGAAAGCCAGTTCTGCGCCCTGTTTGTGCATCGCCTGCGCAATACCGTAGGCAATGGAAAGTTTACTGGCAACGCCAGTAATCAGAATGCGCTTACCGGAAAGAAAACCCATAGCTGTAATCCTTATGGTCATTGTAGTTGGCGGACGCTGTGCTTCTTTTTTCAGCGCCCGACGTTAATCGACGTGCGATTCTAGCACGTCTCTCCCAAATCAGGTAAATCAGGGCGCGATTTCCCACAGCCCGCACTCTGTCAGACATCGCGCCGCCAGGCTTCGGCGGTTAAAGCATCGCCAAAGTGGCTGGAGATCAGACGTTTCGTCAGATCGTGCAGAGGAGCAGCCAGCACGTCGGCAGTGCCGCCGCGCTCGACCACTTCTCCCTGATGCATTACCAGCACCTGGTCACTGATATGTTTCATCATTCCCAGGTGCTGTGTCACGTAAATATAAGTCAGACCATGCTTTTCTTGCAGTTCCAGCATCAGGTTGACCTGCTGTGAGCGCATGGTCATATCCAGTGATGCCAGCGCTTCATCAGCGATGATCACCTTAGGTTGCAAAATCAGTGCGCGTGCCAGCGCCAGACGCTGTTTTTGGCCTGGCGCCAGCATATGCGGATAATAGCCCGCATGGTCGCGGAGTAATCCTACCTGACGTAATGTTGCAATAATGCGTTTCTCGCGCGCTTCATCGTCCAGATCCGTGTTCAACCGCAGCGGTAGATCGAGCATCTGACTGACGCGCTGGCGGGGATTCATGGAGGTTGACGGGTCCTGGAAGATCATGCGGATGACCTGGCTACGGTAGCCGTAATCGCCAAATTCCAACGGATGATTGCCAATCAAAATTTCGCCTTCGGTCGGGTCAACCACGCCACTCAGCATTTTGGCGAGCGTCGACTTGCCAGAACCGTTTTCGCCGATGATCGCCAGCGTCTGCTTTTCCCGCAGGGTAAAACTGACGTTCCTGACCGCCTCGACGTGTTGACGGCGAAACAGGCCCGTGCGGTAACGGTAGGTTTTACTCAGGTTGCGCACTTCCAGCAGCGTTTCCATGTTTAGGGGCGCTCCATGTTAAGCGGGAAATGGCAGGCAAAAAGGTGGCTTTTATTGCCGCTCAGACGCGGTGCCTCAATGCACTGACGCTGAGCGTAAGGGCAGCGCGGGCCGAGACGGCAGCCAATCGGCAGGCTTTCCAGTGAAGGTATGGCCCCTTGTAAGGTGTTCAGCCGACTTTTCGGCGGCAGTGCGCGCCCGAAGTCTGGCATAGCGCGGATCAGCGCCTGTGTATAAGGATGATGGGGCGACGTCATTAACTCTTCACTTTGTGCCGTCTCCACCGTCTGGCCGCAATACATCACGTTGATCCGGTCAGCCCAGTAGCTCATGGTACGCAGGTCATGGCTGATCAACAAAATGGTGGTGTTGTTGTTCTGATTCAAACGGCTTAGCAGGCGGAAAATCTGTGCCTGCG
Organism: Candidatus Pantoea multigeneris; assembly: GCF_011752615.1. Taxonomy (NCBI): domain Bacteria; kingdom Pseudomonadati; phylum Pseudomonadota; class Gammaproteobacteria; order Enterobacterales; family Erwiniaceae; genus Pantoea; species Candidatus Pantoea multigeneris. The sequence continues at coordinate 288,849 of NZ_VWXF01000003.1, forward strand.
TGGTGGGTTCCATGGCATTGGTCGGTTCATCGGCAATCAACAGACGCGGCTGGTTTGCCAGTGCAATGGCGATCATCACTTTTTGGCATTCGCCTTCGGTGAGCTCATACGGAAAACTGCGCATGATATCTTTATGATCTTTAATGCCCACACGGTGCAGTAACTCAATAGCACGCTGTTTACGCCAGAACCACAGGCGCTGATACCAGTTGCCCTTGAAGGTCCAGGCCGGAATCGCCTGCATCAACTGACGGCCAATGCGCTCTGAAGGGTCCAGACAGGACTGCGGTTCCTGGAAAATCATCGAGACGTTATGGCCAATGATTTTACGCCGTTCCCGCGGGGTTAAACGCAGCAGGTCAATATCGTCAAAGCGCATGCGGTCCGCGCTGACGCGCCAGTTATCTTTGGTGACGCCACAGATAGCCTTCGCCACGAGGCTTTTCCCCGAGCCAGATTCCCCAAGCAGCCCGCGAATTTCCCCTTCATTCAGGGTCAGGTTGATGCGATCAACCGCTTTCACCGGGCCATCGGCGGTCATAAACTCAATGGTCAGATTACGAATGTCCAGTAACGGCATTACTCCACCCCCGCTTCAACCGCGCGGCGTAATCCTTCGCCCAGTAAGTTAATCATTAAAACACTGAACATCAGCGCAGCACCGGGCAACATAACGGTCCAGGGTGCGACATAAATCAACTCCAGCGAGTCACCCAGCATCGCGCCCCATTCTGGTGAGGGCAACTGTGCCCCAAGGTCGAGAAAACCGAGTGCTGCAATATCAAGGATAGCCAGCGACAAGGAGCGGGTCACTTCGGTGATCAGCAGCGGCAAGACGTTGGGCAGAATGGCGTGCCACAGCAGATCGAGATTGCTGGCTCCGTCCAGACGGGCAGCAACCACATACTCTTTTTCCAGCTCATCATGCACCGCGAAATAGATTTCACGCACCATACGCGGCAACAGCGCCAGCCACACCGCGAGCATCGCGTGTTCCAGCCGGGGACCGAGAAAGGCCACCACAATAATCGCCAACAGCAGTGAAGGGATCGACAGCAGGGTATCGAGAATATGGTTAAGGATGGCCGAACGTAATCCACGGGTGATCCCGGCGAGCACGCCCAACAGCAGGGCAAATAGCGTGGCCCACAGTGTGACCAGAATCGCCGAGCCTACCGTAGGCGCGGCACCGCTCAGCAGGCGGCTGAGCAGATCGCGGCCCAGATCGTCGGTGCCAAGGAAAAAGGAGACATCGCCATAGTGTGACCATGAAGGCGGCAGCAGCTGATAGCCAAGAAACTGCTGATCGATGCCGTAAGGGGCCAGCACACCGCCAAACACGCACAGCAACAGCAGCGCAGCAAAGCCGTATAATCCGACCATGGCGCTGGTATTACGGTAGAACAACCGCCAGGTGTTGCGCAGGGCGCTGGGCAACTGCTTCTCAGCATAAATTTTATCTGTCGGCATTAAGCGTTAACTTTGTTGGTGTTAGTCAGGACGGGTCGGTTTTTACTACTCATATCAACATTTTGGCGCATGTATTTGCTTTAGTGTAGGGGATTGCGGGTGACGTTGTATAGCGGCAACTGCCCGCTCAGGGTGCCATCTGCATAATTATCGTTCCATAACCCGTTGTCAGGCAAGGTGCGGTGCGGGCAAATTTTACCCGGCAGAGGCAGGCTGCAACAATCAGCCTGCCTCTGGCATCAAGGGCGGCGGAACAGCGCCAGACTGCGGCCTTCCAGGGGAAATTCGGTTTCCTGATCGAAGATCTTACCGGGGGTTACGTTGTCGGAGGTGGAGAGTTCCAGTATCCAGCCACCGCGTTCGGTAGTGGGGATAACAAAGGGAACGGCACCTTTATAGGGGTTGAACAAGATCAGGACATCCTGCCACAGCCCCGGTTCCTCGGGCAGCGCCGGCTGGCTGAGGTATAAGCCCAGCGTGGTGCCTTGATGCCACTGTTCGGGTAACTGATAGCCGCCGCCGGGGTTGTACCACTTAACGATCAGGCCATCACGCCAGCTTTCACGGCGCAGCAGAGGTTGCTGCGCGCGCAGGGCAATCACCTGGCGCGTGAACTGACGCAACGCCTCGGCGGACTCAGGCAGGTTTTCCCAGTGGAACCATGAAATATCACTGTCCTGGCAGTAGCCGTTATTGTTCCCGCCCTGGCTGCGACCAAATTCATCCCCGGCTAACAGCATTGGCGTACCGTGGGAGAACAGCAGCGTCGCCAGAAAATTACGTTTTTGCCGTTCGCGTACGCTAATGATCTCTGGCCGCTCGGTGGGGCCTTCCACACCATAATTGTAGGAGCGGTTATGGTTATGTCCGTCACGATTCTTCTCGCCGTTGGCATTGTTGTGTTTGTGGTTATAGGACACCAGGTCATTCAGGGTAAAGCCGTCGTGGGCGGTAATGAAGTTGACGCCGGCCCAGGGTCTTCTGCGGCGTTGATCGTAGAGATCGCCTGAACCGAGTAGACGTGCGGCAAAATCCGTCGAAACATGGTCGCCTTTCCAGTATTCACGCACGGTGTCGCGGTACTGATCGTTCCATTCGGCCCAGCCTGGTGGAAAACCGCCAACCTGATAGCCGCCAGGCCCAATGTCCCAGGGTTCGCCGATCAGCTTCACGCGGGACAACAGCGGGTCCTGACTGATGGCATCGAAAAAGCCGCCGCGCTGGTCAAAGCCCTCAGGTTCCCGGCCCAGAATCGTGCCGAGGTCGAAGCGGAAGCCGTCGACATGCATAAACTCCACCCAGTAGCGCAGTGAGTCCATGATCAGTTGCAGTACGCGGGGATGGGAGGTGTTAACGGTATTACCGGTGCCGGTGTCATTAATGTAATAGCGGTGGTTATCGGACAACGTACGGTAATAGGAGAAGTTGTCGATGCCCTTAAAGGAGAGCGTCGGGCCGAGTTCATTCCCTTCCGCCGTGTGGTTATAGACCACGTCAAGAATCACTTCGATACCGGCATCGTGGAAGGCGCGCACCATATCGCGGAAGCCCTGAATACCACGCGGCCCGAAATAGCGGTGTGCTGGCGCGAAAAACGCGAGCGAGTTGTAGCCCCAGTAGTTTCTTAATCCCTTATCCAGCAGGTGCTGATCGTCCGGGAACCAATGTACCGGCATCAGCTCAACGGAAGTAATGCCTAAGCTTTTGATGTAATCCACTGACGCCTTGTGTGCCATGCCCTCAAAGGTACCGCGCAGAGGGGCAGGGATCGCCGGATTTAACTGGGTAAAGCCTTTAACGTGCGTTTCATAGAGTACGGCAGAAGACCAGTTGATGCTGGGGCGATTCTCATCGTGCCAGTGAAACTCATAGGGATCGATCACGCGGCATTTCGGCATAAAGGGCGCGCTGTCTTGCGTATCAAAGCTCAGGTCTTTCTCGTCATTGTCGAGGTCATAGGCAAAATGCGCGGCATTCCACTGAATATCGCCGGCGATTTCGCGCGCATAGGGGTCCACCAGCAACTTGTTGGCATTGAAGCGATGGCCATTTTCCGGATCGAAAGGACCATGCACGCGATAGCCATACAGTGCGCCTGGCTCCAGCCCTGGAATGTAGCCGTGCCACACTTCATGAGTATTTTCCGGCAGATCCATCCGGGCGATCTCATGCTTGCCGCTGGGGTCATACAGGCATAACTCCACCCGTTCTGCGTGTGCCGAGAACAGGGCAAAGTTAACGCCGTCGCCATCATAGGTGGCACCCAGGACATGACTCATTCCTGCCGTGATCTCGAAACGTTTACCGTCTGACATCTCTTCTTCTCCCTCAGCCAATTGTGCAAATTGTTGTTTTAATTCTGCCGCACCAGCACCAGCGGCACTTTAGGGTTAAAACTGTCGAGCGGGAATCGGTCATGGGCGTGATAGCTGACGCCAGAGATCCATTCGCGGTAGTGATGAAATGCCAGCGCGGCAGGCAGATTGACGGCGGTGGCTTCCCAACGAGTCGCGTGCAGAGGCAGACGCGGCACAATCACAATCACACTGTCGTTGCCCTGACTACGAGCGTAAGCCACCAGCAGATGTTGCGCAGGGCCGGACAGAGCCAACGGTTGATAGTCACCGTCGCGAAAGAGTTCAGGTTTGCTCTGACGAAGCTGCAATAAGCGTGCCGTGAACTGTTGTTTAAATGCGCCGTTGCGCCAGCCCTCTTGTACGCGCGCATCGGGCTGCGTCAGCCAGTGTTGCAGCAGGGGGAAATCCGGTTCCCGGCGATTATCGGGATCAACCAGACTGAGATCGCTGACTTCGCTCCCCTGATAAATATCCGGCACGCCGGGGGCGGTGAGTTTGATGGCGCTCTGCGCCAGGCTATTAACCCGCCCGGCTTCAATGAAGGGTTGTAAGGTGGTGTGAAAGTCCTGCAAAAAGGCGTGATTGAGCGGTGAAAGGAGCTGGCGCGCATAGTTGAGTACGGCGGTTTCGTACTCTGCATTTTGCTCGCTCCAGTCGGTACGCAGTTTCGCTTCGCGCAGTGCCTTTTCAACGAAGGGCAGGAAGCGTGCTTCCAGCGTCTGAAGGATCTGGGGATCCTCCGGGTGCGGTGTATTAGGCCAGATACCCGCCAGCGCCTGGTAGAGCATCCACTCCACTTCGGGTTCAGGGGCTGGGCCATCAGAGAGCGGGATGACATGCAGCTGATGCTGTTGCCGCCAGCGGTTGACACTTTCTGCCCACTGTTCCGGTGCCTCGCTAAGACTATACAACCTCGCACGGGCATCTTCTCCGCGCTTGGTATCGTGCGTGGCGGTGGTAGAAATGCCCTGCGGCTGTGCTGTCAGGCGTTCCTGCATGCGTTGGTGAAAATTAGCGACGGAGAAGCGCTGCGGCAAAGGTTCGGCTCCCACTTCATTCAGCGCCAGCAGGGCGGACTGGCGGAAAAACAGCGTATCTTCAACGGATTTTGCCATTAGCGGGCCGGTCAGCTGCTGGAAACGAAGGCGAAACTGGGTGGCGATGGACTCGGCGGAAGGTGAGACTGCGCCGCTGAGCACGGTGACAATAAAGTCCAGCGCCGCGCGGTCATGGAGCTGAATACCTGCAACCACCTGACTCAGCAGTCGGGCGCTGGCAGACGGTAAGCCTTGCGCGGTACCGTAGGTGCGATAGACCGGAAAGGCAATCAACAATTCACGCAGTGCATCACGCAGCGCACCCTCACTCACGCGGGCGTGCTCATGGTGAGCCAATCCCAGCACCATCGCCACCAGCGTGGTGAATTCCCCCTCAAAATTACGCGTGACCATCAGCTGTTTCGCGGCCCGCAGATCCTCAGCCAGCGAAGTTTTTCGCTGTGAAATCTGCTGCCAACTGGCCTGCAGTTTGGCAACCTGGCTGTTATCCACCAGTGCCTGCGCCAGCGTGGCGATAAATTCATAGCCGGTAGTCCCGGCAACGGGCCAGTCCTCCGGTAACTGTTCGCCTTCAGCGGTAATTTTCTCTACGGTGATGTAGCAATCAGCACCACACGCCTGACGCAAGCGGGTAACATAGCCTTGTGGATCGGCCAATCCGTCAATGTGATCGATCCGCAGTCCGGCCACTGCGCCGCTGTGTACCAGTTCAAGAATTAACTGATGCGTCGCGTCAAACACCTTGTCGTCTTCAACCCGAACCCCAACCAATCCGGTGATTTCAAAGAAACGTCGATAGGAGAGCTCGCGCCGCGCGTCACGCCAGCTCATCAACTGCCAGGGTTGCTGCGCATGGAGAGCCGCCAGCGCCGGGATATCGGTCAGGGCTAACACTTCCTGCTCACGACCTTGCCAACTGCCTGGGGTTAGCGGGTAGTAGTTATCAAAATAGGCCATCACGGGCTTACCCGTGTTTGGATCGGGCAGAATGCGGATCTCACCCGCGGCCAGCACAGCTTCGAAGCTGTCGCCGAGAAACGGCAACGTCAGGCGGCGCGACCAGTCAATATCGAAGTAATGTGCATAGCGGCTCTGCTCCCCGTACTCGATCACATCCCGCCACCAGGGGTTTTCGAGTGAGGCGGCCATATGGTTGGGCACGATATCCAGAATCAGCGCCAGTCCAGCCTGGTGTAATGCGGCCACCAGCCGGTCAAAGCCTGCGCGGCCACCTATACTGGGATCGATTTCATTGGCATCACTGACGTCATAGCCGTGTGTGGAACCCTCGGGTGCAGTGAACACAGGGGAAAGGTAAAGGTGACTGATCCCCAGAGACTGCCAGTAGGGGATCAGCGCGGTTGCCCGGTCAAAAGTCATGCCGTTACGTAACTGCAAACGGTAAGTCGAACAAGGGATCGTCATGCAACCTCCCGAGGGGCAAAGCGCACGATCACGCCATTGGGGGCAAGCGTATCCGTCACCGCAGGTAAGGCAAACAGGGTGTCACCCCGCATTTCGCCGATGGGCTGTGAGTGAGGGCCAAGATTCAACGCCAGGCTAAGTTGGCCTTTGGCAAACTGCCAGCTGACCGCCAGAAATCCATCCTCTGCCGCGAGGATAGTGCCGCTGTTGCCGCGCACGCCTGCCAAATGCGGAATAATGTGTTGTCGCCGCAGTGCCAGCAACTGTTGAGTGAATGCCAGCCAGGCCGTGCCTTCCGCGCTGGCACGTCGCTGCCAGTCCAGTCTGGAATCGGTAAAGGTGGAGACAGCATTAGGATCGGGAACATCTTCACCTTCATGCCCGCTGTGCCCGGCAAACTCGCGTGCCCGTCCTTCCCGCACCGCCTGAGCTAATTCGCCGGTAAAGTCGGTAAAGAACAGAAACGGTCGGGTTTCTCCGTACTCTTCACCCATAAACAGCAACGGAATATGCGGCGAGAGCAGCAGGGTTGCCAGCAGTGCCTGAGTGCGCTCCACGCCTGCGAGGCTCAGGAGCCTTTCACCGTGTGCGCGGTTACCGGTCTGATCGTGATTCTGGATGAAATTAACAAAGGTGGTGGGCGGCTGGCCGCTGCTCTTCACCCCGCGTGGTTCGCCGCTGTGGGGGGAAAACTCCCCTTGCCAGGCAAAGCCCTCTGCCAGCGTGCGCGCCAGCAGTTTTTCCGGCTGCTCGGCAAAATCCTGGTAGTAGCCGTGCGTTTCTCCGGTGGCAAGCACGTGGGCGGCATTGTGGAAATCATCGTTCCATTCGCCGTTAAACAGCGGGAAGCTGCCATCGGCCGCGCGTGGGTGCAGGAAGATAACATTGCGATTATCTTCCGTGGTCAAATGGAGGGCGCGTTGCGGGATCGCGGCACGAATGCGTTCGGCGATTTCGACCAAAATATGTTTCGATGAGGCATCTTTGATCTGGTCGATGGCATCAAACCGCAGTCCATCAAAGTGATACTCCTGCAACCAGTAGAGGGGGGCATGGAGCATATAGTCGCGCACGGGCGCATGCTCATAGGCAATGCCTGCGCCCCAGGGGGTAATACGATCGACATGGAAAAAGTCGGGTGCCAGCAGCGGCAAATAATTACCCTGCGGGCCAAAGTGGTTAAGGACGATATCCAGTACCACGCTCAGCCCAAGCTGATGCGCGGCATCCACAAACGCTTTTACCTCCTCGACGCTGCCATAGGCGGCGTGGGGCGCATACAGCAGCACGCCGTCATAGCCCCAACCGCGCGATCCACCGAAGTGTGACAGCGGCAGAAGTTCGATCACGGTAATGCCCAGCGCGGCCAGTTCAGGCAGTTTTTCGCTGGCGGCGGCAAAGGTGCCTGCCGGGGTAAAGGTCCCGACATGCAGTTCGTAGGTCACGGTCTCTTCCCAGGGGCGGCCTTGCCACTGCTGATCCTGCCACTGCCAGTTACGGTGATCGATAACCAGTGACGGACCTTCCACATCATCCCGCTGCGCTCGTGAAGCGGGGTCTGCTATCGCGGTGCCGTCATCTAACACGTACTGGTATTCAGCGCCGTGGGCTATTCCCTGTAGCTGAAGGGAAAACCAGCCCTCTGGCTCGGCGTTCATCGCCCGATCCTCACCCTGAATGCGTAAGGCGATGTGCTGCTGTCCCGGTGCCCACAGGCGAAAACGCACAGCGCCATCAGGCTGATATTCAGCGCCCCAACCGGGCTGCGATCTCATCCCCATCCGATAACCTCTTTCAATGCAAAGTGGATACGCAGGGATTGCGTCATGCGCGTTGTGCTTATCCCTGTTCTGTTTTGCAGCCAGGCAAACAGCCTTGGGCTGAAGTTAAGTGCAATGATTTATTCAGTGTGATCAAAGGCAGTTCAGGGTGCTGAGGCAAAAGAAAATGGCCGTAAATGTGCGTGACTCTTGACGAAGAATAGCCTGGATTTACGCTTCTGGTGGGCGTGAGGAGATTTTGGCGGGGGAAAGAGGGGCACACCGACAAGCGATATCGGTGCGCCCGAGCGCTTAGCGCAGCGCGTACCACTCTTTGTGTTTTAGCGGGTTAAGGGCTGCGCCGAGAATATCGGTTAGCACGTTGACCACAATCACAAGGGTGCCGATCAGCATCACGCCCGCCGAAATGGCGGCATAATCCTGCTGGCGAATGGCATTAATTAACCAACGACCGACACCCGGCCAGTTAAACACGACCTCGGTGATCATCGCGAGCGTCAGCATGGTGGAGAATTGCAGCCCCAGGCGCGGAATCACCGGGGGTAAGGCATTGTGCAGCACATGGCGGCGGATCACCGTAAAGCGCGACAGGCCGCGCGTGGCGGCGGCTTTGACGTAGCTTTTCTCCATCACTTCACTGGTGCTGCCGCGCAGCAGGCGGATCACTTCTGTGGTCGGCGCAACGGCCAGCACGGTGACCGGCAGTACCATGTGAGTCAGCACGCTGACGATCATCTGATGACGCCACGGTGAGTGGCTCAGCCACGCGTCAATGAGGGCAAACCCGGTGACATGCTGTACCGGGTAGAGCAGATCAAAGCGCCCAGACACCGGTAGCCAGCCCAGGTCGAGGGAGAACAGCAGGGTAAACAACAGCGCCAGCCAGAATACCGGCATGGAGAAGCCGATTAACGCCAGGGCGCTGATGGTTTTATCCTGCCACTTTTTGCGCATCACACCCGCACAGATCCCCAACGGAATACCCGCTAACAGCGCTAACGCAAAAGCCAGGATACACAGCTCCAGCGTAGCCGGGAACACTTCCAGCAGCTGGTCGGTGATGGGCTGACCGTTGGTGCTGGAGACTCCGAAATCGAGTTGTAACAGGCCTTTAAACCAGAACCACCAGGCATCAAACAGCGAAGCGCCCTGTAATGGCGCATCCGGCGTAAAGTAGCTAAGGCTGAAGCTCACCAGAGACAGCAAGAACAGGGTAATTGTCAGCAGTACAAAGCGACGCAAAATATAGATAATCATGGTTCCTCCCGCGCATCGCGATAAACCCCGGCAAAGGAGCTGTTACCAAACGGGCTGAGTACCAGGCCGTGAATGTCGTGGCGATAGGCCTGTAGGCGTAAAGAGGAGGCCAGTGGGAGTATCGGCAGCTCCTGTGCCAGCATCTGTTGTGCGCGATCGTAATCATCAATGCGGGATGAAAGCTGCTGAGACAACAGCGCCTGTTGCAGTAGTGCATCGAAATCCGCGTTACACCAGTGGGCGTAATTGGTTTGCGAAGCAATTGCGGCACAGCTAAGCAGCGGACGGAAGAAACTGTCCGGGTCGTTGCTGTCCGTGGACCAGCCCGTCAGGGTCAGGTCATGGTTCATCGCCATCAAGCGGGCTTCCTGAAAACGCCCCTCAACGGGAACAATACTGACGGTAACGCCTACCTGGGCGAGATCGGCTTGCAGCAGTTCCGCCATTTTCAGCGGGCTGGGATTCCATGCCTGTGAAGTCACGGGCACCGCCAGGCGCAGATGCAGATTTTTAATCCCTAAGGCAGCGAGTTCAGCGCGTGAGCGAGGTGGGTCCCAGGGGGTAATTTTCGCTTCGTTATCATACGCCCAGGAGGCGCGTGGGATCACCGAGGCTGCGGTTTCCGCCGTGCCGTAGTAAATGGACTCCATCAGGCGTTCGTTGTTAATGGCCAGCGCCAGCGCATGGCGCACCTCTGGACGATCCAGCGGCGCTTTGCGTGTGTTAAATGCCAGGTAAGCGATGTTCATACCGGGACGCAGCGTCATGCGCAGCCGCGAGTCATCACGCAGGATCGGGAGCTGGCTGGCTGCGGGGTAGGCCAGGACATCGCACTCGCCGGTCAGGAGTTTCGACAGCCTGCCTGTGCCGCCAACCCCCAAATCAATCACCGCCTGTTGCAGACGTGGCACACCGCGCCAGTAAGACGGATTGCGCGCCAGGCGAATGTATTGCCCGGTGCGGTATTCACTCAGCTGGAATGGCCCGGTGCCCACGGGCATGCGATCCAGCTGCTCTTGTTTCCCGATGGCGCTCAGCTGACTGGCATATTCGGCGGAGAGAACCGGCGCATAATGGGTGGCAAGGTGCCACAGGAAGGAGGCATCCGGACTGTTCAGGCGAAATTCGACGGTGTGGCTATCCAGTTTGCGAATGCTCTGCACTGAATCGGAAAATTGCAGGCTATCGAAGTAGGGATAGTTGCCGCCGTTGACGTCATGCCAGGGGTTGTGACGATCAAACATGCGCGAGAAGCTGAAGACCACATCGTCGGCATTCATATTGCGACCTGGGGTAAACCAGGCGGTGTGTTGAAACTGCACGTCGTTGCGCAGATGGAAACGATACGTCGCGCCGCCGTCTAACACTTCCCAGCTTTGTGCCAGGTCCGGCATCAGGCGATAGGTGTAGGGATCAACATCCAGCAAGCGGTCATACAATTGGGCCGCAAGGGTATCCACCACCAGCCCGCTAGTGGCTAACTGCGGGTTAAAGGTGTTGAGCGTGCCATTAACACAGTAGACAAAGCCACTTTGGCGAATATCGCCGGTGGGTGCAGACCAGGCGCAACCACTGAAAACACTTAAGCCAAGCAGCAGTGAGAGAATGAGTTTAGACATAGAACGTTACGTTAATCCGGCAATAGCTTGAGTGTACCGCAAACTGACAAGACGCCCAAAAATCCTGATGTAGTAGGGGGATTTTTGCACAATGCGTACAGGGATTAAGCACAGTCTCTGTGTGGAGATGAGAAAAATTCTCAATTAGGGCTTTACAGATGATAATAGGAATGATTATTATTCATCTGCGCTTCGACGGTGGCTCTACCGAAGAAGAGCACGACATTGCTCACATTGCTTCCAGTATTGTTGCCCGCCTTGCGCGGGCTTTTTTTTGTTTGTTAGTGGGGCTGCTGGTCCGAGGGGTATCAACCTGGCGATTAGTGGAGTTATCCTCGATAAGCGTGATGGTTTGGGCTTAAGTGGCCCTCAGGTAGGTAAGGCGACTGAGTAACAGCCCCGAGCTTTTGCTGATGCCCTCAACGTATCTGACTTTGACTGTTCCTCAACGTCAGTCGCGGGTTTATTAGCCATGCTATTAACGAGACTGTCTTGGTGAACTGATCCAGGCTAACGATTCTCATCATGCCGAATTAAAAGATCGCGTACTAATGTGCTGCCTGTTGGTTTACGTTGGCTACTCACTATTGGTGGTTGCCAGCAGACTGATACATTTAGATGTCAGCGAGGTCCGTTCCTGGCTCAAGGTGGATGGGCTGACTAGGCTGAACATCCGCTATGAGCGAAGAGCAGACATTGAATGTCTCTGCAGGCTTTCACTCACAAAAAATTCATCCCATTTGACCGGTTAATACATTCTTCGTCAGGAGCCTTCCAGCGGCTAGAATAAGGTTTTTTTTACGTTTCATGGAACATTCATGCGCGAAGATTTCAATGATTACCTCGCGTTCCTGGCAGTCGCGCAGGAGCGGAGTTTTACCAGGGCGGCTGCCAGGCTGAGTATTTCTCAGTCAACCCTGTCTCATATCATAAGAAGGCTTGAGGAAAGGCTAGGAATGCGGCTGCTGATGCGCACCACCCGGAAGGTGGCACCAACGGAGATTGGTGAAAAGCTTATGGCCGCGCTTGAGCCGCGTCTTGACGCTATAGAAACAGACATATCGACCCTGCTTCGATTTCGTGATACCCCTGCTGGCACTGTGAGGTTGACTGTTTCAGATCATATTCTTCATGAGTGTGTCTGGCCATCTCTGGCCCCAACACTTAAAAATTATCCAGACATACAGGTCGAGTTGTCTCAGGAAAACGGCTTCATTGACATTGTTGAAGGCCGCTTTGACGCTGGCGTACGCTTAGGTGATGACGTGGTTAAAGATATGATTGCGGTCAGGATCGGAGCAGACTGGCAGCCTGCCATAATTGGCTCCGCAGACTATCTGGAGAAAGCGGGTACGCCTTCTCATCCATCTGAACTTGTACATCACAACTGTATCAATATCAGACACTCAAAGGCCGGGCAATTATATGCATGGGAGTTTGAAAAAGGGGAAGAAAAACTCAACCTGAAAGTGCACGGCCAGCTTATTTACAATAGCGTTTACCCCATGCTTGCTTCAGTTGAAGCCGGGTATGGTCTGGCATACGTTCCGGATGATCTGGCCGAATCAGGAGTAAAGCAGGGACGTTGGGTAAGAATACTGAAAGAGTGGAGCCCTGTTTTTAGGGGCTATCACCTTTATTATCCCAGCCGGCGGCAGATGTCACCGGCATTAAAGGTGATTATTGATGCCTTACGTTACCGTTCTGTTGAGTAGTCTGTGAAAACCACCTTCATTTTTCAGAGAGTGAACGCCGTCCCGGCAATACGGCGATAATCGCAGAAGCCACCAGTAGTGCAGTGGCTAGCATAAAGGTGCTGACCCAGCCTTGATGATCGAATAGTTCACCGCCCGTAAACGCCCCCATCGTTATCGCAAACTGAATGAGTGCGACCATTAATGCCCCGCCGGCTTCGAGTTCGTCAGGGATTATCCGCGTCATCCAGGTATTCCAGACCACAGGGATCGGGGTGACGAGAATACCCCAGACCAGCAACAGTGCCCCTGTGGCAGCGGGAATATGACCCAGCGCTGTAAGCAGGCCAGCGATAATTGCCAGCCCTGCCGGCAAGCCAGTAAGTGCAGGCAGTAGATTATCTCTGATGAAAAATCCTGAAATAAGCGTGCCCGTTAGCCCTGCTACGCCTACGCCCAGAAGGAAAAGGGAAATCATGTTTATATCCAGTCCGGTCACGCTCTCAAGGAATGGCCGCAGATAAGTGGACAGTGAAAACTGCCCCATAAAGGCAAGCGTCACGGCAATCATGCCCAGCGCAAATGTCCGGCTGCGCAGCAGCGAAGTTATCTGCCCGATGCCGGTATCACGCTGGGGCGGCAGTTTTGGAATAACTACCATCTGCCATATGAGGCATATAACGCCCGCAGGCACTACTGTAAAAAATGCGCCCCGCCAGCCGATCAGACTGCCCAGAAAGCTTCCCAGCGGGGGGGCCACCACAAACGCGAGTGCCGTGCCTCCCTGTAGAATAGCAATTGCTTTTGGAACGCTGGCAGGACGAACGATCCTCACCAAAATAGCCGTCGATAAAGACCAGAAACCGCCGATTGAAATGCCGATCAGCGCCCGGCCGAACATAAACATGCCGTAACCGTGAGCGGACGTGACGATTAGTCCAGACAACACCATCACCAGTGTGTAGAAAATAACTGCGGTACGCCGGTCAAACCGGGCAAGCAAGGTATTGCCAAAAAGGCTCGTAATTACTGCAAACAGGCCGGAAAAGGCAATGGCCTGACCGGCCTGGCCTTCGGTGACAGACAAGTCCTTTGCAATCGGTGTAAGCAGGCTGACTGGCATAAATTCAGACGAAACCAGGACGAAGCACAACAGTGCCATGCTGATGACCGCGCTCCAGGCGGATGTTATTTCAGGCGCGCCGAAGCCGCCCGCATTCTGAGTTTTATTCATGAGTGTTTTCTGAGGATGATGGTGAACAGTAACCACAGGCTTACAACCTGCGATCAGATAAAAAAGGGTTATGGCGGATCAGACATATGCAACTGACCCGCCGTGGCAAGGGTTAAATGAGCATCAGCACAATATTCAGTGCGACGGTGACTCTACCTGCCCCTGGGAAATCAGCGCCTGCACGGATTCATGTATGGCTTCCAGGCTGCTGTAGCGGGGCTGGTAACCCAGCCTGACGCGCGCTTTTTCAATGGAGTGCGAGGAGCTTCTCACCACATGTCCCCTGGAGTTCTCAGCAAACTCAGGCTCAAGCCCTGCAAGCCACTCATCAAAAGGCTGGAACTTCAGGGACGGCTCTTTACCAAACCAGCGGAAAACAGCTTCTGCGTAGCCTCTCAGCGTAATGGCCTGACCGGACACGGCATTGAAGATTTCGCCTACTGAAGAAGAACGGTTTTCAATGACTTTAATAATAAGCTGAGCGACATCCACTGCGTGAACGTGATGTACCGTTTCACTTCCGAGGTTAGGCAGCGAAAGCGTTTCTCCGCGCGCAATGCGCGAATAGACTTCAGGATTAGAGTTACCCTGCGGAGTAGTCGGCACCCATCCCTCACCAACGATGTGCCCCGGACGGAAGCACGTTGCCGGGAAGCCGGAAAGACGCGCTTCGCGCATCAGCCAGGCTTCACTGTCCGCTTTACCCTGCCCATAGGTGTCGATTGGGTTCACAGGATCGGTTTCTAGAGATGGCACTGAAACATAACGCCCATAAACCCAGATAGAGCTACAGAAAAGGTAATGCTCAATTTTTCCTTTCAGGGCATCGACAACCTGACGCGTACTGTTCAAATCAAAGGCGATCATGTCGATAACGATATCGGCGTTCAAATCAGCAATCTTCTGACCGAACGTGCCTTTTTCTTCTTCCTTCACTCGATCCAGAGAGACGTTTTCAATTGCGGACCAGGCATAATGCGGACGGTAAGGCTTTGCTGAGCCACGGCTGACGTTAACTACCTGATGCCCCAGCTCAACCAGCATTGGCACGAGATAGGTTCCGACGTGGCCGCTGCCACCAATCACAACAATACGAGACATGACATTCTCCTTTATGGTTCCCGGCACGGCTGTAGAAGCCGGCTCCTTCAGAACACGGCAGTATCAGAAAGGCACAGATTGAATGCTCATTTCACTGAAAGGAGAAGTCTAAAGCGTGCTGACGCTTTTGACTTTGACTGAATACCGAATGCATTTATGGCGAAATCGTAATAATCATGAACCATTAATTAGGTAATGGAAGAATAAAATCCTTAGACCCATGCTGATGCACCAGAGAAGAAATGTCCGCTTCTGGTACGAAGCGGCCAGTCCAGTGGGCTAGCATGTCCGCTGTGAGCGAAAAGCGGAAGTTTTAAAGCATGAGTCTGGAAGACGAGAAAGTTGATGAATTTGCGGCTGCGCATGAATGCCCAACTGCCTGAACTGCCCTACTTAAAACCGAAACCACGCTCTTCGAGAGTAGCCCGTAGATTCTGGCGGCCATCCATATAAGCGAGACTTGTCGCTGCGCCCTGGACTACCTGTTTCCATGTTTTATCTTTCATTCCCAGACCTTCCCGAAATGCATGGAATGCCTCTTCATAACTTCTTACGTGAGCGTCAAGGTCACAAGCGCTGTAGAGATTGTGATGAGCCACCACACTTTGCGGCAGGCGCGGACGGATGGCTGCATCGCTGTCGGCTGCAGGCCATCCGACTACCAGGCCGCATACAACATAGCTGTGGGCCGGTAGCTGAATAAGTTCAGCCAGCTCTTTAGCCTTGTTGCGTGTCGCACCAATATAAACCGTACCCAGCCCGATTGACTCTGCTGCTACCGTTGCATTCTGCGAAGCCAGTGCGGCATCAACTGTCGCCATTACAAATGAATCAAGGTAATCATGCACACCCGGAGTAAGGCCGTCTGAGACGGTCATATCATGATTCCGTGACAGGTCTGCAACCCAGAGAAGTATTGCAGGAGCCCCCTCAATGTATCCATTCGCCAGACCTTTATCTCCCGCAGAGAGCTTTTTGACCTGCGCCTTGAGTGCAGGATCGGTAACTGCCACCATGCTCCATTGCTGAAGATTTGAGGATGTTGAGGCAGACTGAGCGGCCGCAACAAGCGTCTCAAACCAGTGTTCCGGCAGGGCTTGCTGTGAAAAATTCCTTACGGAACGATGGCTGAGCAGACCTTCAATCTGCGCATTCCAGATGATATTTTCTGGTCGGTCTTTCTCACCGTAACGGGCAGCGATCAGCTGAACCTTGTTTAAATCTTCAGACATTAATTTTCTCCTGGTAATACTGTAATGTTCATTCAAGAATTAAGTAAATAAAAAGGCCGGGTGGCCTTTTAACTAAATGCTCATTATTAATGCTTCGATTGCATCACGTTGATATTCAGGCTCATGCACAACCCTGCCGAACACCCGGAAACCGAAATAGGCACACATGAATGCCTTAGCCATGACTTCAGGTTGCCGCTCGGTCTGAAACTCCCCGGCAGCGATTCCAGCGGCGAAAAGCCTGATGAACATTGCCTCAAGCTTTTTGATATAACGGCGGCTGAGCTCTTCAACGGTTTTATCTTTAGCGGCTCTTTCCAGGGGAGAAAATATTGCCATACAGCCGTTGCGCTCAATGTTGCTGAAATCCAGTTCAATACCTTTTTCTAGCAGGCTGCGTAACCTGTCCTTAACGCTACCGGCCTGGCTGAATACAACCTCGTGAAACTCAATGCTTGAGCTGTGATAACGGCGCAGGGCTTCATGGTAGAGATTTTCTTTATTACCAAAAGCCGCATACAGACTTCCACGGCCCAGCCCGGTGCTCTCAACGAGTTCCTGAGCTGATGTCGCTTCAAAGCCGTTTCGCCAGAACGCATCCATTGCCGCCTGAATCACGAGCTGATCATCAAATTCTCTCGGTCTGCCTGCCATATGGCTCTCCCATAGTAAAGACGGTAATCACATTAGCAATTATGGAATGATTGGCCAAGAATTGTGGTTGCCTCATCTATTTTTTTATGTTCCCTGGAAGATGCCTATGAACGTCCGCTGTTGGCACTAAGCCGACGGCTGAAGATCCGCTATGAACGAGACAGGGTACTTAAACGTTCAGTTCCCTTCACTTATCCTCCACGCGTCCCTTCTGTTCAGTTGAGGGCACTGGCAAATTCTTTGTAGTCGACTCCTGCGTCAGTGCATCGTTTTTCACCGCTCCCAACAAAGCATCCAGCAGCCCAGGAAAGCGAGCATCAAGTTCTTCCCGGCGCAGCGAGAGTAAATTTTCGCGACCGAAAGGGCGCTGCCAGATAACACCGCTATCGCGTAATACACGCCAGTGGTGAGTCAGCGTTGATTTAGGAATACCACTCAGCACGGCACTGCAAGGATGCTCACCGCCGCCAGCCAGAACACGCACCACAGTCAGACGCAGTGGATTTCCCAACGCTGTCAGCACATTTTCAAGACGTATTTGTTCGGCATCAGGGTGTTTAGAGAGCATAGGGTTTCTCATCAGTTTGCAAGCATCGCAACACTCTACGTTAAATTTTATCTGTTGACTAATGTACGAGTACATACATACATTTATTGTACGTATGTACTCGTACATTAGTTTATATGGAGATAATTTGATGGTTACTGCCTTACGAGAATTAGGTGCCCCTCGCTTTCAGCACCTCAGCCTTGCGTTGCTTGCTTTCGCACAGCTCATGTACTCCCTGGATATCAATATTGTGTTTGTCTCACTGCCTGAAATTGGATCAGGACTGGGTTTTTCAGAGCACACCCTTCAGTGGGTGGTCAGTGCTTATACGGTGTGCTGTGGCGGATTTTTATTGTTCGGCGGAAGGGCTGCAGACCTTTTGGGGCAACGTCGAGTGTTTATTGGGGCGTTATGGCTCTATGCACTCTCCTCACTAGCAGGTGGCTTAGCGTGGAGTCCCGTTGTCATCGTAATTGCACGAGCCATACAGGGCATTGGTGCGGCATTACTTTTTCCTGCCACGCTTTCGCTGATCAACAGACTGTTTGAGGAAGGGCCATCGCGCAACCGCGCACTGGCTGTCTGGGGCGGCGCTGGCGCAAGTGGTCTTACGCTAGGATCGCTTGCTGGCGGGGTACTCACCAGCGCATGTGGCTGGCCGTCGGTATTTTTCGTCAATGTTTTACTGGCAGCGATTGCAATTTGCGCCGCTTTTTTTGTTTTACCAAAGGACCACATCAAGAAAGAACGCCGCAACTTCGATTTGCCGGGCGCGGTGACTGTAACCACAGGCGCAATCCTGCTGGTTTATGTTTTGGTTCAGGGTCCTGAAGACGGCTGGCTGTCAGAGCATATTCTCTTATCACTGAGCCTGGCAGTGGTATTTCTGCTGGCGTTTACTGCCATAGAGTTTCGCAGCCCTGACCCCCTAATGCCGGTGCGATTATTCAGGAATCGCAGTCTGGTCACCGGCATGGTGATCACGTTCATCTATATGGGAACCTTTGGTGCTCTGCCTTATTTTCTGACGCTTATGTTTCAGAGCATGATGAAATACAGCGCTTTGGAGACCGGCCTGGCATTTATCGTTCCTTCGCTGGCCATTTTTGCCGGAACGCAATTCGGAGCCCGGCTTGCAAACAGGCTGTCGTTACGCACAGTGTTGTTGGCCGGTTTTTTAACTGGAGTTGCGGGTACGTTGGCATTAGTACCATCAGTTTATTCCGGGGCATCTTATGTGGCCGTATTACCCGGACTGGTTATTTCAGGAATAGGGCAGGGAATTGTCTGGACGGCAATGTGGGTCGCTACAGGTTCAGGCGTAAAGCCTGGCGAACAGGGGATTGCTTCGGGTATGGCTTCTACCACGCTGAATGTTGGGAATGCTATTGGTATTGCGCTGTTGGTTGCTTTATCAGGTAGTGGGACTATCAGTCTGCAGCAGGTTAACCCAGAGAAGAGTCTCGAAAATGCCTTACAGCTTGCCTTTTATCTGGCTGCAGGCGGACAGATGGCGGGGCTTTTTGTTTCCTACTTGTTACCTCACAAAGCTGCCACTGATTTGTCAGCAGAAATGACCTGACTGAAATATCGCTTCAGAGAAAACGTATTTGTGAGCAAGACCTGCTGTATGGCAGGTCTTTTATATTGTTAGTTGGGGGAATGATTGAACGCTGCTTCTACACATCAGAGCGACTCCGCAGCAAAAATCCTGAGATATATAATGTGCTTAGACAACGTAATGATGAAAACTCACCCAGAATATGTCGGTTATGGCACAAAGGGCTTTCAGGAGGCTCTATTATAGTTGGGGCCTGTAATTCTCCCTCCGGCCACCTTACAGCATCATTTTCCACCCCGTTTTTTCCTGTTTCTGCGCAACGGCTGCTACGCTTTGGTCTGACATCATTTAAGAGAGAGAGCGGTTATGGCAGAGAAAACGGAAGTCAAAGTGCCTCAGCACGAGGCTTTTCTGGAAGAGAAGGCATTCAGATCGCGTACGGTGCTGTTGTTTGGCGAGATCAACGACACGCTGGCCTACAGCATTGTAAAGCAGCTGGTGGCGCTGGCCGATGAGTCAACCGATCCCATCAATCTGCTGGTTTGCTCTCCCGGTGGCCATGTGGAATCTGGCGATGTGATTCATGACGTTATCCGCTTTATTAAAGCGCCGGTGAACATGATTGGCAGCGGCTGGGTCGGCAGTGCAGCGGTCAATGTGTTTTTATCCGTGCCAAAAGAGCGTCGTTTCTGCCTGACCAATACCCGTTTTCTGATTCACCAGCCCAGCGGTGGCGTGGGTGGTAAAGCCTCCGATATTGAAATTCAGGCGCGGGAAATCATTCGGATCAGGGAGCGCATCGCCGAGCTGATCGCCAAAGAGACCGGCCAGCCGCTGGAACGTGTGCGCAATGACATCGACCGGGATTTCTGGATGCCAGCCAAAGAGGCTATCGACTATGGCCTGGTGTCTAAATCCATCGTCCGGCAGGATGAGTTGAACCTGCAATAACGCCGGTCATTGACTTTCAACCCCATGTTTTTTCATCATCGCCCGCAACTGGTGATAGGTCACACCGAGCAGTTCAGCGGCGCGTTTTTGGTTATAGCGCGCCTGCCGCAAGCTCAGTTCAACCAGCTGCCGCTCCTGCTGATTTTGCCACTGACGTAAATCCAGCGGCAGAGCGGGCAGGGCGGCGGGCACTGACGTTGGTTCATGAACAGGTTCAGCGCTCAGACCGGCAAACGGATTGATGATGATATTATCCAGCGGGATTTCACTGCTGTGGTGGCGATACACTGAACGCTCAACCACGTTTTTCAATTCACGCACGTTGCCCGGCCAGTGATAATCCAGCAGGGTTTGTTCTGCCTGAGGCGTGAAACCGGGAAACAGCGGCAGACGCAGTTCTCGGCACATCTGAATCGCAAAGTGATCTGCCATCAGCAAAATATCACTGCGCCGCTCGCGCAACGGTGGCAGTCGCACCACATCAAAAGCCAGCCGATCTAACAAATCCGCACGAAATTTACCTGCTGCGGCTAGTGCAGGAAGATCTTCATTGGTGGCGCACACCAGGCGCACGTTAACCTGCAAAGACTGGTTGCCGCCGACACGTTCCAACTGACCATATTCAATCACGCGCAGCAGTTTCTCCTGCACCAGCATCGGGGCGGTGGCAAGCTCATCCAGAAACAGCGTCCCACCATCGGCGCGTTCAAAGCGCCCGAGGTGGCGGCGCTGTGCGCCGGTAAATGCGCCCGCTTCATGACCAAACAACTCGGAATCCAACAGGTTTTCATTCAGCGCCGCGCAGTTCAGTGAAATAAACGGCCCCTGCCAGCGTTCGGAAAGATAGTGCAAACGGCTGGCGATCAACTCCTTACCGGTACCGCGTTCGCCAATCACCAGCACGGGCTTTTCCAGCGGCGCGAGGCGCGAAACCTGCTCCAGCAGGGCTAAGAAGTTATCCGACTCGCCTAACAGATTATCAGTTGCAGAAGCCATGATGAATTTCACTAATCATTAATCAATTTCACTACCTTACGTGAAGTCCTGGACGCTGTAAAATTTTAAAGTTGTTAAATATCAGCAATATAAAAACTGGCACGGCTTTTGTATTAGCTTATGCAGCATATTGAACCCGCTTTTTTGAGGAGCACCAGAATGGGTATATTTTCTCGCTTTGCCGATATTGTGAATGCCAACATCAACTCCCTGCTGGAGCGTGCCGAGGACCCACAAAAGTTGGTCCGCCTGATGATTCAGGAGATGGAAGATACGCTGATTGAAGTGCGTTCCACCTCTGCGCGTGCGCTGGCAGAGAAAAAACATCTGCAACGTCGCATTGAACAGGCTGAAGTGCAGCAGGCTGAGTGGCAAGAAAAGGCTGAACTGGCGCTGCGTCGTGAAAAAGACGATCTGGCCCGTGCCGCACTGATTGAAAAACAGAAACTGACCGATTTGATCGGTTCGCTGCGTGATGAAGTCGTACAGGTCGAAGAGACGCTGAATCGCCTGAAAGGTGAAATTGGTGAGCTGGAGAAAAAACTGAGTGAAACTCGCGCACGCCAGCAGGCGCTGACGCTGCGTCATCAGGCTGCCAGCAACTCACGTGATGTGCGTCGCCAGCTCGACAGCGGCAAAATTGATGAAGCCATGGCGCGCTTCGAATCGTTTGAACGCCGTATTGACCATATGGAAGCAGAAGCGGAAAGCCAGCGTTTTGGCAAAAGTAAAAGCCTCGACCAGCAGTTTGCCGAGTTGCAGGCCGATGACGAGATCAGCGAGCAGCTTGCTGCGCTGAAAGCCAAAATGAACCGTAGTGAATAAGACTGACGTATCAACGCGTGATTAAGGAGAGTCCATGAGCGCCTTGTTTCTTGCTATTCCGTTAACCATTTTTGTGCTGTTTGTCGCCCCAATTTGGCTTTGGCTGCACTACAGCAACAAACGTAACGGTAACTCACTGGCGGCTGGCGATGTTCAGCAGTTGCAACAGCTCAATCAGGATGCGCAACGGATGCGTGAGCGTATTCTGGCACTGGAAGCGATTCTGGATGCAGAACACCCAAACTGGAGGCAGCCATAATGAATGGACGTAAACTGTGGCGTCTGCCGGAAAAGGGTAAAGTACGCGGCGTGTGTGCCGGACTGGCAGAGTATTTTGACATTCCGGTGCTGTTACTGCGGGTGATTGTGGTGTTGTCGTTGTTCTTTGGCCTGTTTGCCATCACCATTACGCTCTATTTCGTGCTGGGCTTTGTCCTGGATGAAAAACCGCAAGCGGTCAGCGAGCAGGAGGCCAGCAGCCCGGCACCGGGTCAACTGCTTGATGAACTGGCGCGGGATATGCAGCGTGACGAGCAACGCATCAGAGAGATGGAACGTTACGTCACGTCTGAAACCTTCGGCGTTCGTAGTCGTTTCCGGCAACTATAAGCCCGCAGGCACCAGCGGGTTCTGTCTAAAAAAGAGGTACAATGATGCAACACGCTAACCTGCGTCGTCGCGCAGCCCCGGCGCTGAAGTCGGTGGCGAAATTTATCATTATCTCAGCCGTGACTTATGGCCCAGCGGGAGTGACGGGCTGGGCAGTAAAATCGGTCGCACGCCGCCCGCTGCGTCTGCTGATCTCACTGGCACTTGAGCCAGTGCTGAGTAAAGTGATGCGCCGCCTGGCGTCACGCTTCATCAAGGAGTCCGATGATCAATCTGCAAAACCAGCTGCGGGAACTGATGGATCGCGGTACTGACCGCCATCTTCGCCTTGCAGTCACCGGCCTGAGCCGGAGCGGTAAAACCGCATTTATTACCTCGCTGGTTAACCAGCTGCTTAACGTTAACAGCGGCGCGCGTCTGCCGCTGTTTTCCGTGGTGCGCGATCAACGTTTGCTCGGCGTTAAACGGGTGCCACAGCGCGATATGGGCACCGCCCGCTTTAGCTATGATGAAGGGATCGCGCAGCTCTATTCCACCCCGCCAACCTGGCCCACGCCGACCCGAGGCATAAGCGAAATGCAGCTCGCGCTGCGCTATCGACCACAAAATTCCCTGTTGCGCCATCTGCGTGACACCGCCACGTTATATCTGGAGATCGTCGATTATCCCGGTGAGTGGCTGCTCGATTTACCCATGCTGGCACAAGACTACCTCAGTTGGTCACGGCAGATGGTTGGCCTGTTACAAGGTGAGCGGGGCGAGTTAGCCGCGACATGGCGTCGTTTATGTCAGGATTTTGACCCGTTCGCACCCGCTGATGAAAACCAACTGGCGGACGTTGCCGCCGCCTGGACCGACTACCTGCACCAGTGCAAGCAGGCCGGGCTGCATTTCATCCAACCTGGGCGGTTTATTTTGCCAGGTGATATGGCCGGTGCTCCTGCATTGCAATTCTTCCCGTTACCCGGACTGGACGACCTCCCGGCCAGCAAGCTGGCACAGGTTGAGAAGGGGTCGCATCTGCACATGTTACAGACGCGCTATGCATGGTACTGCCAGCATGTGGTGAAAGGGTTCTATCGCGATCATTTCCTGCGTTTCGATCGCCAGATTGTATTAGTCGATTGCCTACAGCCGCTGAATACCGGCCCGCAGGCGTTTAACGATATGCGACTGGCGCTGACGCAACTGATGCAGAGTTTTCACTACGGTCAGCGAACGCTGTTTCGCCGCCTCTTCTCGCCGGTGATCGATCGCTTGCTGTTCGCAGCGACCAAAGCCGATCACATCACCGCCGACCAACATGGCAACATGGTGTCGTTGCTGCAACAGCTGGTGCAGGATGCCTGGCAGAATGCGGCATTTGAAGGTATCAGCATTGACTGCCTGGGGCTCGCTTCGGTGCAGGCAACGGAAAGTGGCACCGTGAGCCATAACGGAGAAACGATTCCTGCTCTGCGCGGTGCAAGGCTGAGTGATGGTACGCCGCTTACCGTCTATCCTGGCGAAGTCCCGCCGCGTTTGCCGGGGCCGCAGTTCTGGCAGGAGCAGGGTTTCCAGTTCGAGCAGTTCCGCCCACGCGCACACACTACCGATCAACCGTTGCCGCATATTCGCCTTGATGCCGCACTGGAATTTTTACTGGGAGATAAACTGCGATGACACAGACGCCGATTAAACCCCGCCTCGACTTCACCGAGACGCTGGAGCAAAAACAGGACGTTGAGATCAAGCCAAATCAGGTGTTTGACGAGCGCAGTGATAGCTTTATCAGCGAGCCGGAAACGGACCTGGAGGCGGTTACTCCGGATGCAGCAGAGCAGGCGGTGGATGCTGCACTCCGGCCAAAACGCAGCTTGTGGCGTCGGATGGTCGCGCTGGGATGCGGTTTGCTGGCGGTGAGTGTGGTCGCACAAGGCGTACAGTGGATGCACGATGCCTGGCAAACCCATGACTGGTTTGCGCTCGGGTTGGGCAGTGCCGGTGGGCTGATTGTACTGGCCGGTGCAGGTGCATTGGGCAGTGAGTGGCAACGTATGCGGCGTCTGCGCCAGCGCGGAGAGGCCCGTGACAGAGGTCGTGAACTCTTGCACAGCCAGGGCATCGGCCAGGGTCGCGTATTCTGTGAGGCGCTAGCCCAGCAGGCGGGGCTGGATCAAGGCCATCAGGCGCTGCAACGCTGGCGTGCGGCGCTGCATGAGACTCACAACGACAGCGAAGAAGTGCGGCTCTACGCGCAAATCGTCCAGCCGGTGTTGGACCGCCAGGCGCGAAGTGAAATCAGCCGACATGCGGCAGAGTCCGCGTTGATGATTGCCGTGAGCCCGTTGGCACTGGTGGATATGGCCTTTATTGCCTGGCGTAATATTCGGCTGGTCAACCGCATTGCCGCGCTGTATGGCATTGAGCTGGGCTACTTTAGCCGTATCCGTCTGTTCCGTCTGGTCTTGCTTAATATTGCTTTTGCGGGTGCTTCAGAGCTGGTGCGCGAAGTGGGTATGGACTGGATGTCCCAGGATTTGGCCGCCAGGCTCTCCGCGCGCGCTGCGCAGGGCATTGGGGCGGGGCTGTTAACTGCCCGTCTTGGGGTTAAAGCGATGGAGCTGTGCCGCCCACTGCCATGGCTGGAGAATGACAAACCGCGTTTAGGCGATTTCCGCCGCGAGCTGATCACTCAGCTCCGCGCCCGAGGTGCAGATAAAAACAGCGGATAATGTCTGGGCTGTCAACTTTTCCTGACAGCCCCCTTCCTGATCCGACCTGTATTGACGTATGATTTCATTATCAATATCAGTACAAGGCCTCCGCTATGCGTCTTGAAGTTTTTTGCCAGGACCGAATCGGTCTGGCGCGTGAACTGCTCGATCTCCTCGTCGCGCGCAATATCGATCTGCGTGGCATTGAAATTGCCTCTCTCGGACGAATTTACCTCAACTTTAGTGCGCTGGAATTTACCGCTTTCAGTAATTTAATGGCGGAAATTCGGCGTACGCCTGGCGTGACAGATGTGCGCACGGTGGCTTACATGCCTTCTGAACGTGAACATCGCTCGTTGAGCGCGCTGTTAATTGCGATGCCAGAGCCGGTCTTCTCTATCGATTTGAAGGGCAAGGTTGAGCTGAGCAACCCGGCGGCACAAAACCTGTTTAATCTGGATGAGCAGAAAATCCGCAATCACAACGCCATTAACCTGATCGCCGGATTTAACTTCCTGCGCTGGCTGGAGAGTGAGCGTGTTGAAGCCCAGGCACAACATGTGGTGATTGAAGGACGCGATTTCCTGATGGAAGCTCGCCCCGTCTACCTCAGTGCCGATCAGGCCGAAGAGGGGCAACTGGTGGGCGCAATGGTGATGCTCAAATCCACCGCGCGTATGGGGCAGCAACTGCAAAAACTGATGGTCACGGACGAGTCCGAATTCGAGCATATCGTGGCGGTGGCACCGAAGATGCGTCAGGTGGTGGATCAGGCGCGCAAACTGGCGATGCACGACGCGCCCTTGCTGATCATTGGTGATACCGGCACCGGCAAAGATATGCTTGCCCGTGCCTGTCACCTGCGCAGCGCGCGCGGCAAAAAGCCGTTCCTCGCGCTTAATTGTGCGTCACTGCCGGATGATGTGGCGGAAAGCGAGCTGTTCGGTCACGCTGCGGGCGCGTATCCCAATGCGCTGGAAGGCAAAAAAGGCTTCTTCGAACAGGCCAACGGCGGTTCAGTCTTGCTGGATGAGATCGGCGAGATGTCACCGCGTATGCAGACTAAGCTATTGCGTTTCCTCAACGACGGCACTTTCCGCCGTGTGGGTGAAGAGCATGAGGTACACGTTGATGTGCGCGTGATTTGTGCCACGCAGAAAAACCTGATTGAGCTGGTGAAAAACGGGGAGTTCCGTGAAGACCTGTTTTACCGCCTCAATGTTCTGACGTTGAACCTGCCACCGTTACGTGAGCGTCCGCAGGACATCCTGCCGTTAACCGAACTGTTTGTGGCACGCTTCGCCGATGAACAGGGCATTCCACGTCCGCGTCTGTCGACCCAGCTGACACCGTTCCTGACGCGCTATAACTGGCCGGGTAACGTGCGGCAGTTGAAAAACGCGCTCTATCGGGCGCTGACCCAGTTGGAAGGGTATGAGCTGCGACCACAGGATATCGTGCTGCCGGAACAGTCGCTGGATATGCGCATGGATGACGGGGCGATTGAAGGCTCACTGGATGAAATCACCAGTCGTTTTGAACGGTCGGTGCTGACACGTCTTTATCTCTCTTATCCCAGCACGCGAAAGCTGGCGAAACGTCTTGGTGTATCGCACACCGCGATTGCCAATAAATTGCGTGAGTATGGATTGAGCCAGAAACGCGGCGAAGGAGAGGGGGAGTAAACAAAGTGTGGATGGCCGAGGGGCCATCCACAACGGCACTTATTTCAGTGCTGCCAGTGCTGCTGCGTAGTTTGGCTCATCGGTGATTTCGTTCACCAGTTCGCGGTGAATCACTTTATCCTGCTCATCCAGAACCACGACTGCACGTGCAGTCAGGCCTTTCAGTGCGCCTTCGCTGATCGCGACGCCGTAATCCTGTTTGAACTCTGCGCCACGCAGGGTAGACAGGGTCACAACATTCTCCAGGCCTTCTGCGCCACAGAAACGCGCCTGAGCAAACGGCAGGTCAGCAGAAATGCACAGCACTACGGTGTTTTCCAGGTTTGCTGCTTCAGTGTTGAACTTACGCACAGAAGCGGCGCAAACGCCGGTATCAATGCTTGGGAAAATGTTCAGTACTTTACGCTTACCGGCAAACTGCGCAAGGCCAACGTCAGCGAGGTCTTTGGCAACCAGAGAGAAAGGTTTAGCCTGGTCACCCTGCTGTGGAAACTCACCGGCTACTGGGACAGGGTTACCCTGAAAATGTACGTTCTGAGACATGTTCTTTCCTTTTAATTGATGGAATAACTCTGCGTGCGAGTCATCAATGCAAATTCAGGTTCAGTTTATGACATATTTTTTAGGGGTTTACGAGCGCTATTCTTGCCTTTCTGCCATGCTAGAACCAATGCAACCGGACTGAGGGAGAGGGACGATGTATCAGGTAAAATGTTATCCCGAAGTATGGCCACTGCATGTGCCGCTCAGGCTGGCCGGGGAACGCCGCAGCGATATCACGGTGATCGTGGTGGAACTGGAGAAGAACGGCATCAAAGCCACGGGAGAAGCCGCGCCGCAGGCACGTTTCGCGGAGAGTGAAGAGAGCGTGCTGGCCCAAATTGGCAGCTTGTTACCCCAGCTACAGCAGGGTATTTCCCGCCAGGAGCTGCAAACGCGACTTCCTGCAGGCGCTGCACGCAATGCGATTGATAGTGCGCTATGGCAGTGGGAAAGGGCGCAAAGCAGCACTCCGGCGATGCCTGCGATAATGAACACCGCCCGGTGTATTCACATTGATACCCCAGAGGCGATGGCCAGCAGTGCCAGCGCGCTGTGGCAGCATGGTTTTGATCGCCTGCGTATCCGGCTGGATGAACATCTGATCAGCGAACGTCTGATTGCCATTCGGGCAGCGGTGCCCGAAGCGACACTATTCGTCGATGCGATGGAAAGCTGGAGTGCTGATGGGCTAGCGGCGCGTTGCCAGTTGCTGGCCGATCTCCAGGTGCAGGTTCTGATTCAGCCGTTGCCGGTGGGAAAAGACGCCGCACTCAGCCATTTCATTCATCCCCTGCCGATTGCCGCCGATGCCAGCTGTCGCAGCCGGGAGCAACTTCCTGCACTGCAATCCTGTTATGACATGGTGGTGATCACGCTCGACAAGGCGGGGGGGTTGACGGAAGCCCTGGCACTGGCCGAGGCGGCACATCAACAGGGGCTAAAAGTGCTGGCGGGTTGCAGTCTGGGCACTTCACGTGCCATGCGCGCAGCATTGCCTTTGGCACAGGTCGCGGATGAAATTGATTTGGATGGGGCCAGCTGGCTGGCGGCTGACTGTGAACCCTCGGTCACCGTGCGTGACGGGAAAGTGTACTTTTAACAAGGAATAGATCATGAAGAAAGGCTGGTGGGGCGTAGTGTTAAGCCTTCCTTTTACGGCTGTCGCGGCGGATGTACCAGCAGGTGCACAGCTGGCTGCCAGTCAGGATATTGTGCGACATCTTAAGGATGAGCCGGTTTCTCTCGACCCCATGAAGGCGCAGGGGTTACCGGAAATTCAGGTGATTCGCGATCTGTTTGAAGGGCTGACCAATCAGGCCGCGGATGGCACGATTGTACCGGGCGTAGCGCAGAGCTGGCAGACACAGGACAACAAAATTTGGCGCTTCACCCTGCGCAGCGATGCGCGCTGGTCTGACGGCACGCCACTGCGAGCGCGTGATTTTGTCTACAGTTGGCAGCGGCTGGTTGACCCCGCAAATGCCTCACCACTGGCCTGGTTTGCCGCACTGAGCGGAATTGAAAATGCAGCCGCGATCAGCAAAGGGCAACGTGCTCCTGATACCCTGGGGATCAAAGCGCTGGATGACACCCATTTACAAGTGACGCTCGAACGCGCCGTGCCCTGGTTCCCGAGCCTGGTGGCTAACGCAGCCCTGTTTCCGGTGCCCGCCAGCGAGATAACCCGGCTGGGTGAACACTGGACCGATCCGGCGAAATTAGTGGGAAATGGTACCTATACGCTGCAACAG
This sequence comes from Candidatus Pantoea multigeneris, assembly GCF_011752615.1. Taxonomy (NCBI): domain Bacteria; kingdom Pseudomonadati; phylum Pseudomonadota; class Gammaproteobacteria; order Enterobacterales; family Erwiniaceae; genus Pantoea; species Candidatus Pantoea multigeneris. Next base: position 317,898 of record NZ_VWXF01000003.1, read on the forward strand.
CGGGTGATCAACGAAAAGCTGGTGTTACAGCGTAATCCGCAATACTGGGATAACAAGCAGACGGTGATTAACCAGGTGACATTCTTACCGATTAACGAAGAGTCGGCGGCGACACAACGTTATCGTGCTGGCGATATCGACATCACCGAATCGTTCCCGAAAAACATGTATGCCCTGTTGAGCAAAAGCCTGCCGGGGCAGGTCTATACACCCGCACAGCTCGGTACCTATTACTACGCGTTTAATACGCAAAAAGGCCCCACTCAGGATGTGCGCGTGCGCAAGGCGCTGTCATGGAGTATTGATCGTCGGGTGATTGCCGAGAAAGTCCTGGGCACCGGGGAAAAGCCTGCCTGGCATTTTACGCCAGATGTGACAGCCGGGTTTAAGCCACAGCCTTCATGGCTAGAGCAACACAGTCAGCAGGAGTTGAATGTGCAGGCGAAAGCCCTGTTGGCCGCCGCGGGATACGGGCCAGATCACCCCTTGCAGCTTACCTTGTTGTACAACACGGCTGAAAACCATCAACGCATCGCCATTGCTGTGGCTTCAATGTGGAAGAAAAATCTCGGCGTGCAGGTAAAACTGCAAAACCAGGAGTGGAAAACCTACCTTGATAGCCGTAACAGCGGCAACTTTGATGTGATCCGCGCCTCCTGGATTGGTGACTACAATGAACCTTCTACGTTCCTGAACCTGCTTACCAGCGGTAACAGCAGCAATATCCCGCGTTTCAATAATGCCGCCTATGATGCCGTGATTAAGCAGGCCAGCCTGGCGACCAGCGCCAGCGCCCGTGAACGGGACTATAACCAGGCCGAGCAAATCCTGGGTGATGAAGTGCCGATTGCACCGTTGTATCAATACACCAACGCGCGGCTCATCAAACCCTGGGTAAAAGGCTACCCGATCGATAACCCCGAAGATGTGGCCTACAGCCGTGAGCTGTGGATCGAGAAACACTGATTTGCCGTTCGCTAACAACCTGTTTAAGGCCTTGAAGACGTCGTTGCACAGGCCTGGAGTGTTTCCATATTTCGCGTTTGTCACTTTTCCTCACAGGGCAAAGATTGCAAGTCGGAAGGGGATAGCTAAACTGTATCCTGTTGATTTAGATAGAGAGGCGATGTTGTGAACGTGATTGAAGGTAAAGCGCTACAGGTTTCTGATGCCATTATTTCCTGCCAGTTAGATGGCCAGGGTGGTCTGATTGCCATTGATGATAAAGACGTTATTCATTGTGAGCGCCCCTGCTGGCTGCACCTTAATTACACGCATCGGGGCAGTGCGGAATGGCTGCAATCGACCCCGCTGATCCCGGATGCGGTGCGTGATGCTCTGGCGGGTGACAGCGTGCGCCCGCGTGTCACCCGCCTTGGCGATGGGTTCATGATTGTGCTGCGCAGTATCAATCACAACAGTGACTCTCGTCCCGATCAACTGGTGGCGATGCGGGTGTTCATTAACGACAAACTGATCGTGTCTACGCGTCGGCGCAAGGTTTATGCCGTCGATGAAGTGCTGACCGATCTGCAAAATGGCAATGGCCCGGTGGATGGTGGAGACTGGCTGGTCGATATCTGCGACAGCCTGACCGACCAGGCCAGCGAGTTTATTGAAGAGCTACACGATAAAATTATCGAACTGGAAGATGCACTGGTGGATCAGCGCCTTCCGGCACGCGGTGAGCTGGCGCTATTGCGCAAGCAGCTGATTGTGATGCGGCGCTACATGGCACCCCAGCGCGATGTGTTCTCGCGCCTCGCCAGTGAAAAACTGCCGTGGATGGATGATATTAATCGTCGACGTATGCAAGACATTGCTGATCGTCTTGGTCGTGGCTTAGATGACATCGATGCCTGTGTGGCGCGCACCGCCGTATTAGCGGATGAACTCTCTTCACAGCTACAAGAGGCGATGAACCGCCGAACGTATACCATGTCGCTGCTCGCCATGATCTTCCTGCCCACCACTTTCCTCACCGGCCTGTTCGGCGTCAACCTCGGCGGTATTCCTGGGGGATCGTGGCCTTTGGGTTTCACCGTGTTTTGCTTCCTGCTGGTTATCCTGGTGGTGGGGATGTCAGCCTGGTTAAAACGACGTAAGTGGCTATAAATGCAGAAGAGGCAACAAAACCTGATCTATATCAATATTCGTTAACGCTAACCGGGGCAAACTCTCTCTCGCAGGTGAATACAACGTCAGGCGATGGACGTTGTACTCCATATTGTCTCACTTAGTGTTCGAGTCTTTGCATAGCAGACGTCACTCATCACAGGCCAGCTCGTATCCGCTGGCCCTTTTTTTTGCCGCTTCGCCACTCCGGTTAATTGTGCTCTACGCTTAAATATCATCCCTTATTAAGGAGAACGGTATGCAAGCTTTCATCATGAGCGAACCGATTCCTACTGACCCACCGCCGATTCCCGAGCCGCTGCCGCATCCCCAGCCGACCCCTCAGCCCGATGGGCCCGAGCCGGAACTGCCGCCGATTCTTGTTCCACCGCCGTATCGTTAAATCGCGCTGACTCACATGGCTTTTTAGGCCTTTCGGCGGCGCTCTGGTTTCACTGCGCATAAACTTACGTATAATGTGCGTTTATTCCGTTACCTGCGCCCGCCGTCAGGCAAGTCATCAGAGTTCCAGAGCGACCATGAATCACACCGATACCCGTAAAGAAACCCTTGAGTTCAACAAGCTAGCCAAGCGCCTGCGCCGCAACGTTGGCAATGCGATTACCGACTACAACATGATTGAAGAGGGTGATGTGGTCATGGCCTGCATGAGTGGCGGTAAAGACTCATTCGCCATGCTGGATATTTTACTCAGCTTGCAGAAAGTGGCTCCGATCCACTTTGAAGTGATTGCGGTTAACCTCGATCAGAAACAGCCGGGCTTCCCGGAGCATATCCTGCCGGACTATTTTGAAACCCTGAATATTCCTTACTACATCGTGGATAAAGACACCTATTCAGTGGTGAAAGAGAAGGTGCCAGAGGGGAAAACCACCTGTGGCCTATGCTCGCGCCTGCGCCGTGGCACGCTTTACTCATTTGCGGAGAAAATTGGTGCCACCAAAATCGCGCTGGGCCACCACATGGATGACATGGTCGAAACGCTGTTTCTGAACATGTTCCACGGCGCACGCCTGAAGGGGATGCCACCTAAGTTGCGTTCAGATGATGGTCGTAACGTGGTCATTCGTCCGCTGACCTACTGCCGCGAAAAAGATTTGATCCGCTTTGCTGAAGAGAAAAACTTCCCGATCATCCCTTGCAACCTCTGCGGCTCGCAGGAAAACCTGCAACGCCAGGCGATTAAAGCGATGCTCACCGAGTGGGATAAAAAAGACGCTGGTCGCGTAGAAAGCGTGTTTAAGTCGCTGCAAAACGTCAGCCCGAGTCAGCTGGCGGATAAGAACCTGTTTGATTTTGAATCCCTGCCGCTGGATCGCAGCGGTGAAAGGGCAGAGTACGCGTTCAGCGAAGCCACTGTCTCTTCAACCAACATCGATAAAGCCCTGTATATCGACGTCGCGAATATCTAACTCCTTGGCCCGTATCGTTTTCCTGAACAAACGATGCGGGTTTCCCCTGTTGGCTTAACACGATGATATCTCGCTGAATGACCCCGTTATCAGCGATTCCCTCTGCACTTTTGCTCAGTAAAGCCGCAAAACAGGACAAATCCGCTTGTAAATCCGTAAAGAAAATTTTGTAAAAAGCTGTGTCACCCCTCGACCCGTTAATCCTGCTGACATATTCTGATCCGGCCCTTAACCCTTTATCCCCGGAGTTTGACGCATGAAAGCAGCCCACCTCTTGTTGGCCGCAGGCACTTTGCTGCTGGCCGCCTGTAGCAGTGAACCACAGCAACAGGCTACCGCAGCCCACGTTCAGCCTCATGTCGTTATGGCCTCGATGGCGGAATCGACCTGTGCCTCCGCAGGTGGCGTGTTGGCTTTCTCCCGCCAACTGGATGGCAGCCGGGTAGGGATGTGTCAGCTGGCTAATGGCCGTCGTTGTGACGAACAAGCGTTATTGGGCGGTAGCTGCGCACGCTGAGTTTCAGGCAGGCCGTCACTCGGCCCGCCAGACATTCAGGCGTTAACCTGGTTGGCGCAGGCTTTACCCTGTGCCACCTGCTGTAAGTTATCCAGCGTGGTATGAGAAATCGCGCTCAGCGCCTCTTCGGTCAGAAATGCCTGATGACCGGTAAACAGCACATTGTGGCAGGCAGATAAGCGGCGGAAAATATCGTCCTGAATCACGTCATTGGATTTGTCCTCAAAGAACAGATCGCGCTCGTTCTCATACACATCCAGCCCCAGTGAGCCAATTTTTTGCTGTTTGAGTGCGTCAATAGCGGCCTGTGAATCAATCAGCCCACCACGGCTGGTATTAATGATCATCACGCCGTCGCGCATTTTGGCGAAGGCTGCCGCATTTAACAGATGGTAATTTTCTGGCGTGAGCGGGCAGTGCAGGCTGATCACCTGAGATTCAGCAAACAGCGTATCCAGACTCACGTACTCAACGCCGAGTGCCAGCGCATCCGGGTTTTGCCACGGATCTACCGCCAGCAGGCGCATGCCAAACCCTTTCAGAATACGCAGCGTGGCGACACCGATCTTTCCGGTGCCTATCACGCCCGCCGTTTTCCCATGCATATTGAAGCCGGTCAGGCCTTCGAGCGAAAAGTTTGCATCACGGGTGCGTAGCCAGGCGCGATGAATACGGCGATTCAGCGCCATCATCATGGCAATGGCATGTTCGGCGACGGCTTCCGGTGAGTAGGCAGGCACACGTACCACCTGCATTCCCGCTTGTTGTGCCGCGGCCAAATCCACATTGTTAAAGCCCGCGCAGCGCAATGCGATGGTTTTGACGCCCAGGGCGGCCAGTTCGTGAATCACGCTGGCGCTGCAATCATCGTTAACAAAGATGCAGACGGCATCACACCCGGCGGCATTTTTAGCGGTGGTGCTGGTGAGCAAAAAATCAAAAAAGTGCAGTTCAAAACCGAAGTGGCGGTTCTCTTGCTCGAGGAATTTCTGGTCATAATGACGGGTACTGTAGACGGCAACTTTCATCATCTGGCTCCAAAAAAGGGAATGCTTACCACAGGATACGCTTTTATTCCCCTTTTTGCCGCCTGACAAGCTAACCTTCAATCAGCGGACAAACCGTGTCATCATTATCGTCAGAAATTTGTTAAGAACAGGATTATCGTGCTGATTTCTCGCCGTTTACGTCGCCCACTTGCTGTGGTGATGGCTTTAATAGTGCTCGTACTTGGGCTGCTCTTGACCGTAAGCCAGTGGCTGCCTCGGCTGGCTGGCTTTTGGCTGCCTGCGGATACGCGCATTGAACTGGAGAAAGGCATTGGTTTTCATCAGCATCAACTGGTGCTGCAACAGATTCGATACCTTGCAGATGACTGTGCCATCGCGACCGTATCCAACGCCCGGCTGGGCTGGAAGCAGGGGCGCTGGCAGTTACAGGCAGATAAGCTGACGCTAAATAGCCTGTGCTGGCAAAACCTCTCCTCATCGCCTGACGACCAGGCCCCCCGCACGCTGCAACAGTGGCAGGCGTTGCTGCCGGGAGCTGATATTCATCTGGCAACCATTGAAGTGCTGCCCTGGCAACAGTACGCAGGACAACTGGATATGCAGCTAGATGCACAACAGCAGGTGGTGCATTTTCGGGGTGAGAACCTCCAGCTTGAAGCCAGTCTCACCGGGCAACAGCTGCACATTTCCCATCTGCAGGTGCAGGACAGCCATCTGCCACAACCCGTGACGCTGGAAGGGAACGTAGAGTTACCGCCACTGGCTGACGGTGCTCCCATCAGCGGTGCGGTGAACGCTTCACTGTCATTAAGTGACTGGCCGCAGCCATTGAACCTCGCTTTGCAGTGGCAGCAACAGCAGGGGACTTTACAGGTCACCACGCCCAGCCAAACCGCACCTTTGCTGCATCTGCCATGGCACCTCGACCAGCAACAGATCGTGATTGAGAACGGACAGTATCAGTGGCCACTCAGTAGCCAGCCGCTCTCCGGTTTCCTGACGTTGCGGCTCGACAACTGGCGTGCCGGACTGGATGCAACCACTATTACCGGACGCCTGAATGTGTTAACCCAGGGGCGGGGTGGGAAAGGTAATGCGGTGTTAAATATCGGGCCGGGTAAACTCAGTCTGACCGATAGCCAACTGCCGCTGCAACTCACGGGTGAAAGCAAGCTGTCTGAGTTGCAGCTCTATGCCACGCTGCATGGCGTACTGAGCGGCGCCGTAATGGACCCGCAGCTAGCCTTTCAACCTGGCAGTTTGCTGCGGTTACGTGGGCGTGTATTAGACAGTTTTGACGTCCAGGAGGCGCGCTGGCCGCTGGCTGGTGTTCGTCTTTCGTCACAAGGCATCAACGGACGCCTCCAGGCGATTGTGCGGGCGAATAATCCGTTGGCCGGCCCGCTAGCGCTTCATCTGGACGGTGGTGCCAGCAATTTCTGGCCGGACAGCGGTGAATGGCGCTGGCGTTACTGGGGAAGCGGTGAACTGCGCCCGGTCAATGCGCGCTGGCAGGTGCAGGGTAACGGTGGCTGGCAGCAGACGCTGATCCATTTTGACCAGATGGAAGCGCGTTTTAACCAATTCAAATACGGCATTGCCCAGGTCGATCGGCCCTTGCTGAAGCTCACCGCGCCCGTCAACTGGCAGCGTGACCCAGGGCAACCGGCATTTAGCGGTTCCTTCAGCCTGAGTGCCAGCGGCACGACCTTTGATTTTGGTGGTCGATTACCGGCAGGGGCGATGATTTTTGATGCCAAAGGGCGCGATCCTGGCGCTTTTGTCTGGCGCGGGGCGATGCAGGCCGGGGAAATTGGCCCACTGCGCGTACATGGCCGTTGGGATGGTTCACGGCTACGCGGTGAAGCCTGGTGGCCAACCCAGTCGTTAAAGGTGTTCCAGCCGCTGCTGAATCCCGATCTCAAACTTCAAATTACCGGCGGCGATCTTCAGGCGCAGGTGGCCTTTTCTGCGGCCAGCGATCAGGGGTTCCGCGCCGGGGGGCACTGGCTGGTGAAGAAGGGGAGCTTGCTGCTACCGGACAGCGAAATCAGTGGACTGGATTTCTCACTGCCATTCCGGCTGGAAAACCAGCGCTGGCAGTTGGGGATCAAAAAACCGGTGGCGCTGCGTATTGGCGAATACCGGAACCAGTTTACTGCCCATGACATTCGCGCCGATTTGATAGGCTTCTGGCCGTGGAGTGAATCCCATCCTCTTTCTCTCCAGGATGTCAGCATGCGCATGTTGGATGGCGAGATCACCTTGGCACAATTGCGTCTGCCGCAGCATCAGGCTGGCACAGTGAAACTCAACCAGATCAGCATGAGCCACCTGGTGACCGCCTTGAAACCGAAACAGCTAGCGATGTCGGGGCGGATTGACGGTGAGCTGCCGCTGTGGCTGGAAAATAGCCAGTGGCTGGTACAGCAAGGCTGGATTGCCAACAGCGGCCCGCTAACGCTGCGTCTGGATAAAGACATGGCAGATGCGCTGACGCGCAGCAACTTTGCGGCGGGTGCGGCGCTGGACTGGCTGCGTTATATGGAGATCCATCAGGCGCGCACGCGTCTCGATCTGACGCGTAACGGCGATATGACACTACAGGCCCAGGTCCAGGGCACCAGCCGTTTCAGTAACCGTAATCAACTGGTTAATCTTAACTATCGCCAACAGGAAAATCTGTTCCAGCTATGGCAGAGCCTGCGTTTTGGCGATAATGTGCAATCCCGCGTGGCGCAACAAGCTACGCTGCCTGAGCAAAAGGACACAAAATGAGCCCAAGGGCACTCTGGCTACTGGCCGCCTTACTACCACTTTCCGGCTGTACGCCGCGTATCGAAGTGGCAGCCCCGAAAGATCCCATCACCATCAATATGAATGTGAAAATCGAGCACGATATAAATATCAAAGCGGATAAAGAAGTGGAGTCGTTACTGAAAGATCAGAGCGGGCAAAACAAATAAAAAAAAGCCGGGCGCAAGGCCCGGCAAAAACGGATAACAAACTTTTCGCTTAAGCGGTAACGATCTGTGCAATCACTTCTTTAGCATCGGTCGCGGCTTTGGTCGCGACGTCTGGGCCATACGCCATGCCTTCTGCGAACACGAAGTTCACATCAGTGATACCGATAAAGCCGAGGAACAGCTTCAGGTAAGGGGTCAGCAGGTCAGATGGGGTGTCTTTGTGGATGCCGCCACGGCTGCTCAGAACCACAGCGCGCTTACCGGTGATCAGACCCACTGGGCCGTTTTCGGTGTAGCTGAAGGTGACGCCAGCACGTGCAATCAGGTCGAAGTAAGTTTTCAACTGAGTAGGGATGTTGAAGTTGTACATCGGTGCAGTCATCACGATCACGTCATGCGCTTTCAGCTCAGCAATCAGTTCGTCAGACAGTGCCAGCGCTTCCTGCTGACGTGGGCTCAGAGGGGCTTCGGAAGGACGCAGTGCGCCAACCAGTTCACCATCCAGCACCGGAATTGGGTTAGTGGCCAGGTCACGTACGGTAACGTCGTCACCATTGGCTTTCGCCTGCTCAACATAAAAATCAGCCAGTTGGCCAGACTGTGAATAACCGGCGAGGATGCTGGATTTCAGAACTAATACTTTGCTCATTGTCGTTTCCTGTACGTTACGCGGAAGGCTTTCCGCTCAATGCTTTACACTGTACGGACATCTTTCGTCAGCATAAAGCGCAATATTTCGAGACCTATGTTCGAATTTATTGAATAACCGCAGCGAGCACTTAACCGGGAGTGCGAAGAAATATGCTAGGATAGCGACAGTTTCCTGTAGATTCAGCGCTGTGCATGGCGCAGCGCCGCTCCGAGAAGGTATTCCACCATTATGTCATCGCCGGTATCAACCCCATTTTCCCCGCTCTGGACCCGACTTGACGCGCTGATGTTGCGTGACCGTCAACAGCTGGTTCGCCGTCTGAAAGGGGCGGAAAAAACCAAAGGCGCTGCGGCGCAGCAGAAGATCGCTGAAGAACTGACGGCGCACATCGTTCAGGCAGAGCAGCGTGTTGCGCTACGCCAGGCGGCAACACCGACGATTCGCTTCCCGGAAAACCTGCCGGTCAGCCAGAAACAGCAAGCCATTGCCGACGCGATCCGCGACCATCAGGTGGTGATTGTGGCCGGTGAAACCGGCTCGGGGAAAACCACGCAGCTACCGAAAATCTGTCTGGCGTTAGGACGCGGGGTGAAAGGCTTGATTGGCCACACTCAGCCGCGTCGTCTGGCCGCACGTACCGTCGCAAACCGTATTGCAGAGGAGCTGGAAACCTCCCTCGGCGGCTGTATCGGTTACAAGGTCCGTTTTAACGATCAGGTCAGTGAAACCACGCAGGTGAAGCTGATGACGGACGGGATTCTGCTGGCGGAGATCCAGCAAGACCGGTTGCTGCTGCAATATGACACCATCATCATCGATGAAGCGCACGAACGCAGCCTGAACATTGATTTCTTGCTGGGCTATCTGCGTGAACTGCTGCCGCGTCGTCCAGACTTAAAAGTGATCATCACCTCGGCCACCATCGATCCGCAACGTTTTTCCCGTCACTTCCACAATGCGCCCGTGATTGAAGTGTCCGGCCGCACCTACCCGGTAGAAGTGCGTTATCGTCCGGTCGTGGAAGACGCAGAAGATACCGATCGCGATCAGCTTCAGGCCATTTTCGATGCGGTGGATGAACTGGGGCAGGAGAGTCGTGGCGACATTCTGATCTTTATGAGCGGCGAGCGTGAAATCCGCGATACCGCCGATGCGCTAATGAAGCGCGATCTGCCGCACACCGAAGTACTGCCGCTGTATGCGCGTTTGTCCAATGCCGAGCAAAACCGCGTGTTCCAAAGCCACAGCGGTCGTCGCATTGTGCTGGCGACGAACGTGGCGGAAACCTCATTGACGGTGCCAGGCATCAAATATGTTATCGATCCCGGTACCGCGCGTATCAGCCGCTACAGCTACCGCACCAAGGTGCAGCGCTTGCCGATTGAGCCGGTATCACAGGCCTCGGCGAATCAGCGTAAAGGGCGTTGTGGACGTGTTTCTGAGGGGATCTGTATTCGTCTGTACAGCGAAGACGATTTCCTGAGTCGCCCGGAGTTCACCGATCCCGAAATTCTGCGCACCAACCTCGCCTCGGTTATTTTGCAAATGACGGCGTTAGGGCTGGGGGATATCGCGGCATTCCCGTTTGTTGAAGCGCCGGATAAACGCAACATTCAGGATGGCGTGCGGTTGCTGGAGGAGCTGGGTGCGATCACCCTCAACGAGGTCGGGCATTACAAATTGACCGCTTCGGGCCGCCAGTTGGCGCAGCTTCCGGTCGATCCGCGTCTGGCCAAAATGGTACTGGAAGCGCAGAAGTTTGGCTGCGTGCGCGAAATGATGATCATCACCGCAGCCCTCTCCATTCAGGATCCGCGTGAAAGGCCGGTGGAGAAACAACAGGCCGCAGATGAAAAGCACCGTCGTTTTGCGGATAAAGAGTCGGACTTCCTGGCTTACGTCAACCTGTGGAATTATCTGCAAGAGCAGCAGAAAGCCCTGTCGGGCAACCTGTTCCGCCGCCAGTGTAAAACCGAGTTTTTGAACTATCTGCGCGTGCGCGAATGGCAGGATATCTATACCCAACTGCGCCAGGTGGTGCGTGAACTGGGCATGCCAGTGAACAACGAGCCGGCACCGTTCCGTGAACTGCACTGCGCACTTCTCACCGGCTTGCTGTCGCACATCGGTATGAAGGATGCGGAAAAGCAGGAGTTTAGCGGTGCGCGTAACGCTCGCTTCTCTATCTTCCCTGGCTCCTCGTTATTTAAAAAGCCACCAAAATGGACGATGGTCGCGGAGCTGGTTGAAACCAGTCGCCTGTGGGGGCGCACTGCGGCACGTATCGATCCCGAGTGGATTGAACCGCTGGCGCAACATCTCCTGAAACGCAGCTACAGCGAACCTCACTGGGAAAAGGCGCAGGGCGCCGTGATGGCGATGGAAAAAGTCACCCTGTATGGCTTGCCGATTGTGGCGGCCCGTAAGGTCAACTACAGCCAGATCGATCCGGCCCTCAGCCGTGAGTTGTTTATTCGCCATGCGTTGGTGGAAGGTGACTGGCAGACGCGCCATGCCTTTTTCCGGGCTAACCTCAAGTTGCGCAGCGAGATTGAAGACCTCGAACATAAATCACGTCGCCGCGATATTCTGGTGGATGATGAAACCCTGTTTGCCTTCTATGACCAGCGCGTGGGTACTGAGGTGGTGTCTGCCCGTCACTTCGACAGTTGGTGGAAACAGGCCAGTCGTGACAATGCCGATCTGCTGAACTTTGATAAACAGATGCTGATCAAAGAGGGGGCGGCAGGCGTTAGTCAACTCGACTACCCGAACTTCTGGCATCAGGGCAATTTAAAACTCAAGTTAAGCTACCAGTTTGAGCCGGGCGCGGATGCCGATGGGGTGACGGTGCATATTCCCCTGCCGTTGCTGAATCAGGTGGAAGAGGCGGGTTTTGAGTGGCAGATCCCCGGCGTGCGGCGTGAGTTAATCATCGCATTAATCAAGTCACTGCCAAAACCGCTGCGCCGCAACCTGGTGCCAGCACCTAACTATGCTGAGGCTTTCCTTGGTCGGGTAACGGTGGGTGAATTACCGCTGCTGGATGCGCTGGCGCGGGAGTTTCGTCGCATGACTGGCGTCACGCTGGAACGCGAGAACTGGCAGTGGGATCAGGTGCCCGATCACCTGAAAATGACCTTCCGCGTAGTGGATGAACACCAGCGTAAACTGCGTGAAGGTAAAGACCTTACTGAGCTGAAAGCGGCGCTGAAACAGAAGGTGCAAGAGACGTTGTCGCAGGTGGCGGACGACGGCCTTGAACAGAGTGGGCTGCATATCTGGAGTTTTGGCGATTTACCGCAAAGCTACGAGCAGAAACGCGGTGGCTACAAGGTGAAAGCCTGGCCTGCACTGGTCGATGACAATGACAGCGTGGCGATTCGCCTGTTCGACAGCGAGTTGGAGCAGCAAAAGATGATGTGGCGCGGTCAGCGCCGTCTGCTGCTGTTGAATATTCCTTCTCCGGTGAAATACCTGCATGAGAAGCTGCCGAACAAGGCGAAGCTTGGCCTCTACTTCAACCCCTACGGCAAGGTATTGGATCTGATTGATGACTGTATCGCCTGCGGGATTGATAAGCTGATGGCGGAAGCCGGTGGCCCGGCGTGGCAGCAGGAGAACTTCGAGCAGTTGCGCGATAAAGTGCGCGCCGAGCTGAATGATACCGTGGTGGAGATCGCCAAACAGGTCGAGCAGATCCTGACGGCGGTGTTTAACATCAATAAGCGCCTGAAAGGGCGTGTAGATATGACGCTGGCGCTGGCGTTGTCTGATATTAAAAACCAGATGAGCGGCCTGGTGTATCGCGGTTTCGTCACCGGTAACGGCTGGTCGCACCTGGCGGATGTCTTGCGTTACCTGAACGGTATTGAACGCCGTTTGGAGAAACTGCCGATCGATCCACACAGCGATCGTGCGCGTATGTTAAAAGTGCAGGCGGTAGAGCAGGCGTGGCAAACCTGGCGTAATAAGCTGCCTCCGCAGCGGCTGGATGACGCCGAAGTGCAGGCGATCCGCTGGATGTTGGAAGAGTTGCGCATTAGCTACTTTGCCCAGCAGTTGGGTACGCCATATCCGATTTCAGATAAGCGTATTGTGCAGGCGATGGAGCAGATCGGGATTTAATTAATAATACAGGCCTGATTTTTCAGGCCTGTATCAACGATTGATAATGTGCTATTTGACATAGACTTTATGGATATCAAATTGTTTCGTTATGTCACGTTTCAGTTTCTCATATGGCGTATAGAGGATTTTATTTTTGTCCCCTGTTAAAGATATTTTCAATGATGCCAGGAAATCAGCCTGCTGAGGATGGTTATTCATAAATTTATGTCTGTTCTTATAAATGTACTCAACAAGATCATTAGCTTTAGCAAAGTGTAAAAAACCCTTAGTCCCATAGCGGCTCTGAATTTTCAATGTATCTATTATATTATCATTTACACTCGTCTCATTCTTTAAAACAACAGATTCAACGGTGATGTTCTGGCCATAACCAAGGATAGGTATAAAAGTGTAATGATTGTCAAAACAATCAAGAAATGGATGTAAATGAGTCCCCACTGCCACTTGCTGATCATTTTTAAGCTTGCCATTGCAGGTTTCACATGAAGGGATATGATTAAAAAATGAGAGCGAGAAATAAGGATGTCTTACTGAGGGGTAAAAATGATCTATTTCAAACAGATAATGCTCTACAGGTTTTTTCCCTTTAATCAACTTTTCAATTGACATCATGTGGCCGGTGTTACAGTAAGCACAAGTACAAGGGATAATATCCAACTGATTATATATTACTTCGAATAAATCATTGCTGCGATACCAGCTATAATTAAATAGTTTTGTCTTTAAAAGTTTGCCAAAATCGGTGCTTTTTGCTTTGGTTTTTTGTGGGGTGAAAAAGTCTTGAGGGTCTATTATTTTATAAATGTCGTCCAGTATTGTGTTAAATTCCAATGGTTTTGCGACGATGATTTTATGTAGGTTGTCATTCTTATTGAGATGATCTAAAAAATCTGATTGTCTCTGCTGAGCACCTCCAGCTGAGTTAGCTGCAATGTAGGAAGGTGTATTAATGTGGGTAATCAAATCGACCAGTTTTTGAGATATGTTATAATTATATGTCGGGTTGTTAAGGTGGGTCCACAGTAACTCTGCGGTATCATTAATATTATTAACCGCATTAGGGTTTTTACTTTTTAGATGCGTAATGATATTTATCATATTAATCCCTTCCTTTGGTAATTGAATTCCCTCTAACTACACGACCTTCAAAGGCAGTTAATTTCTCTTTAACATGAAACAGGATTATTTCATCACCAATAATGTCCATTGCTTGCAGTAAATGCTTGAGGTCACTTTCAGTAAGCGTATCCTTTTCAAGGATTTTTAATGTTTTGTTTGTGTAATGCTCCGCAATACTTCCCATGCTTTGATAGCCAATGCCAAAAACTTTAGCATAAAGATCATAAAGATTAGCACCAAAGGTATTAGGCACTTGTGGAGTATTTTCAGTATCCTGGCCCATAATGCTTATGCATTGCTTTGGAACATCTGACAACAAAAGTGGAGAGTGGGTAGTAAATATAATCTGGATTTTACCACCCGTAATTTTGGGGAGTGTTTTAACGAGTTTGGACAGGAACTGGACCTGCCACTGAGGATGTAAATAAACATCGGGTTCATCGATACAGATTATCGTTGTACTGTTATCGGTGTTTAATGTACATTTATAAATGCTATGCCAAATCAAACTAAAAATATCGAAATAGGCTCTTTCACCAGAACTTTGTCCAATCCATCTAACGTTACCGCCGTATGCTTTTTCAAAAACTGCAGCAATAACACTTAGTAACTTATGGTTTTTATTGTTTAGACATAACTTAAAAACAGTCTTGCTACTTATTATTGAGTTGTCAATTTCCAGGTTGGCATCTGTCAGTTGTTCTTCGTCAAGTAAAAGCATTGCTTGAGCAACAAATTCCAAAGTGAATACGTGACTAAAATACCATTTAAAGTCTAGCATCACTTCATGATTTTTTATCATTTCATCAATTAAATTATTGATTGTTCTTGTTTTTTTGAAATTATCCTCGCAGAGATCTTTAATTAAATTTACAAACGATACGCTTAAAGATGGAAATTCTGAAAACACTTCATGTATGAACATTTGACGAATCTTTACTGCGATCGAATCTCTAGGGTTATTTTTTCTTTCCGCAATCATTACTGAGTTAACTATTTTATATAACTCTCTAATCTGGAGTTTTTCAATTTCCGTGAAATGATCTTGTTTTCTGAGTGTCATTTCTAAATTGGATATTCTCTGTGAGTATTCAGGAGCCTTGAATTCAATCCACTTCGGGAGTGTTAAATCTAGATTGCTAATTTCTTTGGATTGGATGAATTCAATCTGTTGCGTGATATCACCTTCGGCTGATATTGATAAAGAGTCCTTTATCGGCTTGGGTGAATTTTTTTTGTTCTTGGATAAATCCATAACATTTTCAGGGAGGCTCAGTGTGTTCCCATCATAAATGTTAGAGTAATAGATGGTGTTTGAGGTTGTAAAAACATCAGGATCACGGTTAGGTGTTATGAATTGTGGGGATAATAAAAATGTATCTTTTTCGCTGTGATAGAAATACTCATTGTCTTTTTTAAATATGATGAGAAAGTCATTTTTGAGATCTTGGGGCCTTGAGCTACAATAACAAATAAGCTCAAGTGCTGTGGTTTTACCCGCACCATTGATGCCTATGATTGCACTAATATCACTGATCTGACTACCATATAATTTTTCTACTGGAGTGTCTTTTTTTTCCGCAGTTATACTCACACCATCAAATGAGAAATCATATTCACTACTCAAATTCAGGCCAAAATTTTGGAGACCTTTAAAACCTTCCGTCCATATATAACAAATCTGCATATCCATGCCCTGTGTGTCAGCACCCCGGGGACTCTCCATCGCCCGATCTTCAGGCAGCGATGAGAAAACCACGGGTATGTAAAGAATGAGTAAGACTGATGATAGTAAGCAATTTCCTGGCGTAACGCTACGTCGGGCTGGGAAGGAAAAATAAAGGCGAGAACACGTTCACAGAGAGGGAGCAGAGCAGGGAAGTCAGGCAAGTGGATAACGTAGAACATGCGCCACTAAAAAGAGGTTGCCGCAGACGCGACAACCTCATCGTGGTTAGCGACGGCGGCGACGCCACCACCAGAACAGCGCGATCAACACCACCACTGCGCCCGCAGCCATACCGCCACGAGCCAACAGCAGCAGCGGGGAAGCTTCCCCACCGTTGCGCAAGGTTTTGACCCGATCGGCGGTGATCTGCACCTGACTGTGGCCAATATCTTTCATCACGTAGTTAGTGATGTCCGCGATTTGGTTATCGTCCAGTGACCCAGCAAAGCCGATCATGCCCTGGCCTTTCTCCGGCCATACGCCCTGCAAAATCGCCATCGCGACGTTGTCGGCGGTGGGTTTCTCCAGTACCGGATGACCTTTAAGCGGCGGTAAACCGTTCAGCCCGCTGCCTTGCAGGTTATGGCAGGCGGCACAGTTGCTGTTATACAACTTCTCACCGCTGCTCATCCCATTAAAGGCCGCTGGGGTATCATCCCCGCTGACGGGCGTTAGCTTGTTTGCCGAAGCCGAAGCCGAAGCCGAAGCCGAAGCCGAAGCCGAAGCCACTTGTGCTTCCGGCAGCAGATAGCTGGCGATGGCTGCACGATCTTCCGCCGTCATGCGCGAAAAGCTCTTATCAATCGCTTCCAGCATCGGACCGCCTGCGGTCGCACCATTATCCGCGTGGCCGGTGGCAAGGTATTCAGCCAGCGACTGCTGCGTCCAGCGTTGGTTCTGTTGCAGCGTTGCAGCGGTGATATCCGGCGCAAACCAGGTACCGAGTGAGGCACCCTGTAGGTTTTTGTCGGCCTGCTCCGCCATCAGGAAGTTACGCGGCGTGTGGCAGGTACTACAGTGGGTCAGACCTTCAACCAGATACGCCCCACGATTCCACTCAGCAGACTTGCTGGCATCTGGGGTGAACGGCTGATTATCTAAGAACAGCAGGTTCCAGGCCGCCATGCTAAAACGCAGGTTGAACGGGAACGGCAGCTCCGTTGCTTGCGGCCTGGTATCCACTGCTTTTACGCCGTGCATAAAGTATGCGTAGAGATCCGCCACATCGGCATCGCTTAACTTCGCGTAAGCAGTGTAGGGCATAGCAGGATAAAGCTGCGCACCATCGCCACGTTTACCTTCTCGCAGGGCGGCAGCGAATTGCGCCTCGCTGTAATTACCGATACCGGCCACTTTTGACGGTGTGATATTGGTACTGTAGATGGTGCCGATCGGGCTCGTGATGGCATGTCCGCCGCTAAAGGCCGCTTTGCCCTCGCCGCTGTGACAGGCTCCGCAGTCTCCGGCAATCGCCAGATACTCACCACGCTTGATCTGCGCCGCCTGGTCGTCTGCATGGGCAGGCAGGGCAGCGGCCAACATCAGCGCCAATGTGGTGCAGGTCAACAGAGGTTTCAAACGATTAACCATGTTGCGTCTCCTGCAAAATCTTATCAGCGGTGCGCAGTGCCAGCGCCATGGCGGTCAGGGTCACGTTACAGGTTCCTACGGTTGGCATCACGCCAGTGCCGACCATAAACAGGTTTTCATGGTCATGGGCGCGCCCCCAGGCATCGGTTACGCTGGTGGCCGGGTCGAGTCCCATGGAGAGGGTGCCGGTAATGTGCTGACGGTTGGAGAACGCACCGGTTTTACTGTGCTTGATATTGGTGCCGCCCAGTTTTGCCGCAATCGCATCATAGGCTTCCCGCGTCTTCTCGGTGCCTTTCAACACGTAGTCATCCACGTTCCAGTACAGCGACGGGGTTGGCAGGCCAAGTTCGTCTTTCTTCGCGCTTAACGTCACGCGATTATTCGGATCGGGCAGCTGCTCCAGCGCATTTTTAATGCTCAAACGACGTGCGGCACGGAAACGGATCTGATCTTCCAGCTTCTGACCAAAATAGCCTTCAGCCAGCAGCTCTTTTGTCACGGCGGCAACCTGTGAAGCATTTGAGATATCGATACGGAACGGCGCATGTTCGCTACGGAATTCACCGTCGCGGAACTGACCGATGGAGCAAGGGCTGACCGGGCCACGACCAGGCCAAATCTCTTCATCGACGTCAAAAGTAATGCCGATCGCCGGGTGGTCGCACAGGTGACGTCCCACGTTATCGTGTGAATTGGCGATACCCTGCGGGAATTTATCGCTGGTGGACATCAACAGCAGTTTTGGCGTTTCAATGGCGTTGGCTGCCAGTACAAACGTCTCTGCCGTCACCCGGTGCGAGGTTTTGTTCCAGTCATAGTAGTTTGCCGCCACGATGCGCCCCTGGCTGTCATGCTCCAGCTGGTACACCACCGCTTCGGTGATCACTTTTACGCCACTGTCTTCAGCCTGCTGTGCCGCCAAACCGCCGTGGTACTGCGCGTCAATTGGGCACAGGGGCATACAGTTGTTGTTGCCGCAGCAGGCCGGGCGGCCATCATAGCTGTGGCTGTTACGTCCGGTGCTGTCATCCAGCACGTTAAAATCCGGTGCCAGACGCGCGGTGACACGCTGTTGCAGCCAGGAAGCCGGAACGCGTTCCATTGGGTAGGGCTTGCTGCGCGGTGAACCGTTGTTGGGTGAGCCACCTACGCCTGCAATCACTTCCGCTTCATAGTAGTAGGGTTCGAGATCGTCATAGCCAATCGGCCAGTCTTTACCGACGCCATACTGGCTGTGTTGACGGAAATCATTCGGCACGAAGCGCCATAGCTGCGCTGCCCAGTGCCAACTGGTGCCGCCAAAAATACGAATATACTGCGCCGCAAACGCGTGCGGGCCGGTCTGTTCCAGATAGCCGTTCGGCTCTGGGGTATAGCGCGGCTGCGGGGCTTTTGGCGAATAGGGATAGGGGGACATAAAGTCGGATTTAAACGCCGACGAACGAAAGCGTTCTACCAGCTCGTCGCGGCCAATCTTCGGGCCAGATTCGAGCAGCAGTACTGATTTGCCTGCTTTCGCCAGTCGGGTGGCCAGCAGCGAGCCGTTAACGCCCGCGCCAATGACTACCACATCGGCAGAGAGTGTATTGTTCATAAATGACATTGCTCAATAAAAAATCAGGGCTGTTGCGCCCAACTGCCACAAGGGCCATAAGAGAAACCGGGCGGAACGACTTTGTCCTTCACCGCCTGATTCGCCAGCGTATTGATATAGGTGACGTAAAGGGCATTGTTGCCTTTGCCGACGACGCCGTTGTACCAACCCCCGAGAATGCTTTTAGCCAGTTTTTCACTGGCGGCATTTTGTTCGGGGAAGACCAGCTTATCCTGCTGTAAGAGGGCGGGCTGGCTGGATAGCAGTGCATCCAGCTGTGCCAACCCTGCCGGGAAATCCTTTTGCGTCAGGTTCAGTGCCTGTACCAGCGCCTGAGCCACCGTCGGGTTAAGCTGACTCTGCTGCGTCAGCTGTTGTGACACGCGCAAAAACACCGCCAGCGATGGAGCTGCTGGAGTAAGCTGCGCGGCAAAAACGCTCGGTACAGATAACAGTTGGCCTGCGGCATTGCTCAGTGCCACCAGCCCAGCCACCTGTAAAACGCGTCGGCGTGAATAGTGCTTCATGGTTTTCTCTTTTTACGCAACCTGTCGCCCACCGGCGGGCGACAGAGGGGAATACTTACCGGGTACGACGGCGATACAGCACCACACCCAGCACGACCAGTAGCAGCACGACGCCGCCAGCAACACCCACTTGAGCCAGCATCACCAGCGGGGATACCGGGCCACCACGGCGCACTTCAGCCACCTGTTCCGGTGTTACTGCTGCTGTGTTGTTGCCGTAGTGCTGTAATAACCAGTTGGACAGGGTGGCTACCTGGTGGTCATTGAGTGAGTTAATCGCGTTGGGTTGATTGCCAAATGGCGGCATAAAGACCTTACCTGCCGCTGTGTTGCGCTCCACACCAAACAGTATAGTCGCGATGGTATTTTGTGGATGTGCCAGTGCCGTGGCGCTGTTATTAAACAGGCTCGGATAGTAGCCGTCTTTGCTACCCTGGCCGCTGCTGCCGTGGCATGAAGCACAGTTAGCGGAGTAGAGGCGTGCACCTTCATCCGCGACAGGTGTCGTAAACGCCTCGCCACGGAAAGCCGACAAGTTCTGGTATGGCTGGCCCTGACCGAAGCGTGATGCACCGGTTGCTGGCGTGTGACGATCCGGCACGCTGAGGATGTACTCCGCCATGGCGTTAATATCGTCATCCGTCAAATGCTGGAAACTGTGGCTGATGGCTTCGGCCATACTGCCTGCCGCCTGGGCTTTACCGGCCAGATGACCAGTACGCAAATAGGTGGCTAAATCCTGCTGTGACCAACTGCCGATCCCACTGACGGGATTGCCCGTGACGTTTGGCGCATACCATGAACCGACAACGGCACCGGTAAACGCATCCGCCTGCTGCTCCTGCATCAGGAAACCGCGTGGCGTATGGCAGGTGCTACAGTGGGCTGCGCCTTCGACCAGATAGCGCCCACGGTTCCAACTGGCGGATCGGCTGCTGTCTGGCTGATAGCCTGGTGGGTTCAGGAACAGCATATTCCAGAAGCGCATCGAGAAGCGGATGCTCAGCGGGAACGGCAAATGGGTCTCCGGGCTGGCGTGATCCACTGGCTGCACGCCCTGCATGAAGTAGGCGTAGAGCGCATGGATATCGCTGTCGGTAAAGGTGGCGTAGGCAGTGTAGGGCATCGCCGGGTAGAGCTGCGCGCCATCGGCTCGTACCCCTTTACGCAGGGCATCCGCGAACTGCTGCTCACTGTAGTTGCCAATCCCGTCGCGCTTCGAAGGGGTAATATTGGTAGCAATGATCTCACCCACCGGTGAGGCAATGGCTTTGCCTCCGGCAAACGGCTGCTGTTCTGATGTTGTATGGCAAGCCGTACAGTCCGCCGCCACGGCCAGATACTCACCCTGTTTAATCAGGGATGGGCCATCAGGGGCGGCACTCGCGGCAGCACTAAACAGCAGGGCGGCAAACAGGCTCAGACGGAAATTCATCTTCATACCCCCTTCGCTTGTTGCACGATGGCGTCAGCGGCCTTGAACGCCAGCGCGGTCATGGTCAGGGTGCTGTTACCGCAGGCGGTGCTGGCCATGTTGCCGCCACCGGGCAGGAACAGGTTAGGGTGATCGTGAGAACGACACTCAACGTCAACCACCGAATTCCCGGCATCATGCCCCATCACCAAACCGCCCATGATGTGTTTGCTCTGGTTAAACTGGGTGGAGAACTTCTTCTCAGTGGCCCCCATGGCATCGGCAATTTTATGCGCCAGCGGCAGCGAGTATTCGCGCGCGGAACGGCGCACATACTCACCCACATCGTAATGGATGGCGGGTTTTGGCAGGCCGAGCCAGTCTTTTTTGTCTGACAAGGTCAGGCGGTTGTTGGCATCTGGCAGGATCTCATGTGCCAACACGATATCCGCCGTGCAGGCGGTCATGCGGCGGATCTCTTCATCCAGTGCTTTCCCCACCAGCCCCTTTTTCAACGCCGCGAAGGTGACAAAGCGATTGCGGGCAAAATTGTTAAAGCGGAAATAGGCACCCGCATGCCGGGAACGGAAATCCCCTTGCGAGGTTTCCATGATACCGCTGTTCACCACCGGACCGACGCCCGCCCAGTAAGGGTCTTCCAGCGTCACCGTCATGGTGATCTGCGGATGGTCCATCATGTTGCGACCCACCTGATCGGAGCTATTGGCAATACCCTGTGGGTTACGGCTATCTGCTGACATTAACAGCAGCTTCGGCGTTTCCAGTCCGTTACAGGCAATGATAAACAGCTTGCCACTGACGCGATGGGTTTCACGCTTCTGGTCGTAATAGTGCACCGCTTCAATGTGATTCTGCGCATTGGTTTCAATGCGCCAGACCACCGCATTACAGAGAATGGTGGCCCCTTTGGCCTCCAGTCGTGCCAGCGCGGTTGAAGCATCATATTTTGCTGCGACCGGGCAAACGGGTACGCAGTTATTGTTGGCGCAGCAGGCTGGGCGGTCGTCATAAGGCATACCGCTGTTACGGGCCTGCGCGGTGGGGATATTGTTCAGCCCCAGGTGCTGTTTCACCACTTCGGTGAAACGAGCCTCACCGGGACCGAAGGGCAGTGCTGGCATGGGATAGGCGGTGGAGCGGCGTGCAGGCCACTGCAACGCGGGATCGCTCGGGCCGCAGATACCCAGATGCTGCTCGGCGCGAGCATAAAAAGGTTCCAGTGTGTCGTAGTCAAAGGCCCAGTCGCGGCCCACACCATACAGCGACTTCAAACGCATATCGTCTGGTGTTAAGCGCCAGCAGGTGCCCGCCCAGTGCCAGGTTGATCCTCCGGCGTAGCGCACATAGCTTTGTGCGTAGGAGTCTGGGCCGCTGAGTTGCAAATAGCCTTTACCGGGACCGGCGGGTTCAGGATGCGGTGCCCACTCCCGCGAGGGGTAACACTCAATCGGGTTCCCTTTGGCTGCCAGCGGCAGATTACGGTAGTTTTCAACGATTTCAGCGCGCGGCACGCGCGGGCCTGCTTCCAGCATCAGGACCGGAATACCGGCATCCAGCAGTTGTTCTGCAATGACCACACCGACCACGCCGGTGCCAACAATCACCACAGGAGATTGTGAAGAGGTTGCCATAATTATCTTCTTTAGCGAGAGTTAGAATTGCGGTACGGGAAGAACCGGTGTGTTGCTGCGCTGCCAGTTATTTGGGCCACTGAAACCGTAAGACGGGATGGTGATCGCGTCTAAGGTGGTGTGCCACGTCATCGCTTGTTCAAACGCAAAGGTCTTGGCAGTGCGCGTGGGTTGCAGACTGCCGGTGTACCAGCCAAAGATAATTTTGTAGGCCAACGCCTGCAGTGCGCCTTCAGGAATTGCCGGGAAGAAGTCTTCCACCACGTTTGCCTGATGGGTCTGCGCTATGGCAATCAACTGCTGAATCTGTTCGGTGAGTTGAGGTTCTTCCGCCGCCAGTACCGGCAACATACGTTGCCCCATGGACTCATCTAACTGATGGTTCACCAGTAAGCGTGAGATCTGCATAAAGGCGCTAAACGCAGGTTGCGTACCTGGCAGTGCGAAAGCGGGCAGTGAGGAGGTTACTAAACCACTGGCAAGGATAATCGCACCGCTGAGTAAAACTTTGCGGCGTGAAAGAAGAACCTGCCCGGCGGGAGGATCGTCATGGTGAAGCATGTTTTCGTATCCTGATGTCTTAAAACGCTCACAAAAAAAAGTGCCCCGGTTGAGAAACAAGGCACTTGAGAGTGGTTACTTTGGTTAATTAATTATGTTTTTTGGGTTTTGTTTGTAACCTGGGTGATAGTTTTATATCACAAGGTTAAACAACTGTTAAACAAAACGCTAATGTCATAAAAAATATGGGGGATTACAGGTCAGGTCTGGTGGTGTTTTTCAGGATAACGTATTGAAGATTCAGGGAAGTGTGGGTGAGGGGAGGCAAAAGACAAGGCCCGTAGGGGAGAGATTAAAATTCTACGCTGGTGCTTAACACCCGATTACGTCTCCATCATCTTCCCCTGTATTGCCCGTGAGGATGTGTCATCCCGGTTTCTCCTGACACAGGCAACCAGTCGCCTGGCTGGCGAACGTCGAACGCGGAAAGTCGCGCAACCTTTGCAATTGAGACTTATTCAGGTATGAAAAATGTAGTAGTAAAATCTAAAGATTAGCTGCTCACTACAGGCTCTTTACCCTCTCATCATCGACTAACAGCAAGATGAAAATCCCGGTTAATCTTTTATTTATTAATGCGTTGATGAGTTTTCTTTGCGATTGGAATGCGCCAGGTAAATGCAGCTTTGTCGCGGGTTACAGCAACCCAGATTCACTTGACTACTACAGCCATCCCCCGCAAGATCACGAACAACGAATGATACGTATTTTTATTTACTGTGCATCATGCACAGCGGTAGCGGGTCTGCCGTGGAGGAGTAAATCGTGCAGCCTGTTAACAGTGCGGATAAACATCCGCAGCTGGCGCTGAATAACCTGAGTGCCGGCTACGAAAAGCAGCTGATTGTGGATGGCGTCAGCCTGAACATCACCCCCCATAAAATGACCGTGTTGATTGGTGCCAACGGCTGTGGCAAATCGACGCTGCTCAATACCATTGCCCGGATGCAGCCACCGATGGCGGGATGCGCCACGCTGGATGGCAAAGTTATCCATCAACATCCAACCAAAGCGATTGCCCGGCAGTTAGGTATTCTGCCGCAGTCTCCGCTTTTGCCGGAAGGGGTAACCGTGACTGAGCTGGTGGCTCGCGGACGTTTTCCCTGGCAGGGCTGGCTGCGACAGTGGTCGGAACAGGATGAACAGATCGTCGCGGAAGCGCTGGAACTCACGGGATTAACGGCGCTGGCAACCCAACCGGTCGCGACACTCTCCGGCGGCCAGCGACAACGCTGTTGGATCGCCATGGCGCTGGCGCAGTGCACGCCGATTATCCTGCTGGATGAACCCACCACTTTTCTGGATATCCGCTACCAGGTCGAGATAATGGAGCTGCTACAGCGCCTGACACGTGAGCATCAGCGAACGGTGGTTGTGGTGCTGCACGATCTTAATTTCGCCCTGCACTACGGTGATGTGCTGGTGTTTCTTAAGCAGGGTAAACTCCAGGGCGTGGTGAATGAGGGTGAGGAGTGCAGCGCGGAACTGATCACCCATGTGTTTGATACACCCGTGCAAAAGCTGGTGAATCCGGTGAGTGGCAAAGCGGTATTTTTGCCTTTTCGCACGACGGAAGGGCAGCACTGATGTCGCTGATGTCAATCGGGACCCGTCATCCGGGATCGCGCTTTCTGATGTGGCAAGCCGTGCTGACGATGAGCTTACTGGCGGCGGCGTGGTTGCATGTGTCACTGGGGGCCAGAGCGGTGCCGTTGCATCAGGTGCTACAGATGGTGCTGCATTACGATGCCGGAAACTTTAGCCAGCGTATATTTGTCGATATTCGCCTACCTCGCCTGTGTGCTGCCCTGTTGACCGGTGCTGCACTGGGTGTGGCGGGTTTGCTGTTGCAGAACATCATTCGTAATCCCATCGGCGAACCGCACATATTGGGCCTGAATGCAGGCGCTGCGTTGGCGGTAGTGCTGACCAGTACAACTGGCGTATTCCTTCCACGCCCGCTGGTTGCCTGCCTTGGTGGGGCGCTGCTGTTTGGTCTGGTGGTCGCCGTGTCTTCTGCTGGACGCGGCGGGTTGACCCCGTTGAAAGTGACTTTATGTGGCGTCGCACTCTCAGCCTTTGCTTCTGCGCTCACCGCCGCCACGTTGCTGTTGGATGAACAGACGCTGCTAGCCGTGCGAACCTGGCTAGTGGGTGATTTAGCCGGTGTTAACTGGACGATGATCAAAGCGGCGCTTTGGCCAGTGGGTGGTGGGTTGTTAATCGCGCTGGGATTAACGCCTTCACTTAACGTTCTGGCCCTGGGAGACCGCCTGGCTCTGGGGCTGGGGTTGAACCTGATGCGGGTCAGATTATCAGGCGTGATTGCCGTGGCCTTGCTGTGCGGTGCTGCGGTCTCCATTGCTGGGCCGATAGGGTTTATTGGTCTGGTGGTGCCAAACCTGGTGCGTCTGGTGGTACAGGATATGCGTTATGCCATGCCGCTGTGCGCCTCGCTGGGGGCGTTGATCTTGCTGTTGGCGGATTGTGTTGCCCGTACCTTGCTGGCACCGCAGGAACTGGCAACGGGCTTGATGACCGCGTTTATCGGCGCACCGGTGTTTATCTTCCTTGCCAGCCGGGGGCGCTCATGAGCTCAATTTTACCTGCTGTCGGTTTGCGTGTGTGGCGCGTGGGTCCTGTGGCGTTGTTAGTCCGCCTGAGTGCGGTGTTGATCCTCACTGGCATGGTATTACTGGCGTGCGCGATCGGGGTGGGATCGTTGGTGCAGGGCACACTCGCGATGCCAGAAGCCACGTTAATTACCGCACTTTTTCAGCCGGAACATCTCTCGACTTCCCAGCATTACGTGCTGTGGGATATTCGCCTGCCCCGGATTGCGCTGGCGCTGCTGTGCGGTGCATTGCTGGGCATGGCGGGTGCTGCAATGCAGGCTAACACCCGTAACGGGCTGGCCGATCCGGGCCTGATCGGGGTCAAAGAGGGTGCCACGGTGGTGGTGCTGATCGTGATGCTGATGTATCCGGCAATGAATCTGCTCTGGCGTCCGGTGGTAGGGACGCTGGGGGGATTGCTGGTGGCTTTCAGCGTGTTGCTGATTGCACGAGACCCTGCGCGTCCGCGTTTTCTGCTCACCGGCATTGGGTTTAGCTGGCTGTTGGCCGCCGGGCTGGGTGTCTTTATCTCTACGGCCAATATCCGCACCGTGCAGACCGCGTTGCTGTGGATGGCAGGCAGCCTGAGCGGGAGCAGTTGGCCGCTGGCAGCCGTTGCCTTGGGGTGGAGTTTACCGGCGGTGGCCATTCTACTGTGGACGCACCGGGCCGGTGAGGTGGTGGCGCTGGGAGAAACCGCAGCGCGTGGACTTGGTGTGCGAGTGGGGCAGCTTTCTCTGCTGCGTTTTGTGGCCTCGGTGATGCTGAGCGCGACCGCCGTCTCCTGTGTGGGGAGCCTCGGGTTTGTCGGGCTGATGGCACCGCATATGACACGTCTGGTCTTACGTTCTGGGCTATTAGGGCAGTGGCTTGGCAGTGCCTGCACTGGCGCTATCCTGGTCCTGATGGCAGACAGTATTGGGCGACTGGCTTTTGCCCCGTTACAGTTACCTGCCGGGATCGTGATTGCCCTGGTGGGCGCACCTTTCTTTTTGCTGCTGCTGTGGCAGCGGCGTGACCATTTTTGAGGCTTTGAGGGTGGTATGCGTATTTTCCTGTTAGTCATTTCGTTGTTAAGCAGTGCAGCTCATGCTGAGGCGATGCAGACGTTTACCGATGATTTAGGGCGTACGGTGAGCGTACCTGTACATCCGCAACGTATTGTTTCTCTGCACGATTTAGATATCACCATCCCCTTGATTGAGCTGGGCGTGTTACCGGTTGCCAGCCATGGCCGAACGCGGGCTGATGGTACACACACGCTTCGTTCCAGCAAGCTGTTAACCGGGGTAGATTTTGATAATTCCTCCATTGCCTATTTAGGCACGGCCGATATTGACGTTGAGGCGATTGTCGCGGCAAAACCTGACCTGATTATTACCGAGCCCGGCCGCAGCGTACCGGTGGAACAGCTTGAAAAGATCGCTCCCACCGTCAGCATTGACCACCTGAAAGGCGGTCCTGCGCGTATTTATAGCAAGCTGGCCGCATTAACCGGAACCCAGGCGCGACTGGCGCTGCTGCAAGCCCGCTATCAGGAGCAGATCCATCAGCTACAACAAGCGGTAGATACGCGCCATATCACCGTTGCGGTGATGCAGGCGAATAATGGCAAAATCAACCTGATGCACAGTTACCATGCGCTGGGCCAGGTATTGCGTGATGCCGGGTTTCGCTTCCCGCCGCTGATTGAAAATATTCCCCCCGATGGACGAATGGACGTCGGCGCTGAACGGTTGCCCGAGCTGGATGCCGATTTTATTTTTGATACCTGGCGTGGCGATAACGGCGGGAAGCCGCAGGATGAAATCGCAGCGATGGATGCGGTGTTACCCGGCTGGTGTGATTTCCTGCATGCCTGTAAGCGTGGCCATTACATTTTGGTGACGCGCGAGGAGGCGATTTCCAATGCCTATGCGGCATTAGGACTGATGGCGGCAGTGGTGCAGTCACACCTCAGTGTCCAGCCACAGCCAACGGGAAAGTAAACCATGATTTCACGGCAGCAGCAGAAGAATCGCCCCGATATTCTGGGTGATCGTTATCGCGCGCGGGCGCATCAGCTTTCACCGAGGTTGCAGAGTGTCGCCCGTTATTTACATGAGCAGCGTGAAGCCGTGCTGGAATCCACCGCGCTCGAAATCGCCGCGGCGACCGGCACTTCCGATGCAACGGTGGTGCGCACCGTGCAGGCACTGGGCTTTGCGGGGTTGCGCGATCTCAAGCAAACGCTGGAGAAGTGGTTTGGCCCGGCATTGAGCTCGGAAGAGAAGATGAACACCACGCTAACAGGCATGAGCTGTGATGTTGATGCCTCAATCGATTTTGTGCTCGAAGGGCATAAACGCGCCTGTGAAAATCTGGCTCAGCCGCAGAATCGACTGGCGGTGGCCAAAGCAACGGCATTGTTGATTGAAGCACGACAGGTGGCGGTGTTTGGCATCAGTGCTTCGGGCATTCTGGCGGATTACAGTGCGCGCCAGTTTAGCCGGATTGGCGTGCCGGGGGTGGCGTTGAACCGCACCGGCATCGGCCTGGCCGAGCAGTTGCTCGCGCTACAACGGGGTGATGTGCTGATTATCATGGCGCAAAAGTCAGCGCATCGCGAAGGCGTGACCACTGTAAGAGAAGCGAAGCGGCTGAACATTCCGATTATTTTACTTACACACGCGTCAGATTCCTGGTTTGTCAAAGAGGCGGATGTGGTGATTAACGTCCCGCGCGGCGAGGAGAATGGCATGATGCCGTTGCATGGTTCGGTGCTGGTGTGTCTGGAAATGTTGATCCTTTCAATGGCTTCGGCGGTCGCCCAGCGTACCGTGAAGTCGATGCGGCGTATTCAGGATCTGTATAAGGGGTTGAAACCGGTCAGTAAAAAGTAGGCGATGGGCTGTTGTCGTGATAACAGCCCATAGGTCAGCACTATTTTTGTGCCAGCGCTTCCAGATTGTCATGGAATGAGGTCACCGCGATGGCGCGGTTATCGGCGCGATAACGATCTTTAGCCGCCGGGGCTGAGCTTTGCACGGCGATCAGCTGCCACCCTTTGTCGTTGTTTAACAGCAGAGGTGATCCACTGTCTCCGGGTAGGGTGTCACACTGATGTGACAATACGGCATTTTGTGCCCAGCCGGTGATCAGGCAGTCAGTGTGTGCGTAAAGGTTATCCAGATGGTCTGCCGGATAGCCCGCCTGGGTGATCAACCGTTTTGCTGCCTTGAGGTCGGCTGTTAAGTCATCACGTGTACCGGCATACAGCGGAATCGGTGTGATCGCCGAAGGTGGGTTACGTAAGATGACAATGCCGTAGTCGTAAGGTGCAGCACCTGGCGGCACAATCCAACCTTCACCATCGGCTTTTAGCCTACGGGCGAGACTTGGCTCTACCCGGGCATCGATATCATGCAGTTCATAGCGCCAGCCTTTCGGGCCAGACATGAAGCGCAGTGCGACCGGCGGGTCAAATTTGCCGGGAGGTGCCAGTAGGCAGTGCCCAGCGGTGAGCGCAATGTGTTCAGAGATCAGTGTTGCGGTGCACAGGTTACCGCTTTCCGTTTCCAACTGGCCAATGGCATCCCAGGGTGCAGCACTGACATCGGTAATCGCTTTGCGATGATCCTGACCAAAGAACAGCGCTTTAATTTCCGCGGGCGTCGGTGAATCGTCATCGTCGTCGGCGTGTACCACAGTAGAAAGACTGAACAGACCTAAAAGTAACAGAATAGCCAGACGCATAGTGCTCTCAATGGTGAGAAAGGGAAGAGGTTATTGCCATTATGCTTGAGCGATAACTATAGTCGGTGTGCGGTAAAAAAGGGAGTTTGACATGGGAAATCAGCACGCTACACAACGACTAGAGAAAAAAGCACGCTGCAATAATGCCACAAAGGATCATCACAATCAGAATAATTTCGAAGCGATAGCGACGCACCATTTAGGTCACTCCAGTAAGCAAACACCCGGCAGAACCGGGTGTTTTAACATTAACGCTAAGGACGGTAAGTCGACCTTATTTTTTAGCTGCTTTTTTGTGGTGCTTTTTAGCAGCCTGCGCTTTCTGAGCTACAGCTTTTTTCGCTTTGTGGTGCTTTTTAGCAGCCTGAGCTTTCTGAGCTACCGCTTTTTTCGCTTTGTGGTGTTTTTTAGCAGCCTGAGCTTTCTGAGCTACAGCTTTCTTCGCTTTGTGGTGCTTTTTAGCAGCCTGAGCTTTCTGAGCTACAGCTTTTTTCGCTTTGTGGTGTTTTTTAGCAGCCTGAGCCTTCTGAGCTACAGCTTTTTTCGCTTTGTGGTGCTTTTTAGCAGCCTGCGCTTTCTGAGCTACAGCAGCTTTTTTCGCTTTTTTGTGTTTCTTAGCAGCCTGAGCTTTCTGAGCTACTGCTTTTTTCTTGGCTTTAGCTTTATGGTGAGTCGCTTTAGCTTTGTGAGTTGCTTTAGCAGCTGGAGCAGCAGCGGCCGGAGCAGCAGCAGTTGGCGCAGCAGCAGGGGTAGTGGTGGTAGCTGGAGCCGCAGTGGTGTCAGCTGCGAACGCAACAGAAGACAGACCCATAGCAGCGGCGATCACCAGTGCAAATAATTTTTTCATTGCAAATTCCTCGAGCTTTTATCATCAATTAGCCCACTGCGGGGCCGGTGATAAGACTATATGTAATCGAAAGAAAGCTTTCCGTGGGTCTTTGGTATCGGCGTGTAACCGAATGTACAACGGGAATGTACGAAGGGATAAAGTGCCTGACTCCGGCGTTTCTGACGTGTGCCAGTGGCGGCTCAGCCAAAATCACATATACTTTCGTTCAGCAATCAAAATCTGATGTGAAGTGTGGGACCTAACCCCATGGTCAGCACTCCGTCCCGACACCCTATTCGGCGGTAAGTCTGCTACTCATTCTGTTTTACTGCGCTAGTCACTCCCGTTAATGGCCAGCGTCATCATAGTCAGGCACTAAAAACGCGCTATCCGTCTTATTGTAAATAACCGTCTTCGCAAGATTACTCCCCGTAATTTAACAATTGCAGTTACCCGGAGGTAGTTATGTCTTTAATGGATGTGTCTGGTGTAAGCAGATATAACTCTGATATTTCATCGGCGAGTGATAAAGATCAGGCCATTAAAACCCGTGGTGATAAAGGCTCCGCTACGTCTTCATCTGTTATTAATGCTGGTCCAGTGGATGCCGATATAGGCAGGCATATCGTTGAAGGGCTAGAAGCACAACTTCCTGAATTCATAGAGTTCTCTCTGCTGGGTAAAAACAGAAATTACCTCCAGGTAAATTCTCTCAGGCAACTGCAGGGCGATATACAACAGTCGATTGAAAGTCTGGTAGGGGATAAAGGTTCTCTGCCGGAATCGATATTAGATAACCTTTCTTCATTGAGGAATGGTAAAGATAAAAACAGTGTTTTTAATTATTTCGGCACCTTCATTGAAGAATATATTCATTTCCGCCAGAGGAATTACGACGGCAATACCAGCGGCCAGAAAATCCTGTCGGACAGAAACCGCAAGCAACAGGGCCTTGCTACCGACAAAGATAAGCACAAGCAGCAGACAGATTTGCTGGCATCGCGTCTGAGTGGCTACCTTGCACAGACGTTCACCCTGCTTAGACTGGCGCGGGAGACTGACCTGAGTCCATGGCGTGAAACAGAAAACCGGGCGCGTGAAGACCTGATAAAGCAACTGTTGCTGACGAAGTTTCATGCCTTAAACCTCAGGGGACAGATGACAGAAGACAGCCTGAGCGGAGAAAGCCTGACAGGGCGGAAACTGAATAGCCTTATCCACGCGGCAACCTGGAAAGAACGGCGTGCACGTCAACAGGGTCTGGCAACAACCGCAGGCGTTTCAGACCGGGCTGAACCTGGCGGGTCTGATGTGTTGGGTGCTTTGCTCGAGGACGAGCCAGCAGATCCGAGCGGTGGCCTGAGCGCGGCGTCAATCGCAGGTGAACTGCCGTTGCTGTTGCAGGGCATTGAGCTGACGCGTAAAGCTGCCGTAAAGCTGCAAAAAAACCGGGCAGGGGCTTCACTGTCGGGGCGGGACCTTGAATTCCTCTCCTATATCTCGGGGAGCTGTGAAAAGCTGGCTCCCCTTATCACAGAACTGCACACCACGGTTGAAAATGCGCTACCGGCAGGGGATTTACTGAAGGATTCGCCGAAAAAAAAACGCGCTGAGAAAGTACAAGGCTTCCTGACCAGCGCCGGTCAGGCCATCACCACGCATGCGCCTTTTATTTTACGACCATTCGAGAAGATGGCGTGGCGGGTGGAACGTGTTTTAACGGCGCAGCTGACGAAAAAAACGGATCCGCTCAGGGATGCCCTCGGCAGGCACACGCTCACGGCGGAAGAAAAATCGGTGGTCTTGCAGGCGGGGGGGATCGTTAAGGATCTGCTCCAGCAGGCGATGGCGAATATTAACCGTATCCACCGGGCGGCCCAGCCTTTGCTCGAGGCACGACAACATCAGACTGCGCTGGAAGACCTGCTGGCAGCGGGCGATGGGTCATTGCTTGACAGCGCACTAAGGCACAAGCAGAGCTTCTGGCAGACAACGGTTGCGAAGGAGCAAACCGAGCTGGAGTCGTTCATTGAAAAGACCGCCGTCCTGTCGCGCGGGGGAGGCCATGACAACCTGAAGCGGCTTATCCGCGAGGTGTTGAGTACTGATGCACAGAGCCAGCTTTCAGCCGATACGCTGAAGGAACTCTCTGCCGGGCTGACCGGCTATCTCGTTTATCTCGTCAGCCTGGAAAAACAGGCAGCAGCGCTCCCCGCCAGGCTGGCCGGTCCAGCAGAAGAAAATCTGTCGCTGTCAGCGATATTCACCCCGTGGTTACGAGAGCTGGAAGCCGCCCGCAGCCTGCTGAACGCGCAGATTAGCCAGCTGGCTGGTCGGGAGCCCGCCAGTTTTTCACGCAGCGGAATGCTGGCCAAGGGCATTGCGGTATGGCATCAGGAGCGGAAGGCGCAGTGGCTGCAAAATCAGCCAGCTGAGGGACAGGAAGAGCGCGGAAAGCAGTATGATGCGGCGTTTCAGACCCTGATAAAAAATTATTTGCCGCTGCTGGCGAAGCAACATGACAGGCAGGGGGATGTGCTGCTGCAACGTATCAAAACGGAGATGGTGAACGCGGAGGTCGGTACCACACTTTATCCGACCACGATGGCGGAGATGCTACATACGCAGAAAGGAATGGCCGGGGTGCTGCAAAACTCGGCCATCCGGAGTCTGGTCAGGCTCGGTATTTCAGCAATATTTGGCAGTGTGGGTGTGCTGCCTTCGCTGGCCGCACTGCCGCTGCGCATTGTTGTCCGTTCGCTGTTAACCGGCGCGCAGTTAGCGTATGTGTCCCGTAAAGGCGCGGCGGGAGTCAGACTGGGGGAAGGCAGTACGCGGCTGGAAGCGCGTCAGTACAGGCAAACTGCGGTGAGCCAGGGCGTGGCAAAAACGGCGTTTGGCCTGGTAAAACCGGTGCGTGAAGCAGCAGGCCTGGTCTCTTTGCTATATGAGATTTATCAGGGGGATGCGAAAGGTGCAGCCGGGCGTGTTGCGCGGGAACTGCCGGCTGAGCTGGCGATAAGCAGCGTGACGGGCACCATCAAAGCAGTAGTGCTGGCGCATATTGCTCGTCAAAGTGCTGAGGAGAATGAACAGACGCGAGAGGCGCTGCAACGCCTGTCAGAGGAGATATCCGCCACAGATGACGCGACTGATGCAGACCCCATCGGCACCATGGCGGATGGCGGTGAGGAGGTTGCAATAACGCTTGAGGCCATCGCGAATAACCCCGGCGGGCCTGCGGGATCGCAGCCGCTGGCGGCAACGTTGCTGAAGCGGAACCGGGCGCGGCGGGCGGCGGGAGAGCCGCCGCTGCGGCTGGATAGAGAGCAGATCCTGCTGTTTAACACGGAAAACTTTGCTTCCTTTATAAGAGATGCTGCAAGCTCTGACTTGCAAGAGCAAGAAGATGTCAGGTCTACCGTCACATCTGGCTTGACTGAAAATGAACAGCGTCTGGCTGTCCACCGTGGCGTGAGTGAAAATAGCCCTCACAAAACGGCGCGTAACGGCTGGAGACCGCTGACATCAATCGACCAATCAGATTTTGATCTTCATCCTGGTGAATGCATTGAGTACAGTTTCAACTTTATACGAAATGGTCAAAAAACAACCAAAAGAGGGCGAGTCCGAATACCGGCGGACCAGCGCACTAATCTCAAATGGCACACCTACTTCAGTCAGCAGCTAAACCACATCATATTCGATGATCCTGACCTACTTGGGGTGTTCGATGTTCAATTCAAAGATTATGGAAAAAGAGGGAACAGTAACCTGAGTTATCTTGATCGCGATTCACATTACAATGCTGTTTATGTATCCGAGGCATCGCACACCAGCGGACATCTCTTTACGTGGAATATAGCCACGGAACCCGTTGGGCAGGGTGATGTCCAGAGTGGGGTATGGGATAGAACGACAATGCCAGTGCATGCCGGAATGCAGCGAGAAGACAAAGCCGCAAGTTTTGAGGGCTGGCAACCACTGACCTCCCTAAGTATGTCTGATTATGATCTTCCTACAGCAACTAAAATCGAATACGCGTTTAGTTATGAAGTAATGGAAAATGGTCAGTCCGAGAGCATGTTTCTCGACGGTTCTATCAAGCTGCACACTGGGAAAAACAGAGACTGGCATAGAGAATTGGGGGTAGAACTGAATAAAATCATCCGGTCTTGCCCCGGTCTGAGTGGTCTTTTCGAAGTTGACACACTTAAATATTCCCTTTGGTCTGGTTATGACTGGGGACGCGTGCAATCTTCCCACTATAACAATATGTATGTAAAAGTTGGCGTAAGAGGCGCCACAAACCATCAGTTTTTATGGCGGATAGAACCGAAAGCCGGACAGCTTACTTCGCAACCAATAGAAAGCCATTCATTACAGGAAAGCTCAGATCAAGACAACTTGCTCGCAGCAACTGATACGGCGGAGGCGTGGGAAGAACCGTTAAAAACGTTTATTACGGAACTGCTGGTAACTCACCCGGAAAGAGAGTCTACGGCGACATCCCCTCTTGGTAAGTTGATACAGAGTGAAACCGAATCTTTCCGGTTATTTCTGAAAAAATACCCCCGGTTGGCCAGCTTGTTGGGGATAGAAGCAAATGAGCGCAATGAAGCACGCCTTCTGGCAGCAAGTCGTCAGTGGTACAAGATGCTCTCAGGGCCTCAGCAGGATAAGTTTGACTTCGCTGTTGCCTTTTTCTGGAAGCTGGAAACAGACGCCGGGTTCAGAGAGCAGATTGTGTCGCAGATGAAGGAGCCCGCACCCGCTCAATCATCATTTTTGCGCAGTGTCGTGCATCAATTCGAAAATGCAGTTGCCGATGTAATTAAAACTCGCACTGAGAATGAAGATGCCACTTACCACAGTAGCATGCGCTCGTACAATGAGCTGAATAAAGAGCGCTCGGATTTGAATCTTGCTATCAATTACAAAGTGACATCGTCTCAGGATATGCTGGTGGACTTAGCGACGTCGACGGATGATACGGATGACACTAAAGATGCGATTGCCAGAAGGGACCGTCTGAAGGTAGAGCGGGAAAGCGAACGCCAGAAACAACGTACCGAGAATGGTTTTTTAAGCAAATATGCCTTCCTGCGTAAGAAAGAGGAATCGCAGGCTCCGGCGGGCGATCTGGATGAAGCAGTCACTGCCCCTGTTATATCTCCGTCACTGATATCCTCCTCTGACACTGTAGATAACTGGATAGTGGAGAGTGCAAACAAACTCGCATTGAATATCAATAAAGGCGATTTAGATAAAATCGTCACTATTACCTGGCGCAATGCGTATACCAGTACCGGTGAAGAATATAAATCCGGATCTGAGCCGATGACGCTAAGAGATGTTTTATTGGGGGAATTTGCCCGGAAATCTGACACTACCCCTTTAGGCATTCATATCTTCCAGATCCAATACAGCATGGAAGCTAATCCTGATATCGCGGCATACTTAAACCGCAATCAGGGTTCCAGAGGGGACATGATTGGTTCTCTCGCAATCGCGGACGATGTGCAGGCAAAAGCAATAAGGGAATTTGATCAGTTAACTCGCAAGCCGGGCGTCGCTGCGGCGTTTAAAAAGGCGGCAATAGGCAGCGTGATGTCAACCATTGTGAGAGAGGCAGGCACGCTGGCTGGTCAGGATCCTGTTTTCGAAGAGATAATAATGCATTATCTCTCTCAGGCGGATAGCGAGGGGTCAAACCTGCAAGCTGTAACTTTTGAAGGGAAAACAGTACCGGGGCTTGTTGCCATCGGGCAGGGAGATTTCAGGGTTATTTTCTCCCTGCACACAGGAACAATGTTTTTCTACAACGCGCGTGTTTCCGACAGTAATCTGACAGCACTAATTAGGGAGCACGTAGCTGAAGTGGACCGGGGAGGTGTCACCGATGATGAGGTTCTGCCGTGGTACTCCAACTCGTTTACCACGATCCAGGGCATACAGACTCGTAGTCATCTTAATCCTACCATGGTGGGCTTCTCCCCGCAGGGCACTGCTTTCACAGCACCTGAGGGTGCCACATATACCAACGTGATGGTGGCAAATTTCAATCGTGTCAAATCAGATCTGAACGGTTTGATTTATACCAAAGAAGAATCCAGGCTGAAACAGGCTAGCGACAGGCGTGAGATCGGGCTGGGGGTGCTGAAGTTTACCTTGGGAGCAATAGCGATGATGGCCACAGCACCTGAGGATCTGATATTGCTCGCTGGGCTGACAGCTCTTGCTGACTATGAGCTGATGAAAGAGGAGCAAGAGGCTGCAACTCATGCAGATCGCAGCGCAGATCGCATGAAGGCTGAAAATGCAGCCAGGAGCATGAAATATAATATGTATTTCGATGCGATCACTGGCGGTCTGCTTCCTTTTGCTAGGGATTACGGCAGTGTGGGAGAATTTGCCGAAGCTGCCGAAAAATCTGCTGCGCCGGGAAGTTGGTCAAAACCGGTTGATTTCAGTAAATACACAGCACGTGACGCGTCTTACCTTGATTTACGCAACCAGGTCGCGGACGAAAACGGTGTGTATGCGGTTAGCCAGCCTGGTGCAGTGGGGAGACAGTATTTTATCCAGGAAGATGGCAGGTTCTACCGGGTTAAATTTGATGACCATTTGGGCCGTAAGCAGGGCACAATGCGATTAGTTGATGAGAACAGAAACGTTAACACCGGATATCATGAGCCTATTCGCCGTAACGCCGGGGGGGCGGGGTGGGAATTTCATAATGACACAGGATTACCCGGCGGCGTGGGTGGATGGGGCAGTGCACGCATTCCATTAGGTGATAATAACGGACAACCCATTCGCGGCTCATTGGGCAATCGTCTGTTCGGAGAAGATAATCCGCTGTCGGCACCGCGAACAGATCTGGCAGCGGACGGCACCTGGCCTGGGGAGCGAGGAACGATGGGCGACGGTGATGAGTCGCAGGCAATGGACTCATGGGTGTCGGCAGATCTTGATCCAGGGGCGACTTCTTCCTCGGGCTACTCTTCAGAAAGGAATAGCCCAACCAGTGGGGCATCGCCGACGAATACGCGAGCTGTCAGTCCAGGAGATAACGTTGCGGTTACGGAAGTGCCCGTATTTCCTGGTCGAGAGCCAATAATTCCTGTCGCTTCCAGAGCTGATTTATCTGATGCAGAAACTGCCGTGACGGAAAGTACCAAGGCACTTTTACCCTCAGAGCTGGGTAGTCATTACAACACCTTTCTAATGAGTCCGAGAGACAACTGTGCCGAGGCCGCCAAAGATATCGCTCCAATACTCCGGCGCGCTGGCTATAGTGACGTAGAAATACATGAGCTTGGGTTCTGGCTGGATGCCCGAACAGGTAGAGAAGCTATTCCCACTAATCACTATGTCGTGATGGCAAAAAAAGACGGCGTTGATATTGTCGTTGATCTCACCGCGGGACAGTTTGAAAAGTACGGTTTTACAGGGCCAATTATAAGTACGAAAAATAACTGGCTGTACCGGTGGCAGCAGGCATTGAAAGAAAAACCGCGAACTTTAGTAAAAATGGTCCGAGTAGAAGGGGGAGTAGGCACATCTCCCTTTGCAATCGATATAAATAACTCTTTTGATTGGCAGACAGAAGTGCCAAATGCAACATTGTTACAATCCCCTGCATGGTACAAGCCAGGGGGATAAGGACCCTGTAAGCCATATTGTGTCACTGCCACCGTGTTAAAGGCGATCGCCCATCGCGGAGGAACTCTCAGTAATGGGCGGGTAATCAAACGCTGTCACCTCAAGCCTGCAAATAGCGGCGCTCCAGGTGGCGACGGAAGCAGGACGTATCCAGCGTATTGCCGGTGGCGTTACGTAACAGCTGGTCAGTTGGGAAACGGCTGCCATGCTGCCAGATATTCTGCTGCAGCCAGTCAAATACCGCGCCGAGCTCACCCTGAACCAGCAGGTCGCGCAGCTGTGGGATCGCCAGCTCAACAGACTGGAACAGCTGTGCGGCGTAGATAGCGCCCAGGGTATAAGTCGGGAAATAACCAAAGGCACCGTCGGTCCAGTGAATATCCTGCATCGGGCCGTCGCGATAGTTACCGCGCGTATCCAGCCCCAGTGACTGCTGCATCTTCTCATCCCACAGCGCCGGAATATCCTCGACTTCGATCTCACCTTCAATCAGTGCACGTTCTATCTCATAACGTAAAATTACATGTGCCGGATAACTCAGCTCATCGGCGTCGACGCGAATAAAGCCCGGTTTCACCTGTTGGGTCAGACGAATGAAATTCTCCGCTTCCAGTGCGGGTTGAGCCCCTAAAAGCGTGGTCACCTGCGGCAGAATAAACTGCAGAAACTCGCGGCTGCGCCCCAGTTGCATCTCCATGAACAGACTTTGCGACTCGTGTACGGCCGTGGATCGCGCCAGCGCAACAGGTTGTCCGCGCCATGTCTTAGGTAAATTTTGTTCGTAACGCGCATGGCCGGTTTCATGAATCACGCCCATCATCGCACTCAGGAAGTGGTCATCTTTATAGCGGGTGGTAATGCGGACATCTTCAGGCACGCCGCCGCAGAAGGGATGGGCACTTACGTCCAGACGACCGTGCTGGAAATCAAACCCCAGCGTCTTCATGATACTCAGACCGAGATCGCGCTGCGCACCAATCGCAAAGGGTCCTTGCGGTTGCACCAGCGGATGCTGTGATTGCTTCGCCACCACGCGCTGCAGCAAATCCGGCAGCCAACTCTTCAGCTCGCCAAAAGTGATATCCAGTTTGGCGCTGGTCATGCCGGGTTCAAACAGATCGAGCAGGGCATCGTAACGTGACGTCCCGTTGGCTTCTGCGCGCAACTGGGCTTCTTCACGGCTCAAACGCACCACATCTTTTAGATTGGCGGCAAAACCCTGCCAGTCATTAGCGGGGCGCTGTTGACGCCAGGCGTGCTCGCAGCGAGAGCCAGCAATGGATTTTGCTTCCACCAGGCTGGCGGGTAGCAGCGTTGCCTGCTGCCAGGCACGCTTCATCTCATTGAGGTTAGCGCGCTCAATATCGTTCAGGTCTTCCTGTGCGGCCGCTTCCAGCCACTGACCCAGTTTGCTGTCCGTCAACAGTTCATGTTGAAGCACGCTCAACTCAGCCAGTGCTTCACCGCGTGCCTGACTGCCACCGGGCGCCATCATGGTATGCATATCCCAACCGGCAATAGCACCCAGATGCGAAAAACGAGAAATACGCTGAAAACGTGCAGCAAGTTGCTGATAAGCAGAAGTCACACAACACTCCTTGTAAAACAGTTAACGAGACGGGTCTTCCCGCAAGGGTAAAACAACCGGCCAGCAAAAGCGAACACAGGCACCGCCCAGTGGACTGCCTTCAATCAACACTTCACCGCCCAACGCCTGAGCAATGGAATGGACGATGGCAAGGCCCAGGCCACAGCCGCCGGTCGCGCGATCGCGGCTGGGATCTAAACGGACAAAGGGTTCAAACACCCGCTGGCGCTCTTCCGGCGGAATACCGGGGCCATCATCTTCCACTTGCAGGCTGCCCATGTTGCCATCAAACCACAGGCTTACGCGCAACTGCTGGTTCGCATAGCGCATGGCGTTATTGACCAGATTATCCAGCACGCGCTCCATCAAGCGAATATCCGCCATACCCCGGTTCTGATGTTGTGGAATATGCACATCGAACTGCTTATCAGGATTTAAGGCACGGACATCTTCAAGGTGCACGCGCAACCATTCAGCCAGGTCAAAGGATTGCAAGTTGAGATCGACCCGAGGCCGGTCGAGACGGGCATAAGTGAGCAACTCTTCGATCAGGCTCTCAAGCTGACCGATGTCACGGTTTAAGGCCACCGACTCATCGGGCGTCAGGTTATCACTCATCTCCAGCCGATAGCGAAGGCGTACCAACGGCGTACGTAGCTCATGGGCTATCCCGTCAATCAACTGTTTCTTACTGGCGACCAGCGTATTGATATTGTCGGCCATCTGATTAAACGCTACCCCAAGGCGGAACAGGCTGGAGGTATTGTCAAAATGGGTTCTCACATCTAACTCGCCACGGCCAAAGCGCTGGGCGGCTTTTTCCAGCCGGAGCATCTCTTTCCAGTGCGGTCGCATCCAGATAAACACCGGTAGCGCCAGAGACATGCCAATAAAAGCCAGCAGAGAGATATCCAGAATGCGCATCTGGTGCAGATAAAACAGATAGGGAATGGGGCCCACCGACAGAACATAGTGACTGCGGGGAATACGCTGAAGAAACGTGTACTGATCGTCCAGCGCGACAATACCGCCAGCCGCCAGGCGCCGCATATCCGGCTCGTCCAGTTCATATTTGCTCATGGGCTCGATATGCAGATCAAACGAGAGGTTCAGATCGAGACTCTTGATGGTTTTATTCCAGTCGCGCGGCGGGATCTCGCGCAATTCACTGCGCATTAAAAACAGTGAGCTGGCCATCAAATCGTTCATGGACTGTCGACCCGCGCGCTCGGCGGTGAATTTATACACCAGCCCGACCAGCAGGGTCATCACCAA
Organism: Candidatus Pantoea multigeneris; assembly: GCF_011752615.1. NCBI lineage: Bacteria > Pseudomonadati > Pseudomonadota > Gammaproteobacteria > Enterobacterales > Erwiniaceae > Pantoea > Candidatus Pantoea multigeneris. Next base: position 358,621 of record NZ_VWXF01000003.1, read on the forward strand.
AAAACAGACGAACAGCAACAGGTAGAACTGGATAAAGAGTTTTCTCATACCGAGCGGGTGTCCCAGGCCTGTGGAGCGAAGAGATAGCCTTTGTTGCGTATCGTTTTGATACGGAACGGCTCCGTGGCACTGTCATGCAGTTTTTTGCGCAGGCGCGAAATGGCCACGTCAATACTGCGGTCCATACCATCATAGCTAACGCCACGCAGGGTTTTCAGCAGTGCGTCACGGTTCAGGATTTGCCCGGCATGGATAGCCAGCTCCCACAGCAGATCAAAATCGGCGGTGGAGAGGGCAATTTGCTCTTCAAACAGCGTGACCTGGCGGTTTAACGCATCAATACTCAGGGAACCGAAACGTAGCATGCGCTGCTGTTGCGGCTGAGAGGTCACTGGCGCATCTTCTGCGCCCCCGCTCTGTGCCTGACGCAAATGCAGGCGTAAGCGTGCCAGCAGCACGGCAGGTGGTGTGGTCTTGAGGATGTAATCATTGGCACCCATTTCCAGCGCCAAAATGTGGTTCATATCGCTGTCCAGCGAGGTCAACAGGACGATGGGACCTTGCCAGTGGCTGCGCAAATCCCGGCACAGTGTCATGCCATCTTTACCCGGCAACATGATATCCAGCATCACTAACTCAGGCTGCACACGGGCGATCACTTCTTCAGCGCGATCGCCACGGGTTTCAACCACGACCTCAATATCATGACGCCCAAGGTATGCAGCAATCAGTTCGCCTACTTCAGGCTCATCTTCTACAAAAACTATTTTATTCATCGTGCCTTTCAGCATGGCTGGGGCGGCGATTGCACAATCAGTGTGCTCACCGCACGAAATATCCTTATGTCACTGGTATCTAACCGGCAAACTGTGCCATCATTACGACTGCGTTTTTCTACGCAGGATTCGGAATCGTAATAACCCCAGGAGGAGTGCGAGGGTGTCTGATAAAGAACTGGCTGCTGCCAGATACAGTGACCGCATTTGCTTCAATTATAGTGATTTTCTCTCCGCATCTTGTAAAAAACGCTGGAGTTTTGTCGATGCCATCTACGGCGTCCTACCCATCTTTGGCATGGTGACGCGCAAATCTGCGAGCAGTGTACAGCCTGGCAACGACCCGCTTAAAGAATTAGCATTACAAATCATTTCAACTCAGGTCAGCGATGAGATCAATATCGCCCGCCTGATCACGCTTGCAGAGCAACAGCAGATTCGCCAGTTTGAAATCCAGTTGCCATATCCCCTGTCCGATCAGCAGCTCACCGCTATTCAGCATGAATACCGCAAACCGGTAGAGTTACAGCAACTCGACGACCTGTTGCAGGTATCACTGCCTTCTGCCGCCCATTGAGCAACAAGTAACAGGGCGACCGAAGCCGCCCCACACGCTTATTTAAACAGGTCAGCCGAAACGGTCAGGTTGCCGCCGCTCTGGTTTTGCCACTGACGGGTGACGTGGTAGAACTTCGCACCTTTATCGGCGGCGCGTTTTGCCACTTCTTCCGAAATCTCTGTTGGCGTACCGAAGTGACCGGTAAAGGTTACGCTATCAAACGGTTGCATCTGTGCTGCGGTGACCGCGCTCACTTCCTGAATTTTCGTACCGTTTGGCAAGGTTACAGTGTAACGCTGGCCATTAGAACTTTGCGTTTCAAAGAAACGGCCCACTTTGTTGCTTGGGGTATCGGAAGAGGCGACGCCAGGGATTTCAACTTTCTTCGCTTCTGCACCACCGGCTGCCAGTGCTGCTTTACCTGCCGCTGAATCTGCGGGGATCAGGTCGGAATTCTGCACCACACGCTGTTTCGCGTCGGCTTTGTACACGTAAGCCGTAACATACTGGTTGCCGCCGTTGTTGGCATCAATCTGACGGACGATGAAGAACATGTCTGCGCCTTTATCTTTGGCGGCTTTAGAGATGGCATCGGTCACGTCTGGCTGGCTAGAGAAGAACCCGCTAACAGAAACGGTATCAAACGGTTCCAGACGATAAGCCTGGGCTTTTGGTAGCTCTTTCACGCCGTTGAAGCTGCGCAGGGTGGTGTCTGGCGTTGCTTTCGGCGCATCTGCTTTATAGATATCCGCAGTCACACGCCAGTTGCCGCTGTTACCGTTGCTGTCGTTAATGCCCTGAATATAGAAAGAAGCGGCACCTTGTGCATCAGCTTGTTTAGATACGGCATCAGCAGCATCGGCAATCGAGTTAAAACGACCGGTGATATTAATACGTTGGAATGGTTGTAACTCGGCCGCTCTTTGTGGCGTCAGTTCCTGTGCAGCAAACGCATGTGCTGAAAGCAGGGATAAGAGGGTAGTCGACGCCAAAAGGGTGTTCTTGAGCTTCATAAAAATAATCCTTCGCCTTGCGCAAAATGGAGTACGAATACGTGCCGAACTCTGGTTGTATGAACGGTCAGCCGCCGATTATTGCATGTAATAAACCAACTGTCTCAGGCAATTTATGCGATACAGGACAGCAATTTAGCGCAATTTTTCATGCTGCTGTCATGTGTGTCTGTTATGGCTTTTTTTTAAACTAATTACCACTAATTCCGGTAACGCTTATTAATTAATCGGTTAACATATTGTTAAATAAAGGTTTTTAATGGTACTAAATGCTCGGTGACACGATTTTGCATAGTGAATTATTCCCTTTACCCTTAAAAATGCAGTGGCAAAGTGCGCTATTTGACATTTGTGCGTGAATAATGGCGCGAATGTCATAAGTAGAGCCTATGTATGTAGATCCAGCCACATATTTTCAGTAGGTTATAAATACTTCGAAACAAGTGCACTACGCGCCAGTTAGCCTGAATCTGAATTCGGGCCGGGCGCGTCTTGCGATCTAATGGCCATCATCCTTAACCGATGAAAGGGAACACTATGTTAATTGGAATACCCAAAGAGCGGCTGGGCAACGAGTCTCGCGTGGCAGCCACGCCAAAGACCGTTGAACAGCTGATCAAGCTGGGGTTCAGCGTCACTATCGAGCATGACGCCGGACAGCGCGCCAGCTTTGATGATGCAAGCTATGTTGCAGCGGGTGCCACGCTGAGCGAGCGCCAGCAGGTTTGGCAGTCTGATATTGTCATGAAAGTGAATGCACCGGATGACGAAGAAGTAGAACTGACCCGTGCAGGCTCCACCGTAGTCAGCTTTATCTGGCCTGCGCAGAATCCTCAGTTATTAGAAAAACTGGCGGCACGCAACGTCACGGTCATGGCGATGGACGCTGTACCGCGTATTTCCCGTGCGCAGTCGCTGGATGCCCTGAGTTCGATGGCAAACATCGCGGGTTACCGTGCAATTGTGGAAGCGGCCCACGAGTTCGGACGCTTCTTTACCGGACAGATCACTGCGGCAGGCAAAGTACCACCGGCAAAAGTTGTGATTATTGGGGCCGGTGTTGCAGGCCTTGCGGCCATCGGTGCTGCGGGTAGCCTGGGTGCTATCGTGCGTGCGTTCGATACCCGTCCTGAAGTGAAAGAGCAGGTGCAGAGTATGGGCGCCGAGTTCCTTGAACTGGACTTCGAAGAAGAAGCAGGCAGCGGCGACGGCTATGCCAAAGTGATGTCACCTGCCTTTATCAAGGCAGAAATGGAACTGTTTGCCGCCCAGGCAAAAGAAGTGGACATCATCGTCACCACGGCTTTGATCCCAGGTAAACCCGCACCGAAACTGATCACGGCCGAAATGGTCGCCAGCATGAAACCCGGCAGCGTGATTGTTGACCTGGCAGCGGCAACCGGCGGTAACTGTGAACTGACCGTGGCCGATCAGGTAACACTGACCGACAACGGCGTAAAAATCATCGGCTATACCGACCTGCCAAGCCGCCTGGCAACGCAGTCTTCTCAGCTCTACGGCACCAACCTCGTCAACCTGATGAAGCTGCTGTGCAAAGAGAAGAACGGTGAGATCGTGGTGGACTTTGAAGATGTGGTGGTACGCGGTGTTACCGTCATTCGTGAAGGTGAAGTGACCTGGCCTGCGCCACCGATTCAGGTTTCTGCTGCGCCAAAAGCCGCTGCTGCGGCCCAGCCGGTGAAAAAGGAAGAGGCTAAGCCGACTTCCCCATGGCGCAAATACCTGCTGTTGGCGCTGGCTGTGGTGCTGTTTGCTTGTCTGGCGAATGTTGCGCCGCCTGAGTTCCTGTCGCACTTTACCGTGTTCGCGCTCTCCTGCGTGGTGGGTTACTACGTGGTGTGGAACGTCAGCCATGCTCTGCATACCCCGCTGATGTCGGTCACCAATGCTATTTCCGGCATTATTGTGGTCGGGGCGGTATTGCAAATGGGGCACGGTGGCTGGGTTACGGTACTGGCTTTCTTCGCTGTGCTGATCGCCAGCATCAATATCTTTGGTGGCTTCACCGTCACGCAGCGTATGCTGAAAATGTTTCGTAAGGGGTAACACATGTCTGGCGGATTAGTGACTGCAGCATACATTGTTGCCGCAATTCTGTTTATTTTTAGCCTTGCGGGTCTCTCTAAGCATGAGACCTCCAAGCAGGGCAATATTTTTGGTGTCAGCGGAATGGCAATTGCGCTGCTGGCAACCATTTTTGGCCCGCACAGCAGTAACGTTGCCTGGATTCTGCTGGCGATGGTGATTGGTGGTGCGATTGGTGTCCGCCTGGCAAAGAAAGTCGAAATGACCGAAATGCCAGAGCTGGTGGCGATCCTGCACAGCTTTGTGGGTCTGGCGGCGGTACTGGTTGGCTTCAACAGCTACATTGACCACGCGCCGGGTCTTGCGCCGGTGATGGAAAACATCCATCTGACAGAAGTGTTCCTTGGCATCTTCATTGGTGCAGTGACCTTCAGTGGTTCACTGGTCGCTTACGGCAAACTGTGTGGCAAAATCTCTTCAAAAGCACTGATGCTGCCACATCGCCACAAGCTGAACCTGCTGGCGCTGGTTGTCTCTTTCCTGCTGTTGCTGTGGTTCGTGAACACGGCGAGCACCGGTGCGCAGGTCTTTGCACTGCTGTTGATGACGGTGATTGCGCTGGCATTTGGCTGGCATCTGGTGGCCTCTATCGGCGGTGCTGATATGCCGGTTGTGGTTTCCATGCTGAACTCCTACTCGGGTTGGGCAGCGGCGGCCGCAGGCTTTATGCTGAACAACGATCTGCTGATCGTAACCGGTGCATTAGTCGGTTCCAGCGGTGCGATCCTCTCTTACATCATGTGTAAAGCGATGAACCGCTCGTTCATCAGCGTTATTGCCGGTGGTTTTGGTACTGACGTGAGCGTGGGTGGTGAAGAAGAGACCGGTGAACACCGTGAGATCACCGCTGAAGAGACCGCAGAGATGCTGAAGAACTCCACGTCGGTCATCATCACCCCAGGCTACGGTATGGCGGTAGCGCAGGCGCAGTATCCGGTGGCCGAAATCACCGACAAACTGCGCGCACGTGGGATCAAAGTTCGCTTTGGTATCCACCCGGTGGCGGGTCGTTTACCGGGTCACATGAACGTCCTGCTGGCGGAAGCGAAAGTGCCTTATGACGTGGTGCTGGAGATGGATGAAATCAACGACGATTTCACCGATACCGACACCGTGCTGGTTATCGGCGCGAACGACACCGTGAACCCGGCAGCTCAGGAAGATCCTCGCAGCCCAATCGCCGGTATGCCGGTGCTGGAAGTGTGGAAAGCGCAGAACGTGATTGTCTTCAAACGTTCAATGAACACCGGCTACGCTGGGGTACAGAACCCGCTGTTCTTTAAAGAGAACACCCAGATGCTGTTTGGCGATGCCAAAGCCAGCGTTGAAGGGATTTTGAAAGCGCTGTAATCCTTCTGTGAATAAAAAACCCGAGCACATGACGTACTCGGGTTTTTTTTAACTTGCAGCCAGGCGTTACTCGTCCTGTGCCGGCAATGTCACCGGCGAAACAAAATCATCCGGTTTAATCGCCAGTAGGTCACAACGCAGGTGATCAATCACCTGTTCTGCGGTATTCCCCAGGAAAGCGGCAGAGAGGCCGGTTCTACCAATAGTACCCAGCACTACCACCCCGGCATCAAGGTGTGAGGCCAGATCGGGAATCACCTCTTCAGGTAACCCTTTTGCCACATGGGTAAACTCTTCCCCAATCCCGAACTTTTGTCGCAGGGCTTTCATCGCCACCAGATGCTGGCCGCGAATGGCATCGTTATACACCGAAGGATCAAAGTCGGGTAATTCAATGGCGATATTAATCGGGGTGATAGGATAAGCGCCGACCAGATGCACTTCAGTGTGATTAACCATCTCAGCGAGCACGCTGGTTTCCTGGATCAGTTTTTGATTCAACGCGTTATGGTGGGGCTCTTCACTGGCTAAGTTAACCGCCACCAGGGCTTTACCGCCCTGTGGCCAGGGCTGGTCTTTCACCATCCAGACCGGGCAGGGGCATTTACGCAGCAAATGCCAGTCAGTCGGGGTAAATATCACCGCTTCCAGCCGGTCGTGCTGGTGAGCCATCTTCAGGACTAAATCGTGATTGTTCTGGAGCACCTCATGAATAATCGCTTCATAGGGGCGATTGTGCCAGACCACTTTGATCTCAATTTCCACACCGGCTTCAATATAGGCGTGCGCCTGTTGGCGGATCCACTCGGTGCGTTGGCTAATGACACCCTGGCGCATTGAGGTGCGCTCATCAGGGGAAAGCAGGGTGGTCATTTCATAAGAGAAGTCATAGACCGGAAGATAGGCCTTAATCTTGCCGCCGATGCGCTGATTAAGATAAACCGCACGGCGCAAGGCCGGTTGATCATCCTGCTGGGCGTCAATGACGACCAGGATATTTTGGTAACGGGACATCTGAGACTCTCCTTAAACCAAAGCGGATTTGGTTTAAAGATAGCGCAGGAAATGCCACGGCAGAAGCAAAAAGATATTGCCGGATCAATAAAATATGGGTTTTTTGATCCGGATAAAGCTTACACAGCGCAGTGATGTTGACCAGCTAGCTCAGACAGGCCCGCCGGATCTTCCACGGTGATGTATTTGCCTTTTACCGCCAGCAACCCGCTCTTCTGGAAGCGGCCCAGCAGTCGGCTAATGGTTTCTACGGTCAAACCGAGATAGTTACCGATGTCACCACGGGTCATGGTCAGACGGAACTCACGCTGTGAGAAACCCCGTTGGCCATGGCGACGAGCAAGGTTCCAGATAAAGGCCGCAAGGCGCTCTTCCGCGTTTTTGCGCGAGAGCAGCAACATCATTTCCTGGTCGCTTTTAATTTCACCGCTCATCAAACGTAAAATTTGCTGACGCAGTGCAGGCATTTTACCGGCCAGTTCATCCAGCGTTTCAAACGGAATTTCGCACACCATGGCGGTTTCCAGCGCCTGGGCAAACCCTGGGTGGGTGCGATCGACAATGGCATCAAAGCCGACTAAATCGCCTGCGAGGTGGAAACCCGTAATCTGCTCATCACCTTGCTCAGTAATGGTATAACTTTTAATGGTACCGGCACGAATGGCAAACAGCGATTTCAGCTCATCACCGGCCTGAAATAAGGTATGGCCTTTCTGAATCGGTTTTTTACGCTCAATGATATTATCCAGCTGATCCAATTCGCTGTTATTAAGCGTGAAAGGAATACATAACTGGCTGATGCTGCAATCCTGACAGTGGATGGTGCAGCTACCGCCGGTAGAATTACGGTTAACGGAGGTTTTAAGGATCATAATTTAGGGGTCCAGTAGGCAAAACTGACTTAGAGAATTTTATCATTTTCGGGGGTGGGGAACAAACGACTATAGGTTAACATTGACACATTTAATCAATATCCAGTCATATATCCCATTAATTGGCTATAAAAGCGGGGAAAAGCATGAATGAGTTTGATGAAGACGCACTGTTTCGCGAGGCAATGAATGATGTTAGCCCGCTAAAAGATGCGACCACCACGTTGTGGCTCAAAGCTCCCTCGACCCGTCCGCCTAAACAGCAAGATGCTGATCAACCAGACGAAAATTTTCTTACGCGCGGATTTCTTGACGTCATTCCCTTGACGACAAAACTGGAATGGAAAGCAGAAGGTATTCAGCAGGGCGTGTTGGACAAGCTGCGCAAAGGGGAGTATCGCCTTGATGCCAGCCTGAATCTGTTACGTCAACCGGTAGAAACCTGTCGTCAGGCTTTATTCAGTTTTATCCGTGAATCTCAGCGACAAGGATTACGAAATTTACTGATTATTCATGGCAAAGGGCGTGAAAATGAGTCACATGCCAATATTGTGCGCAGTTATCTGGCGCGCTGGTTAGCGGAATTTAGCGAGGTGCAAACCTTTGCCACCGCACAGCGGCAGCATGGTGGCGAGGGCGCGTTGTATGTTGGATTGCGAAAAAGTGAAGCGGCACGGGTCGAAAACTGGGAACGCCATGCTCGCCGCCAGCAGCGTTAACTGCTGGATTTACGGATAGTGGAAATGAGCATCTCGGCGGTCAGGCTCAGGGTATTGCCATGACGGGTAATAATGCCGATGGGCTCACCGGGGCCTGGCGATGTGATCGGCAGGGCGCACAGCGCGTTGTGGTCAAGATCCTCTTTTATTGAGCCGGAAGGGACGAACCACACATAGTCATAGCGCAGTGCCAACTGGCGTGCGAGGGACGTGGACGACGTTTCCACACAGTTGCGTGGCAGCCGACACTCTTGCTCATCCAGCATTTGTTGGGCAATGCGACGTGGGGCAGTGCCCTCAGGGGAGATAACCACGGGCCATTGCATGGCGCGTGAAAGCGTGACGTTGTCACTGAGTAACGGGTGTTCAGGCCGCACCACCAGCTTAAGTGATTCCAGATAGAGCAATTCGTAGTTCAGGCCTGCCATCATTTCGCTGTCGGCCATGCGGCCAATACAGAGATCAAATTCCCCCGCCTTTAGCCCTGCCAGCAGGACGTTGTTGTGTAACGTGGCGACCTGAATGGTGGTGTTCGGTTGCTGTTCGTGAAAGCGATCAAGGATTTGCGGCAGCATCCCCATGGCGGCAGTAGTCAGCGCGCCAAGGCGGATGACCAATGGGCGATCGTTGACGGGCAGCGCAAGGCTTTGTCCGGCGTGGTTTAACGCATCCAGGACTTTTACCGCATGAATCAGAAACTGCTCACCCAGGGTGGTCAGTTGAGCACCTAACCGGCCACGTTCAAACAGGCGCGCACCGGCCAGATCTTCCAGCTCATTAAGGGTTTTAGACAGCGCCGGTTGGCTGAGATTCAGGGTCTCTGCCGCACGACCTAACGTACCTTGCTGCGCCACTGCAACGAAGGTATGAAGATGACGCAAGCGAATGCGCTGATTGAAAAGGATATTTTTATTCATAGTTCCAGGTTACGGCGAATCAGTCAGTGAGGCAAACAGATTTAAAGGATTGTGTTAACTTGATTGCAAAACCTCATTAACATAGTCATCCCGGTGCTAGTCTGGCAACTAACTTAATGAAAAAAAAGAAAATGGCCCAAAAAATGCAGTGTAGTCAGTGGATTATAACCTTATGTCCATTATGGACTTAGCGCGATGCTTACGCACTACAGGTAATATCCAGCAAAAAATCCCACCCATATTGTTAACGATCGGCTATCATAGCAGCCGTTTTTTTTACAAAAACTGATATCTCTGTAGAGCCAGTTTAAGGAGTTCCGTAGTGACCAGCGCCGAGGCGATAGATGTACGCCAGTTAATCAACCAGGGCTCGTTGAGCCTCTGGCAAAAAAGGCTCATCTTTCTGGGTTTTGTGGTGGTGGCGCTGGACGGTATGGATATTGCCCTGATGGGCTTTATTGCACCGACACTGCGTGCGACCTGGGGAGCAAGTACCCATCAACTCGGCATGATCATGAGTGCTGCATTGGTTGGACTGGCGCTGGGTGCGATGGTCGCAGGCCCGCTGGCAGACCGCTATGGTCGCCGCGTGATGATTCTCCTGAGTGTCCTGTTTTTCGGCTTCTGGACCCTGGTCACCTCAATGGCGCAAACGCCAGAACAGATGATGGTCCTGCGTTTCCTGACCGGACTAGGGCTAGGGGCGGCCATGCCAAATGTGGGGACGCTGGTGTCGGAATATGCGCCCGAACGGCGGCGTGCGTTTATCATTACCGTGGTATTCTGCGGCTTCACCTTTGGGGCGGCAACGGGGGGGCTGACCGCCTCCTGGCTGCTCTCAAAATACTCCTGGCACGCCGTGATGCTCATGGGCGGGGGCTTGTCCCTGAGTATGCTGCCGTTTCTCATTCTTGGATTGCCAGAGTCCGTACGTTTCCTGATTCATCGCCGTGCGCCCGCGCAGCGTATCCACGCTATTTTTGAACGTATGCAGCCCGGTGCCACACAACCCGACTCGGCCTTTCACCAGGACGATCCTGCGGTGCAGCCGCAAGGGGCGATAAGCACCGTACTCTCGCCGCGCTATCTGTTTGGCAGCCTGATGTTATGGGGCAGCTATTTCATGGCGCTGTTTTTAGTCTATCTGATTGGCAGTTGGTTGCCTTCACTGATGCATAACCTCGGTATGACGGTGGTAGAAGCGGCGATCATCACCGCCATGTATCAGGCGGGCGGCACTTTCGGCTCGTTGTTTGCGGGCTGGCTGATGGACCGTATCAATGAAAATCTGGCGCTGGCGATGATTTACCTCAGTGGTGCGGTGGGGATTATCATCCTGGGCTTTAGCCCGCCGGAGGTCATGACGATGAGTATTATCGCCTTCTGTTGCGGCTTCTGCTTTAACGGTGCCAATACCGGAATGAATGCACTCTCCGCCAGTTTCTACCCGACACACGCCAGGGCAACCGGTTCGAGTTGGATGCACGGTATCGGGCGCATTGGCGCCATTCTTAGTGCCCTGGTCGGCGCGGAGATGCTCTCTCTGGGCTGGTCGATCAGCACCATTTTCCTGCTGCTGTCGATCCCTGCCTTACTGACGAGCGCGATGTTGATGCTGAAAAGCCATTTTGGCGGGAAGCGCGAGACTCAGCCTTAAGCCCTGGGGCGGTAGTTAGGCATAAAAAAGCCGGTCTGATGACGCGCCACCTGAGCAGCGTTTCATCAAGACCGGCTTTGCATTTATTGCAGGCGCATATCGCGCACTAAAGTGTATTTTCCTGCTCCAAGCAGCAGGATGGTCAGCGCACCTAACAGGTAAAACGCTTCCGTTTCCAGCGCCCATGCTCCGACATCAGTGCGATCCCAGAAGGCGCCAGTTTTTACCAGCAACGTAGCCACGACCAGATTGATGGCGATAATCAGCGCCGCAGGGCGCGTCATCAATCCGACAATAACCATTACCGGCGCTACAACTTCCCCGATGTAAGCACCGTATGCGATGAAACCCGGTAACCCTCTAACCGCCAGTAAATGCGCTATCCAGCCAACACCATGAATGATTTTGGCCTCGCCATGGAACAGCAACAGTCCACCGACGGTCAACCTCAGCAGCAATTTGCCCAGGTCGGGGTGATCGCCGAGGCGAACAAAAAGCTGATTAATGCCGCTAAACATAACCACAGCTCCTCATACCGAGTTGGTAAGGTAAATTTAAGTAAAAATCACCCAAATGAATATTCAAAATATTTGATGTAATCGTTCAACCCTATTGCAGCAAATTTGATGGCCCTTTTTACCCTGTACAATAAATGGACATTCCGATTTTTCCGGGTGAATAATGCAGTGAGCATAAAGCAGGGAGCCTGCAATGAAAAATCAACAGCGTCTGAATATCACCACTGTCGAAGGTGAGTTGTCTGGAGTGATTGAAGGTGGCAGCTTTGTTTTTCGCGGCATTCCCTACGCCGCGCCTCCCGTTGGGCCATTGCGCTGGCGCGCACCGCAACGCCTTGCACCCTGGGCGGAACCCCGTGACGCCACGCGGTTCGCGCCGGGTGCTTTGCAAAGTCGTCAAATGTGTATTGATGCGGCTGGCGGCGATCCAGGCACGCTGAGCGAAGATTGTTTGTATCTCAACGTCTGGACGCCGGACCCTGAACCCATGCGGCCACTGCCGGTAATGGTGTGGTTACACGGCGGAGGTTTTCGCATTGGTGCCGGGCATCTCCCGCCTTATGACGGCCAGGCGCTGGCGCAACGGGGTGCGGTGGTGGTCACGCTTAATTATCGCCTTGGTCATCTGGGGTTTTTTGCTCACCCGGCACTGGATGCGGAACAGGGAGAGGTGCCCGTTACCAATTTTGCGCTGCTGGATCAGCTGGCAGCCTTGCAATGGGTACAGCGCAATATTCAGGCTTTCGGTGGCGATCGCGACAACGTGACGCTCTTTGGCGAGTCCGCCGGGGCGCAGAGTACGCTGGCCTTGTGCTGTTCACCGCTGGCGACAGGGCTGTTTCACAAAGCAATTGTGCAGAGCGCTTATGCGCTGCCTGAGGCCAGCGGTGACAAATTACGCAGCATCGGCCTGAAAGTGGCCCAGCACCTTGGCTTAAGTGCGGATGCCAGCATGGACCAGTTACGTGCAATCCCGGCGGAGGCTTTTTGGCCGCTGGACCGGCGCTATACGCACGGCCCGGTGCCGGTGTGGGGTGACAGCGTGCTGCCGCAGCCGATTCTGAAAACGTTTCTACGCGGTAAGCAGTTGCGCATTCCGTTAATGATTGGCAGCACCAGCGATGAAGCCAGCGTGCTGGACTTCTTTGGCACGTCACCCCATAAGATGCTGAGCAGCCTGATCCCCGAAAAGCACCTTGGCTGGCGCGTATTACGCTGGATGTACGATATCCATGACACGATACGCCTGTCCCGCGAAGCAACGCGCGATATCGCATTTACCCTGATGCCGTGGATGCTGGCCCACGCCCAGCACAGCATTGGTATGCCGTGCTGGCGCTACTGGTTTGATTATGTTTCGGAGAATACGCGGGATATCAGCCCGAATGGCACCTGGCACGGCAGTGATGTGCCTTACGTCTTTCACACGCTGGGGGTTTTGAGCTGGCTGGATGCCGCCCGCCCAGCCACGGCAGAAGACGCTGAATTTGCCGATCGGGTGTGTGACTACTGGTTTAACTTTGCCCGCTACACCAGCGAATATAGCCATGTCATTGAGGGAAGCTGCCCCTGGCCGCTGTGGCGTCCGGGGCAGGACATCACGCTGTCGTTAGGCTGCAAGGGGCAAGGGCAGATCCTGCTGAAGCACAATTTTATGCGTTCAAGGCTGCGGGTGTTTCGTCTGGTGGCTGCCCATCTCGCTCGCAAACCCCGGCGGCGGCGCTGACTGCGCCAGCCAGGCAACCACCTCTGCCAGTGCCGGATGCGCGCTGGCGTCTGCCCGTTGCAACAAGCTGTAGCTGGCACCGGTTTTCACCACCAACGGAAACGGTGCAACCAGGCGGCCACTGCGTAGCTCTGATGCCGCGAGCGTGGTATCGGCTACCGTGATGCCAAAGCCCTGCAACGCCGCGCCGATGGCTAAATCCATGGTGGCAAAGTGCTGGTTACGCGTCATGGTCAGTGAGAGATGCTGCTCAGCCAACCACAGTTGCCAGTCACGTTTGTCCTGGGTGGGATGCAAAAAAGTCATACGTCCTAACGCTTCTGGCTGCGTTGGGAGGGGCAAGTCAGGCGACATGACTGGGGTGATCTGCTCTTCGAACAGCACCGTTGCCTGCGACTGCGCTTTGCCATACACCATGGCGGCGTCAAAATTTTCCAGCTGAGAAACATGTTCCAGAGTGGTGGTGAGTTCAACGTGAATATCGGGCCGCTGCTGTTCTAATGCCACCAGGCAGGGTAGCAGCCAGCGCAGCGCGCAGGTGGGGGCCTTCAGGCGCACGGCGTCCTGACGGCGGCTGGCTTTTTGCGCCGCGCTGAGCAGTAAATCATAGCCCTGTTGCCATTCCGGGAGTAGTGCTTTGCCTTGTGGCGTCAGCCGCAGGCCGCGCGCGTGGCGTTCAAACAGCGCAAACCCCAGCCACGCTTCCAGCGCGGCAATTTTCCGGCTTACCGCCCCTTGAGTGATATGCAGCTCAAGGGCCGCGTGGGTCAGATTCAGATGACGGGCCGTCACAAGAAAAGCATGAATGCCATTGAGTGGCAGGGCGCTTCGGGACATCACAACCTCAAGCTATGCGTTTTAGTCATGGCTATTATGACAACAATTCGCTTGTGGACTCAAGGCTGGCTGCGTTGAATAGAAACCTGTTATCGCTGAGTTGTTATGCGCTTTTCTGGAGAACCTATGTCCCTGATTACCCCTGTACACGTTACCTCAAAGTTGCCGGATGTCGGCACCACGATTTTCAGTGTGATCGGACAGCTTTCGGCGCAGCACCGCGCGATTAACCTGTCACAAGGCGCGCCAAATTTCCCCTGCGATCCACAACTGGTCGCCAGCGTTGCCGAGGCGATGCAACAGGGGCATAACCAGTACGCACCGATGACCGGCCTTCCTGCACTCAAGCAGGCGCTGGCTGACAAAGTGCAGCAACTTTATGGCCGCCGCTATGATGTCGATAGCGAAGTGCTGATCTCCGGCAGTGCCAGCCAGGGTCTCTACATGGCGATTGCCGCACTGGTTCATCAGGGCGATGAGGTGATTTTCTTCGAACCCTCTTTTGACAGCTACGCACCGATAGTGCGACTGCACGGCGGTGTGCCGGTGGGTTTGAAGCTGGAACAGCCAGACTTTGCCATTAACTGGGATCAGGTGCAGGCAGCTATCACCCCACGTACGCGCATGATCATCATCAATACCCCACACAACCCCAGCGGGCAAATATTGAGCCAGGCAGATCTCGACCAGCTGGCGCGTCTGACGCGCAGCACCAACATTGTGGTGTTGTCAGATGAAGTTTATGAACACATTGTGTTTGATGGTCATACCCACTGTGGTATGGCGGGGCATGAGGAGCTGGCGCAGCGTAGCGTGATCGTCTCCTCATTCGGTAAAACCTTCCATGTCACGGGCTGGCGTGTCGGCTATTGCCTGGCACCGGCTGAACTGATGAGCGAGCTGGTCAAAGTTCACCAGTTTATGATGTTCTCCGCCGATACCCCGATGCAGGTGGGCTTTGCGCAGTATCTGCAAAATCCACAACACTATCTCGGCCTGTCGGCGTTTTATCAGCAAAAGCGCGATCGCCTGCGTGAAATGCTGCAAAATTCACCGTTTAAATTGCTGCCCAGCGCTGGTGCTTTCTTTCTGTTGGCCAGTTATGCACACTTCAGCGACGAGAGTGACAGTGACATGGTTAAACGCCTGATTGTTGATCACGGGGTTGCCACCATCCCACTCTCCGCTTTTTATACAGACGGTACTGACAATAAATTAATACGTCTCTCATTTGCTAAAGACGACGCCACTCTGCAAGCCGGTGCGGAAGCACTGTGTAAAGTGACAGGTTAAAACTCAGGGGTAAACGAATGAAAAAACTGAATGCTCTGCTGATCGGATTGGGTCTGTTAACGTCGGTTCAGGCGTTGGCAGAAGGCACGCTGCGTTATGGTCTGGAATCACAGTATGCGCCGTTTGAAAGCCGCAACGCCCATGGCGACCTCGAAGGATTTGATATCGATGTGGGTAACGCAATTTGTAAGGCTGCGCAGTTGCAGTGTAGCTGGGTTGAGAGCAGCTTTGATGCCCTGATCCCGGCGTTGCAGGCGAAAAAATTCGATGCGATTAACTCGGCGATGAACATCACCGAAGCGCGTGCGAAAAATATTCTGTTCACGAAGCCCATTTATGCCATCCCAACCATGTTAGTGGCGAAGCAGGGTGAAAACTTGCAGCCAACGGCCGCCGCGCTGAAAGGGAAAAACATCGGTGTCCTGCAAGGCTCGATCCAGGAAACCTATGCGAAAAAGCATTGGGAACCGCAGGGTGTGACCATCACCTCTTATCAGGATCAAAACCAGGTCTACAACGATCTCGTCGCGGGGCGTCTGGATGCCACGTTGGTGATGTCGGCTTCTGGACAGGAAGGTTTCCTGAATAAGCCACAGGGCAAAGGCTTTGCTTTCGCCGGTGGCCCGTTGAATGATGATCCTGAGGTACTGGGCGTGGGTATCGGTTTTGGTCTGCGTAAAGGCGATACCGAGCTGAAACAAAAGCTGGATACGGCCATTAACCAAATCCAGCAGGATGGCACAGTGACTAAACTGGCAGCGAAATACTTCCCTGGCATCAATGTCGGCGTGAAATAAGCCTTAGCTACGCCAGCCAGCGCTGGCGTAGTTCATTTTCGGTTGCGGATAAACGTTGCTGTAAAAAAGCCAGCAACAGCGTCAGCGCCGCACTCTGCTTCCTTCCTGATAGCGTCTGCAGTTGCAGCGTGCGATGACTCAGCTGTTCAATCCCCATTGGGCGCATAGTCAGCGCGTAATCGCGAGTCTCTTGCGCTACGGTGAACGCACTGCAAATCGTTACCGCTTCTGGTGTGTGCAACAGGAAATGGAACAGTGTAGAGAAGTTTTCGCAGGTAAACACCGGCTCCAGCGTACAGCCTCGCATTTGACAAGAGAGATCAAATAGCTGGCGCACAGTCGTAAACTGCTCGGGCAGCGCCAGGGGATAACGGCTGAGTGCTTCCAGTGAGAACTCGCCCTGGGCCAGGGGATGGTGCTGATGCATCAAGAGCAAGACGGGAGCCTGCCAGGCACCGGCCACTTCAACGCCCCGTTCGGGATTCAGGCTAAACTGTAACGCCAAATCACACTCACCGGTACGAATCCGCTCAGCCACGCCCTGTGGATTACTGACTTTGACGACAATCTGTACCGACGGGTTCTGCTGACGAAACTCGGCCAGCAGGGTAGGCAGCAGGCTAAACGCTAAGCCATCGGTGCAGGCGATGCGGATCACGCTACGCCGTACGGCGGTCAGGCCTTTAATCTCTGCCAGCGCATACTCCATATCCATCTGACTTTTCCGCACCTGATGCGCAAAAATCTCGCCGGCTTCATTCAGCACCATACCGCGCGCGTGACGATCAAACAGTGGCATCCCCACCTGGGCTTCCAGCCGCTGGATCTGGCGGCTAATGGCGGAAACGGCGACAAACAGCTGTTCACTGGCCGCGCTCAGCGAGCCCGCATTTGCCACGGCCAGAAAATAGCGGATTTCACTGCTTAACATCGGACTGCCTCATTTTAGTGCATGCCTCGTTTATGGGCAGCTTAGATTTGCTTTTAAAGCAAATGACCAGAGATAAATTGATAATTGTAGCAAAGCCATAATGCAGCAATAGTAGGGGGACAACAACACTAAATAAGATCCGCAAACATGACTGAACAACAAGCCGTAGCTCAGGCGATTGAGTACTTTGACAGTGGGGAATTTCAACAGCAGTTGGCGCGTCGCGTCGCCTGCGTCACTGAAAGCCAACGTCAGGATCGTGATGCTGAACTGCATCACTATCTGCAACAGGAGATCGCCCCACAGCTGGAGGCAATGGGTTTTAACCTGCATTACATCGAAAATACGGTTGCTGCCAATCGCCCATTCCTGGTCGCTACCCGTATCGAAGAAAGTCATTATCCCACCATGCTGTGCTACGGCCACGGCGATGTGGTCTTTGGTGATGATGAAAACTGGCGTGCAGACCTCAATCCGTGGCAGTTAAAGGAAGAGGGTGATCGCTGGTACGGCCGTGGTGCCGCCGATAACAAAGGCCAGCACTGCGTCAACCTTGCTGCGCTGGAACAGGTGTTTAAGGCTCGCGGCGGCAAGCTCGGTTTTAACTGCAAAATTCTGTTCGAGATGGGGGAAGAGATAAGCTCCCCGGGTCTGGCTGAAGTGTGCCAGCAGCAGCAGGAATTGCTGCGTGCGGATCTGTTTATCGCCTCCGATGGCCCGCGCCTGAACGCTGAACGTCCAACGCTGTTCCTGGGATCTCGCGGTGCAGCGAATTTCCGTCTGCGCATTCGTGCGCGTGACAATGCCTATCACTCAGGTAACTGGGGCGGGTTGCTGAGCAATCCGGGGACGCAGCTCGCCAATGCCATTGCCTGTCTGGTGAATCAGCACGGCGTGATGCAGGTTGAGGCCCTTAAGCCAACGTCATTGACGCCAGCGGTCCGCGAAATTCTTGGTGATGTGGAGCCAGGCGGAATGCCGGGCGATCCCACCATTGATTTTAACTGGGGTGAGCCAGGACTCACCATCGCTGAGCGCCTGTATGGCTGGAACACCATGGAAGTGCTGGCGTATGAAACCGGCAATCCACAGCGCCCAATGAATGCCATTCCGGCAGAGGCGATGGCGGTGTGCCAGCTGCGTTTTGTGGTTGGGACTGACTGGAAAAACCTGGCGACACACGTCGAGGCGCATCTGCGTGCGCATGGCTTTGATAACGTCGAGGTGGAGTTTATGCGTGGATCGCCCGCTACCCGCCTCGATCCTACCGATCCGCTGGTGCACTGGGTGTTAGGCACGCTGGCGGAAAGCAGCGGCAAGAAACCGGCGTTGTTACCGAACCTCGGGGGCTCGCTGCCTAATGAAGTGTTTTCCGATATTCTGGGGCTACCGACGCTGTGGGTGCCGCACTCCTATCCCGCCTGTGGTCAGCACGGCGTGAATGAGCATATGTTGAAGTCGATTGCGCGCGAAGGCTTACAAATCATGACGCGCCTGTTCTGGCAGTTGGGCGAGCAGGGTGAAGCGCTGATCGCTGCACACCGTGCACACAAGGAGGCGCGCTGATGAGCACGTTAACGCAACCTTTGGCACCGACGCGGCCCAGTTTATACAAAACGCTGTTTGCCACCTGCGTGGGTAACGCGCTGGAGTGGTTTGATATTGCGGTTTATGCCTTCTTTGCCAGCTATATTGCCCGCACGTTTTTCCCGACGACCGATCCTTCGGTTTCGCTGCTGCTGGCGTTTGGTAGCTTTGGGGTTTCATTCCTGATCCGCCCACTGGGCGCGATTGTTCTCGGGCATTACGCCGACAAACACGGGCGTAAAAAAGCCCTGCTGCTCTCCATCAACCTGATGATGCTGGGCGGCGCGATGATCACCCTGATGCCGGGCTACGCCACGCTTGGCCTGGCCGCGCCGCTGCTGATTCTGGTCGCACGTCTGATTCAGGGCTTTTCGGCCGGTGGTGAGTTTGGTAGCTCAACGGCATTCCTGGTCGAACACTTCCCGGAGCGTCGCGCCTTTATTGCCAGTTGGCAGTTCGCGACGCAGGGGGCCAGTACCTTAATGGCTTCCGCCTTTGGCTTTGGCTTATTGCAGGTGATGAGTGATGCGGATCTGCTGGCATGGGGCTGGCGCATTCCGTTTGCCTTTGGCCTGCTGATTGGCCCGCTGGGGCTCTATATTCGTCGCCATGTCCATGAGTCTGAGACTTATAAAAGTGAAGTGAAAGAGAGCGCACCGCTGAAGACGCTGTTTGGCCGACAGAAAGCGCTGGTGTTCATTGCCATCGGGCTGATGGTGATCTCGACAGCGGTGAACTACATGCTCAACTATGTTCCGACGTATGCCACCAAAAGCCTGCATTTATCAGGCTCCGTTGGGTTTGGTGCCACCCTGCTAGGGGGCGTCATTCTGACCGTGGTCACGCCGATCATGGGGCTGTGTGCGGAGCGCGTGGGCCGCCTGCCGCTGATGTGGGGCTCACTGCTGCTGTTGCTGGTCTCTATCTATCCGGCGTTTCACTGGGTGGTGAGTAACCCTTCAGCATTTTCTCTGATGGTACTGGTGGGGTGGCTAGCGTTGTTGAAGTCCATTTACTTCGCCACGGTGCCTTCGGTGATGGCGGATTTGTTCCCGGTCGAGACGCGCGCGAGTGGCATGGCCATCAGCTATAACGTTGCCGTGACGGTGTTTGGTGGCTTTGCGCCGCTGATCTGTACCTTGCTGATTCAGGCGACCGGCACCAGCCTGGCACCGGGTTACTACCTGATGGCAGTAGCGCTGTTGAGTGGGATCGCCCTGTTGCGCAGCCGTAAGTACCTGTAAATCAGTGGCTGCCGCCGAGCCAGGCGGCAGCACTGTGTTAACCGAATTGCAGATAGGCAACGTGGGTTTGCAGATACTCTTCCAGCCCATGACGGCCATCTGCGCCGCCAATCCCGGATTTACGCCAGCCTGCGTGGAAGCCCTGCATGGCTTCAAAGTTCTCACGGTTGACGTAAGTTTCGCCAAATTTGAGCTGACGTAGCGCAATCATCGCACTGTTGAGATTTTGCGTGTAAACAGAAGACGTCAGACCATATTCGCAGTCATTAGCCAGAGCAATCGCCTCCTCTAACGAATCCACCGCCATTACGGGCAGTACCGGGCCGAAGATCTCCTCCTGCATGATGTCCATCTCCTGACGCACATCGGTCAGCACTGTGGGTTCAAAGAAGAACCCCTGTGTGCCGACGCGTTTGCCGCCGAGAATCACCCTGGCACCTTGTGCCTGCGCCGCAGCGACTTTCTGTTCCACCCGTTGCAGCGCGGCCGCGCTGATCAGTGGCCCCATATCAATCTCACTCTCTTTGGCCGGGTTGCCAAAACGGACCTGCTGCATGGCCGCGGAAAGGGCGCTGATAAAGCGTGGGTAGATGCCGCGTTGGACATACACCCGTTCTGCACAGTTACACACCTGCCCGGTATTGATGACGCGCGAGCTGACTATGGCCTTTACCGCCAGGTCAAGATCGGCATCATCCAACACGATAGCGGGCGCTTTCCCCCCCAGTTCCAGCGAAACTTTGGTGACGTTTTGTGCCGCCGCGGCCATGGTGGCCTGACCGGCTCCGACGCTGCCGGTCAGGCTGACCATCCCCACTTTCGGGTTTGCGGCCAGCTCATGGCCCACTTCGGCACCATAGCCATAGACGAAGTTGATCACCCCGGCCGGTAAACCAATCTGTTGAATCACTTCAGCAAACAGCTGAGCGTTGTTTGGCGTCAGTTCGCTGGGTTTGATCACAATGGTATTGCCGGTCACCAGTGCCGGTGCAGCCTTACGGGCGATGAGAAAGAACGGGAAGTTCCAGGGCAAAATGCCGGTGGTGACGCCAATGGCTTTCTTAAACACAAAGATATTTTCATTCGGGCGGTCGCTGTTAATGATTTCGCCTTCATAGCGGCGTGCCCAACCCGCCATATAGTCGAGATAGTCGGCGGTAAACAGCACCTCGGTCTGGGCCAGCGCCTGCGTTTTTCCGCCTTCTGCAACGATAGTGGTGCTGATTTCGCTGGCACGCTGACGGATCCCCGCCGCAATTTTTTGCAGCCAGACGCCGCGTTGCTGGGCGGGCAAGGCTTCCCATGCAGGCTGCGCCTGTTCCGCCGCTGAGATCGCAACCTGGGCCTGATATGCGCTGCCCTGAGGGATACGCGAAATCAGCGCTTCCGTTGCGGGGTTGATGACTTCAATCCATTTGTCATTTTCGCCACTGACAAACTGGCCGTTAATGTAGTGCTGCAGGTGCTGGGTCATGGCAAATCTCCACGGTACTGGGTTTGTTAATCCGGTCTAGCGTGGCGCAGCGGGTGCTTTGCTGCCTTTGTCTGGATGCCAGTGCGCTGGGCAGTTTGGCAGCTATGCGTCATTTGACGTGATGGGCTTTGCATTCAGCAGGTTTTGTCGTGAATACCGCCATCGGCTTTGTGCGAGCGCACACAGTAGGCGTGATAAAAACATGAATAATAAGGCACTTATCTGCGCTAATGCCCCATGCGCCTGAGATAGTTGAATTTGTGATCGCGCAGCAGGCGAGTCACCTGATTTTGCCACAGCAACCGCGTTCCCGGCAGCCATTCAAAGGCTGAACGATTCCTGAGCAACGTAGACTGCCTGCGATATCGGGAGAGCTGCACTCTCCTGTGGGCCGCAATCAGACGAAGGAATAACAATGAACAGTGCCATTCTTGCAGGTATCTTCTGGCATTTGGTGGGGGCGGCCAGTGCCGCCTGTTTTTATGCCCCTTTTAAACAGGTCAAACGCTGGTCATGGGAAACCATGTGGTCGGTGGGCGGTGTTATGTCGTGGCTGATTTTACCCTGGGCGGTCAGTGCCACGCTGTTACCGGATTTTTGGGCCTACTACAGCAGCTTTAGTCTTTCGCAGCTGTTACCGGTGTTCCTGTTTGGCGCGATGTGGGGTGTCGGCAATATTAACTACGGTTTGACCATGCGCTACCTCGGCATGTCGATGGGGATTGGTATTGCTATCGGCGTGACGCTGGTGGTCGGGACGCTAATGACGCCGCTGTTACAGGGGCGTTTTGCCGAGCTGTTTGCTTCAACCGGCGGACGTTTAACCCTGTTGGGTGTACTGGTCGCACTGATTGGCGTCGGTATCGTGACCCGTGCCGGGCTGTTAAAAGAGCGCGCGCTGGGGATCAATGCGCAGGAGTTTAACCTGAAGAAGGGGCTGGTGCTGGCGGTGGTCTGCGGCATTTTCTCCGCCGGCATGTCATTTGCCATGGATGCGGCAAAGCCGATGCATGAGGCGGCTGCGCAATTAGGCATTAATCCGCTGTATGTGGCGCTGCCTAGTTATGTGGTGATTATGGGCGGCGGAGCCTTGGTGAATCTGGCGTACTGTTTCTTCCGCCTCGCCACCCGGCCTGAGCTTTCGGTACGTCAGGACTTCTCCGTTGCTCGTCCGCTGTTGCTGGCCAACATGGCGTTTGCCGTGCTGGGTGGCACCATGTGGTATCTGCAGTTCTTCTTCTATGCCTGGGGCCACGCCAAAATCCCGGCGCAGTACGATTTTGTCAGTTGGATGCTGCACATGAGCCTGTATGTGCTGTGCGGCGGCCTGGTCGGCTTAGTGATGAAAGAGTGGAAAGCGGTGGGACGCCGTCCCGTGGGCGTGCTGTCAATTGGCTGCGTGGTCATTATCATCGCGGCCAATATTGTGGGCCTGGGAATGGCGAACTGATCGACCTGACAACAGCGTGCCAGCCGCAGGGGCAGAATGCAGGGCTGGCCGATGTAAAGTAGGTTTCAGGTGAGACGGCAAGGCAACCCCGCAGGGCGAGCAGAAGCGATAAACTGCTGCCGCCAGGCGCTGGGTGACAGGCCGGTTTCGCGCACAAATACCGCAGAGAAGTAGTTGCTGTCATCAAAGCCGCAGCGGGCAGCGATTTCACTGATCAAACACTCTCGCGTCCGCAGCAGATACTTCGCCTGGCACAGTTGCAGTTGACGCAGATAATGGCTGGGTGTCATCCCGGTATGCTGGCGAAACAGCTGTTTCAGCGCACGCTCGCTGAGCTGGTTTTGTTGACAAAAACCCGCCAGATCGAAAGGGCGATCAATGGATCCCTGGAGTGCCGACATCAGCAAATCCAGCTGCTCGCCTTCGGGCAGTGCCCAGGGGCGGTCGGCGGCGTAGACGTGGCGGCGTAAAATCAGCGCCAACTGCAAAAACAGTGCCTCCGCGAGCTGAATGGAGAGAGGATCGTTCTTACGGCATTCCCGTTCTAACTGGGTGACAACACCACGCGCTAATGCCAGCCCGCGCGTGGTAAGACGCCAGCACACCGGGCTTTCCGCTGTGCGCGCCGGGATCAGTTGCGCCCAGTCAATGCCGAGGGAAAACCGATCACGGCAGTAGAGGATATTATCCAGTACCAGATCGTGTACGCTGTCGTAACTGTGGCAGTCATCATCCTGGATAAAAAACACATCCCCGCAGGTGACCAGCCATGGACGATCGTTATGCACATGTAAGCCGTTACCGCGCCAGACAATAACAATTTCGCTGAACGTGTGGCGATGTGCCGGAAAAGAGGGCTGAGGCAGGCGCTCAGCCACCGTAACCGGCAGCGTATCACCAGGAAAATAATCCTCACGCTGTAGGATCAGCGACATTCACAGGCTCCTTATGCCATTTGCTGACGCTCGGTGCGCGGTGCGCAACCAAATTCGCGGCGAAACAGGGTCGAAAAATGATTACTGTCGCCAAAACCGCAGTGAAAAGCGATATCCGTGATACGCATTTCACTGTGGCGCAGCAGATGACGCGCTTGTAACAGGCGTAAACGATTCAAATACCGTTGTGGGGTATGGCCGGTCTGCTGTTTCATCTGGCGGTGCAGCGTGCGCAGCGACAGAGAAAAACGGTCAGCCAGCGCCTCCCAACAGACCTCCTCACTGTAATGTTCTGCCAACCACTCCAGCAAGCGATGCAGACGCGCTTCCTGATCATCCCCGTGTAAATTGCGAGCTGCATCACGTAACAGCAGGAGCAACTGCAAAAAAAGCTGTTCCTGCTGCGCCTGGCGCTCAAGTGACCAGCAGCCTTCAGGTTTCATCGCCGACACCAGCGCCAGTCCTTGCTGCATCACTCGTTGATTGACACGCCACTGTGCGCTGGCATCGCTGTCAGGCAGCAGATCCTGTAGGCCGGAGAGAAAGCGGAAAGCATTTGCCCCGCGATACAACACATTGGTCAGACAGAGGTTGCTGGTTTGCTCATATAAGTGCCGGTCGTGGTCACGAATAAAGCAGACCGATCCTGCGCTCAACGTCTGCGGCTGACCGTTGAAAACGTGGATGCCGGAACCCTGTTCGACCAGCACAATCTCGCAGAAATCATGGTGATGC
Source organism: Candidatus Pantoea multigeneris (assembly GCF_011752615.1). Lineage (NCBI taxonomy): Bacteria > Pseudomonadati > Pseudomonadota > Gammaproteobacteria > Enterobacterales > Erwiniaceae > Pantoea > Candidatus Pantoea multigeneris. The sequence goes on from NZ_VWXF01000003.1 coordinate 383,131, forward strand.
TCAGGAAAAGCCTGCTGGGGGACGCGGGGTTCAACCGCAATAGAAAAATTACCCGCCGGAAAAAAATCAGCGCTATGTAACACGGTCATTATCGCCTCCATGGTGATTAACACCTGTGTAACCGAGTCTAAACAACGGCCTGTGGGCTGACCTTGAAAATTTCACCGTAAAACGCAGGAAAACTGCGCGTAATTCAAGAATCTCGCGTTGGCTGTTAAAACTGCGGTGGCAGTCACATCATCGCCTTTCCTCAGTTTGTGATCTGTTTCACGAACACCTTTGTGCATCTGCCACCTTTAAAGGGCGTCTGGCAGATGGCGGAAGGTGGCTGGAGGCCGCGCTCCGTAGGCTAACCCCATGACTACAGAGGGTGAAGCCGTTATGAGTACGCGCAATATCGTGGCGATTGATTTAGGTGCTTCCAGCGGGCGAGTGATGCTGGCGCAATGGCAGCCGACGGAGCAGTGCATGGTGCTGCGTGAAGTTCGACGTTTTGTGAATCAGCGACGCTATCAGGCCGGTTATGACTGCTGGGATCTGGACAGCCTGGAAGATGAAATCCGGGCAGGGTTGGCGCAGTTGGAAACCGAAGGCGTGGCCATCGACAGCATCGGTATTGACACCTGGGGCGTGGACCTGGTGCTGCTGGATGCGCAAGGTGAACGCGTGGGTGCCGCCGTGAGCTATCGCGATCCGCGCACACAGGGTTTGATGCAACAGGCGATAGAGCAATGGGGAGCCGCGGCCCTGTATCGTAAAACCGGCATTCAGTTTCTACCGTTCAACACGTTATATCAGCTGCGCGCACTGCATCAGCAGCAACCAGACTGGGTAGCGCAGGTGAAACATGCGCTGCTGATACCCGACTATTTCCACTACCGTCTGACCGGCAACCTTCACTGGGAATACACCAACGCCACCACCACCCAACTGCTCAACCTCGACAGTGGCGAGTGGGACAGAGAGCTACTGGCGTGGGCGGGCGTTAACGCCAGTTGGTTTGGCAACATTCAGCCACCGGGTCAGGCAGTTGGCCACTGGCGTAGTCCGCTGGGACGTGACGTGCCGGTGATTGCCGTCGCCACGCACGATACCGCCAGCGCGGTTCTGGCAACGCCCCTTGAGCATGACCACGCGGCGTATCTCTGCTCAGGAACCTGGTCACTGATGGGCTTTGAAAGTCTCCAGCCTTACACCGATGCCACCGCACTGCGCGCCAACGTAACCAACGAGGGCGGGGCGGAGGGGTATCGTGTACTGAAAAACATCATGGGGCTGTGGCTGTTACAGCGGGTGTGCGCGGAACTGGCGATTGATGATCTGCCCACGCTGGTGGCTGAGGCGCAGCAACAGCCCGCCTGCCGTTGGCTGATCAATCCCAACGCGAGCCGTTTTATCAACCCCGACAACATGGTCGCTGAAATTCAGAATGCCTGTGCCGAACAGGGGATGCCGGTGCCACAGTCAGCGGCCATGCTGGCACGCTGTATCTTTGACAGCCTGGCGCTGCTCTACCGTCACACCTTACAGGAACTGGGCCAGCTACGCGGCTCGGCCTTCAGCCAACTGCATGTGGTGGGAGGAGGGTGTCAGAACCGCTTTCTCAATCAACTGACCGCCGATGCCTGTGGCGTGCCGGTGCTGGCCGGTCCCGTTGAGGCCTCCACGCTGGGCAATGTCGGCTGCCAACTGATGGCCACCGCCGCCCTGGCCGATGTGCCAGCGTTACGCCGGGCAATTCGGCAAAACTTTCCGTTAGAAACCTTTACCCCGCAATCGGGCAGCACCTTTGATGCCTGCCAGGTGCGCTTTGCCGCACTGTGCCAACCCATGAAGGAACTCGCTTATGACAAAGCTGATTGAACAGGCTTATGAACTGGCGCGCGAGCGCTTTGCCGCCGTTGGCGTTGATACCGAACAGGCGCTGGCGCGTCTGGATACCCTTCCCGTCTCGATGCACTGCTGGCAGGGTGATGATGTGCGTGGTTTTGAAAACCCGCAGGGAGCTTTAACCGGCGGGATTCAGGCGACCGGCAACTACCCAGGCAGAGCGCGTAACGCAACCGAACTGCGTGCCGATCTGGATAAAGCCATGTCACTGATCCCCGGCCCTAAGCGCCTTAACTTGCATGCTATCTATCTGGAAAGCGATCGCCCGGTGGCGCGGGATGCCATCGAACCCCAGCATTTTGCTCACTGGGTCGAGTGGGCAAAGCAGCATCAGCTGGGGCTGGATTTCAATCCCACCTGTTTCTCTCATCCCCTAAGTGAAGACGGGTTTACCCTGGCACACCGTGATAAGGCCATTCGCCAGTTCTGGATCGACCACTGCAAGGCCAGTCGTCATATCTCTGCCTCTTTTGGCAAGCAGTTGGGCTCGCCCTCCGTCATGAATGTCTGGGTGCCTGATGGTATGAAAGATCTGACTGTTGATCGCTTTGCACCACGTCAGCGATTAATGGCGGCGCTGGATGACATCTTCAGCGAAAAACTGGATCCGCAGCATCATCTGGATGCGGTAGAGAGCAAGCTGTTTGGTATTGGAGCAGAGAGTTACACCGTGGGATCCGGCGAGTTTTGTCTGGGCTATGCCACCAGCCGCCAGGTGGGGCTGACGCTGGATGCAGGACATTTCCATCCCACTGAAGTGATCTCCGACAAAATCTCGGCTGCCGCGTTGTATGTACCGCGTTTGCTGCTGCACATTAGCCGTCCGGTACGTTGGGATAGCGACCATGTGGTGCTGCTGGACGATGAAACCCAGGCGATTGCCCATGAAATCGTGCGTCAGCAGCTGTTCGACAAAGTGCACATCGGTCTCGACTTCTTCGATGCTTCGATCAATCGCATTGCAGCCTGGGTTATTGGCACGCGCAACGCGAAAAAAGCGCTGCTGCGCGCCCTGTTGGAGCCGACGGATCAGCTGCGCCAACTGGAAAATCAGTCTGATTACACCTCGCGGCTGGCCCTGCTGGAAGAGCAAAAATCGTTGCCGTGGCAGGCGGTGTGGGAATCCTGGTGCTTGCGTAATGATGTCCCGGCGGACGCCCGCTGGCTGAACGAAGTACAGCACTATCAACAACATATTCTGAGCCAACGTTAAGGACATATTATGCACGCAATTCTTTCTTCCTGGTTTGTGCAGGGAATGGTCAAAGCCACCAGCGATATGTGGCTGAAAGGCTGGGATGAGCGCAACGGGGGTAACATCAGTCTGCGCCTGCTGGACGAAGAGGTTCAGCCGTTCTCGGCGGATTTCTACGACGAACCGCGCTGCGTTGAACTGTCTCAACCGGCCCCCGCCCTGGCCAACTGCTGGTTTCTGGTGACCGGGTCGGGCAAATTCTTCCGTAATGTGCAGTGCGATCCGGCGGATAGCCTGGTGCTGTTACAGGTGGACGATCGTGGGCTGTCTTATAAAATCCACTGGGGATTAAGCAACGGCGGCCTGCCGACCTCAGAGCTGGCTTCACACTTCCAGTCGCACAGCGTGCGTAAAGTGAACTCACAGGGGCAGGATCGGGTGATCATGCACTGTCATGCGACCCACTTTATGGCCCTGAGTTATGTGGTGGAGCTGGACTCCGCACGCTTTACGCGTTTGCTGTGGGAGGGCAGTACCGAATGTCTGGTGGTGTTCCCGGATGGCGTCGGCATTCTGCCGTGGATGGTACCGGGCACCGATGAAATTGGTCGCGCTACGGCAGAAAAAATGGCGCAGCACAGCCTGGTCATGTGGCCTTTCCACGGCATTTTTGCCGCAGGACCGACGCTGGATGAAACCTTTGGCCTGATTGATACGGCGGAGAAATCCTCGCAGGTGATAGCCAATGTTCTGGCGATGGGGGGAATACGTCAGAGCATTACCACCGAACAGTTGATTGCACTCGGCAAACGTTTTGGCGTACAGCCGTGGCAGGCAGCGATTGAGGTCGGGCCAGCCCGTGTTGCGTAAGGCGTTTGTGATGCAGGTCAACCCGGACTGCCATGATGAGTACGCGCGTCGGCATAACCCCATCTGGCCGGAGCTGGCGCAGACGTTGAAAAGCCACGGGGCGCACCACTATGCAATTTGGCTGGATGCACAGCGTAACCTGCTGTTTGCCACGGTGGAGATTGAGTCGGAAGCGCGCTGGCAGGCGATTGCGGCAACGGAGGTGTGCCAGCGATGGTGGGCTTCGATGGCCGCATTAATGCCCTCGAATGCGGATAACAGCCCGCAAAGCAGTGAGTTAACGCAGGTGTTTTGGCTGGAATAGCCGCAGGGCACCCATAAAAAAAGCACCCCGGTGGGTGCTTTTTTTTGCGCGGGTCAAAGGCTTAACCGTTGGTACGCAGCTGCGGGTAGCGGCGGAAACTCCATACACACCAGAGCAGTGCCACCAGCGCAATCGCTGATCCGACATAACCCACTTCAGTCATGTCCAGATGCTCGCTCACCTGGTTACCCAACAGTGCGCCCGCGCCGATGCCGATATTGTAAATCCCGGACATCAGTGACATCGCGACGTCCGTGGCATCGGGAGCCAGTGACAGCACGCGGACCTGCATGGCAAGGTTGATCATCATCATCGCCATACCCCAGAAAATGCACAGCGCAATAATCGCCACCGGGTGCACGGCGGCAAACAACAACAGCCCCATACTCAGCATGACAATGGTCAGGGTACCGATCAGCAACAGGGTCGGGAATTTATTGCCTAACGAGCTGAACAGTACGCTACCGATGATCCCCGCCGAGCCAAACAGCAGCAACAGCAGGGTGGTAAAGTTCTCACCGCTGTTCGCCACCATCTGCATAAACGGCTCAATGTAGCTGTAGGCAGTGTAGTGGCCGGTCACGATCAGCGTGACGAGCAGATACATGCTCACCAGCGCCGGGCGACGGAACAGCAGCGGCACACTGCTCAACGAACCCGTATGCTCACTCGGTAAGCGTGGCAGGATTTTGATCGCCATCACCAGCAGCACCAGCGCGGAGACGCCAATCATGCCAAAGGTGGTACGCCAGCCGAGATACTGTCCAACCAGGCGGCCAATGGGCACACCCAATACCATTGCCAGTGCGGTGCCGGTTGCCAGCATACTCAAGGCCTGGGTCTTTTTCCCGGCCGGGGCAACGCGAATCGCTAATGAGGCGGTAATTGACCAGAACACCGCATGGGAGAGCGCAATACCAATACGTGACAGCACCAGCGAAGAGAAGCTCCACGCCACACTGGACAGCACATGGCTGGCAATAAACACCAGGAACAGAATGCTCAGCAGCAAACGACGTTCCACGTTGCGCGTCAGCAGCATCATGGGCAGGGAGAGCAGTGCCACCACCCACGCATAGATGGTCAGCATAATGCCGACGTCTGCCGTCTTCATCGAAAAGCTGCTGGCGATATCAGACAACAGGCCAACAGGGACAAATTCAGTGGTATTAAATACAAAAGCGGCTACAGCCAGCAGTAAAACTCGTAGCCATGCCGTCTTACGGGATACAGTAGTTGGTTGCATGAAGTTCAGGTTCGCCAGGAAGAAATTCGATGCCGAAGCACAGTGTTAGAGTGACAAGGATCACAAAACGCGCTTATTGTGGACGATATTTCCGGGTATGCAAACCCTAAAACCGCAATTTATACCTGAATATTTTTTATCGCCCCAGGACGAGGCGATAGCTGGAGGTTATTACCCTTTACGTTTTGATGGCATCATTCGTAACAACACATTATCTTTCATAACATAGTGATGGAATAACGCGGCAGCGGCATGTAAACCAATCAACCAGTATCCGGCCGTGGCGAGGGTTTCATGCCAACTTACCAGGCTATCGACTAATTCAAAATTCGGTTCACTGGCGACCGGCATTTGAATGCCGAACAGCCACCAATCGCGTCCGCGTAAATAGCGTGAAGACAGCCCCAGCACCGGCAGGATAATAAACAGCAGGTAAATGGCTAGATGGGTCAGGTGTGCCATGCCGGTTTGCCAGGCGGGTGGCTTAGGCTCGATGGCTGGCGTGCGGTGGCGCAGGCGTTGCACCAGACGCAGCAACATCAACACCAGCACCGTGGTACCTGCGCTGAAATGGGTAATAATCAACGTAAAGCCGAGTGTTGAACCGCGTTGGGCAAAACCACGAAACTCCATGGTGTAATACGCCACAACAACCAGTAGAAATGTCAACCAATGTAAAGTTATCTGTGAGCTGGCATATTTATTCGTGCGCATGGTGATAATTTCCAGAGTATTGTTTGCGCCTAAGATAGCGCATCGCAAAATGCAAACTTAACAAACTGATGCAGAATGACTGAGTCTATTTAAAATGAATGCGAAAAAAGATAAATCTTAATAAAACCTTAATTTTCTACAACATGACGTCGCATTGGGAGTGGGCAACAGGTCGCGCAACCCACGGCGTTGGGGAAATATTTTTGTGCCTGATGGATGGCATCATTAGGCGCGTAAAAGGTACCTAAAAATTGCCGGTCATTACTGTCAGGTAAAAATCGACAGTCAGCCGCATGAACCACATGATGGTCTGCATAATCAGCCTGTTTAGAGACGTAATAAAAAGCCGCCATAGCGCATCCTTATTGCCTGGGAACGATTAATTTGGATGAGTATAACGAGGAACCAGGGAATATGTTATAGCGGAGAGAAGCTTAAAGGGCGCTGGCGCGCCCAAGACTACAGAAGTTACAACTTTTTACCCGCCAGATGTGCGCCTACCGCCAGCGCGCCCAGCAGCAGTGTGGCGATAAACAGCGTGATGCCCAGCCAGCCAAAATTGTGCCAGAACACACCCCCCAGGGTACCGGCAATGCTGGAGCCCGCATAATAGCTAAACAGATATTGTGACGAAGCCTGGCCTTTCGCGCGTCGCGCGCGTGGTCCAATCCAGCCGCTGGCAACGGAGTGGGCGGCGAAAAAGCCGGCGGCAAACAGCATCATGCCGGGGAAAATTACCCACAGCGAATTTACCAACGTCAGCAACAGACCTGCCAGCATAACGGCAGTGGAAAACAGCATTACCGGGCCACGTCCAAAGCGCGCGGTTGCCGCCCCAGCCCGTGGCGAACTCCATGAACCGGTAAGATACACCACCGATAACAAGCCTACCGAGGCCTGGCTCAGTGACCAGGGTGCCGCCAGCAGACGATAACCGATATAGTTAAACAGCGTGACGAAAGCGCCCATCAGCAGAAAACCTTCGGCAAACAGCCACGGCAGACCGGCATCACGCCAGTGCAGACGGAAATTAATCAGCAAATTGCGCGGGCGCAGTGGCACCGGACGAAAATGACGAGATGCCGGTAAAATTTTCCAGAACATCACTGCGGAAGCAAAGGCGAAGCAGCCGATCAGGGCGATAGCGATACGCCAGTTAAACATGTCGGTCAGTACGCCGGTAATCAGGCGTCCGCTCATCCCACCAATCGAATTACCGCTGATATAAAGCCCCATGGAAAAGGCGATCACGCTGGGGTGAATCTCTTCGCTCAGATAGGTCATTCCAACGGCGGCAACCCCGCTCAGTGAAACGCCAATCAGTGCCCGCATCAGCAGAATGCCGTGCCAACTGGTCATCGTAGCGGAGAGCAGCGTACAAATAGCGGCCAGCATCAGTGCCACCACCATGATCGCCTTGCGCCCCACAGCATCAGAAAGCGGGCCGGTAATCAGCAGTGTGAGCGCCATCAGGCCGGTAGAAATTGACAAAGAAATACTGCTGGCGGCTGGTGACACGCCAAATTGCTGTGACAATACCGGGAGAATCGGCTGCACACAGTAGAGCAGGGCAAAGGTCGCAAGTCCGGCGGTAAACAGTGCCAGCGTCACACGCATAAATTGTGGCGTACCACGGGTGATCCAGCTATCTGATGCGAGAGAGGTTGAAACAGGCGCTTGCGTAATCTCGTCGTCGAGGATCACTGCCTGAGAGGAGCGGTTCACACTATATCCTTGGTTGGGAAAGCAATTTAATGTGGGTTAATCGTAGGAAAGTGAGATTATGTTGTCTAATATATTAATAATCTCAAATAAGACGTTTAAAATATGAATATCGAGCTACGTCATCTGCGCTACTTTATTGCGGTGGCTGAAGAGCTACATTTTGGCCGCGCCGCGCAACGGCTCAACATCTCGCAACCGCCGTTAAGCCAGCAAATCATGCAGTTAGAACAAGAAACCGGTGCCCGATTGTTCGCTCGCACCAATCGCAGCGTGCAACTCACTGCGGCGGGACATCAACTGTTACTGGATGCGCGCGCGATCTTGCAACAGGTTGAACTGGCCGCCGCCCGCGCTGCACGTCTGCACCGGGGCGAAGAGGGCACATTGCGTATTGGCTTTACCTCTTCTGCGCCCTTTACCCGTGAAGTTTCCGATGCGCTGTTTCAGTTTCGTCAGGCCTGGTCGCAGGTACACATTGAGATGCAGGAGATAAACACCCGCCAGCAGTTGGACCCGCTGCACGACGGGCGACTGGATCTCGGCGTGATGCGTAACACGCCGCTGCCAGCGGATTTGAATCATCAGCTACTGTTGCGGGAACCGCTGTATGCGTTGGTACACTGGGCGCATCCTCTGGCCGATGAGGAGTCCATCTCAATTCGGGCATTGGCGCAGGAACCGTTTGTGTTTTTCGACCCGCAGGGTGGCACGGCGCTCTACAGTGAAGTGCTGGCGCTGTTGCATCGCTACCAGATAAAACCGTACATCACGCAGGAAGTGGGCGAAGCCATGACCATTCTTGGCCTGGTCGCCACGGGGTTAGGGGTGTCAATTTTACCGGCCTCATTCCGCCGTGCTAGGCTTACCGATGTGGTTTGGTTACCGTTGCAGGAAGAGGATGCGTTATCCGAGTTGTGGCTGGTGTGGTCAGCGACGCGTGAACCCACCGCGCAGATGAAACATATGATGCAGCTGTTACAGAGAAAGTAACGGATTTGTGCGGTAAATCACAAAGTTAATCAATAATTTGACGCTGAACGGCAATCTCCCGCACCATGACCCTAGAATTATTTAGCAGCGCGAAATTACTCAGGAGCAGTTGGTGAACTCGGACAGTCAGCCTGGTCACGTGGACCAGATAAAACAGACGAATGCTGGCGTGGTGTATCGACTTATCGATCATTATGGCCCGGTTTCGCGCATTGAACTGGCGAGACTGGCGCAACTGGCCCCTGCCAGTATCACAAAAATTATCCGCGAAATGGTCGATGCCCATCTGGTCAAAGAAGCACAGTATGCCGAGCCAGGTAGCCGTGGCCGTCCGGCGACGGGGCTGGTACTGGATACCGCAGGTTGGCATTTTCTCGCATTACGTTTGCATCAGAACACCGTTACCATCACCCTGCGCGATCTCAGTACGCAAACGCTGGTAGAAGAGCAGCACGGGTTACCACATGATGGGCAACAGCCATTGTTAGCCCCGTTAACCGAGTTGATTGAGGCATTCTTCACCCGCCATCAACAACGACTTGAAAGGTTGACTGCGATTGCGATAACCCTGCCAGGGTTGAGTGACAACACGCCAGAGAGTGCAGCGCATGAACTGCCGTTAGCGCAGGCGTTGACGCAGCACACCGGGTTACCGGTGTTTATCCAGCAAGAGGTTTCCGCCTGGACGCTGGCTGAATCCCTGTTTGGCGCAGCCTTTGGTGCGACAGAGGTGATTCAACTGGTGGTGGATGACACCGTGGGCGCAGGCATCATTTGCGACGGGCAGTTGCTGCACAAGAAAGGTCGCGCGCGGGTAGAGATTGGACACATCCAGGTTGAGGCGCAGGGGGCTCTTTGCTCTTGCGGCAATCGTGGCTGCCTGGAAACCGTCGTCAGCCGCGCCAGCCTGTTGCGTTTGCTCAGCCAGCGCCTGCCGTTTCACCCGGAAAGTCTGTTAAACACTGAAACGCTGAGCATAGAAGCATTATGCAACGCGGCGCTGCAAGGTGATGGGCTGGCAACCGAATTGATCACGCAAACCGGCGAGCATCTTGGGCGTATGCTGGCCACGCTGGTTAATATTTTCCACCCCCAGCACATCCTGCTGGGTTCCCCTCTGAATGCGGCGGCGACGCTGCTCTATCCCGCCATCGGCCAGGCCTTACGTCAGCACGCGCTACCGGCTTACCATCAACAGTTGCAGCTCTCACCGACCGCCTTTCCCGAACCCGGCACTCTGGGCGCAGCGGCATTAATTAAAGATGCCATGTATAACGGCTCGCTGCTGGTTCGGTTGTTACAAGGATAGCGCCGCATGCACCCTGGCTGTGCACGCAATGCCACCGTGTGAAACAATTCGCTGCACCTTTATGATCCATGAATCATAAGTTTCATTGTGCGGATGAAAATTAACAGCTTTAAAATCAGGTGATTGCGGAAAATATTGCGTGACAGTACGTTGCCTGGCGCAAAAAATGCAACAGACAGGGCAGAGAGTTACTTTAAGGAAGCCCTGTTATGTCGCACTCATCGGAAAAAGGATTGCTGTATGGCCTGGAAGCGCGCATTGCGCCGCTTCCGGCGTTCATTGCCGCACTACAACATGTGCTTGCCAGCATGGTGGGGATTATTACGCCACCCCTGATTATTGGTGGCGTTCTCGGGCTACAGGCCTGGGTGCCTTACTTGATCAGTATGTCACTGCTGGTTTCGGGCCTTGGCACCTTCTTGCAGGCGCGCCGTATTGGCGGTATCGGTGCCGGGATGATCTGTCTGCAAGGCACCAGCTTTGCTTTTCTCGGCATCATTCTGTCCACCGGGTTAATGTTAAAAGCGCAGGGGGCCTCGCCCCAGCAAATGCTGGCGATGATCTTTGGCTGCAACCTGGCCGCCGCGCTGGTGCCGATTGTGGTCAGCCGCTGTATGGGCGTGCTGCATAAAATCCTGACGCCGGTGGTCACCGGTACGGTGATTACTTTGATCGGCATCAGCCTGATTAAAGTCAGCATGACGGACTGGGCCGGAGGCAATCATGCGGCCGATTTTGGCGCGCCAGCCAATCTTGCCCTGGGGGCGTTAACCCTGCTGGTGATTGTTGCACTTAACCGCAGCCGTCTGCGTTGGGCGCGTCTGGTGGCGGTGGTCGCAGGGATTGGCGTGGGGTGTGCAGTGGCGGCCATCACCGGGCATGCTGCGTTTAAATCGGTGGCCGAGGTGCCGTGGCTGGCGTTGCCTGGCTTCTTCCACTTTGGCTTCGCCTTTAGCTGGTCGCTGTGTTTGCCTATTGCCCTGGTCTCTTTGATCAGTGTCATCGAAGCGGTGGGGGATTTAACCGCCAACTGCATGATTTCTCAGCAACCGATCAGCGGCGAATCGTTTGAGCGTCGGTTGCGTGGTGGCATCATGGCCGATGGGGTGAGCTGTATTCTGGCCGCTGTTTTTTCTGCCTTTCCTAACACCACCTTTGCGCAAAATAACGGTGTGATTCAAATGACCGGTGTTGCCAGTCGCTATGTGGGCATGGTGATTGGGCTACTCCTGGCGTTACTGGGGCTGTTCCCGGTGATTGGGGCCGTGGTGCAGCAGATCCCGCCGCCGGTATTGGGTGGGGCAACGTTGGTGATGTTCGGTAGCGTGGTGGCGGCAGGGATTCGCGTCATGACGCAGCGGCCATTAGGACGCCGGGAAATGCTGATTATCGCCATTGCCTTTGGTGTTGGACTGGGTGTGGAAGCGGTCCCTGATGCGTTGAAGCAGTTGCCACCGATGATCGCTAATCTGTTTGGTCATGCCGTGACCACGGGCGGGGTGCTGGCGATGGTGCTTAATTTACTGTTGCCAGGGGAAGAGCGTCCGGTCACTGTCCCGCAGGGCGAGACTCAAGGGTAAGGATCTGCGCCGTAGCAGAGAAGCTACGGCGCACCTTTTCAGGCACCAATGCGGCGGCGAGTACGTCCGGAGCTGAGGTAATCGGCGATGTAATCCTGCGAAATCTCACCGGTATAGCGGCCCTCTTCATCGACGATGGGCATCCACACCAGGTTGTGTTCATACAGTTTTGACAGCACGATACGCAAGTTTTCCTCCGCACGTCCCGTGACTTTGAAAGGGTGCAGCAGGCTGGCACACTCTCCGCTGGCATGACGTGCCTCGCGGCGTTTAACGAACCCTAGCGGCTTGCCAGCGCTATCAACCACGGTCACCGAACGCATATCATGTTCATCCATCGTGGCAAACGCTTCACTTAACGGCGTGCTGCCCTGCACCGTAATGGTAGGTTGCTGATCGGTCACGTCACCGGCCTGAACCAGCAACAACCGCTTCAGCGTTCGGTCCTGGCCGACAAACGATCCAACAAAGTCATTCGCGGGTTTTGCCAATAGCTCGTCAGGGCTGGCGCACTGAATGATTTTGCCCTGACCAAACACCGCGATGCGGTCACCCAGCTTCAGCGCTTCATCAATATCGTGGCTGACCAGCAGCACGGTCTTTTTCAACTGACGCTGCATCTCCAGAAACTCATTCTGGATCACTTCACGGTTGATCGGGTCTACCGCGCCAAAGGGTTCATCCATCAGCAGCACCGGGGGATCGGCAGCCAGTGCGCGCACCACGCCAATGCGCTGCTGTTGACCACCGGAAAGCTCTCGTGGGTAGCGCTGTAAAAATTTATCCGCGTCCAGCGCCACCATTGACATCAGTTCTCGCGCACGCTCACGACAGCGTTTTTTATCCCAATCCAGCATACGCGGCACCACACTGATATTCTCCTCAATGGTCATGTTGGGAAACAGGCCGATTTGCTGGATCACGTAGCCGATGTTGCGGCGCAGCGTAACGGTATCTTGCTCGCTGGTATCTTCTCCATTAATCAAAATTTTGCCGCTGGTGGCGGGGATCAATCGGTTAATCATCTTCAGCGTGGTGGTTTTTCCACACCCGGAAGGGCCGAGCAGGACGCAAATCTCCCCGGCAGGAACGTCCAGCGACACATTATCTACCGCTTTTACCGCCGGTCCCTTTTTCTGCGCAAAGCTTTTGGTCAGATTTTCTAATTTAATCATTCGCGAATCCCCTTGGGTGTTAACGCCGACTGAAGTCGGTTCAGCAGCCAGTCCAGCACCATTGCCAGCAAACAAATCATCAACGCACCGGCAATCAGTAAACGAATATCACTGCCACTGATGCCATCCAGCAGCAGTCCGCCCAGTCCGCCCGCACCAATGATGGCGGCAACCGCCATGACGCCAACATTCATCACCACAGCGGTCCGAATACCGCCGAAAATCACCGGCAGCGCCATGGGAATCTCTACCCAACGCAGGCGTTGCCAAAAGGTCATGCCGATGCCACGCCCGGCTTCACGGAGCCCATCAGGCAAATTTTCCAGCGCGGTATGGGTATTGCGTACCACGGGTAGCAGTGAATAGAGAAAAACGGCAGTGATGGCTGGCACGGCACCGATGCCCTGACCAATCAGCGAGAACAGCGGAATCATCAGACCGAACAGCGCAATGGTGGGAATGGTGAGGACCACGGTGGCTAATCCCAGCACGATCGGCGCCAGCCACTTGACCCGCACAATGATGATGCCCAACGGCACACCGGCAATAATGGCGAAACCTACCGCCACCAGCACCATCCACGTGTGTTGCCAGGTCATGGCGAGCAGGTTCGACGCGTTATTCACGATATAGTGCAGCGTTTCCATAGCATCTCCTTACAGCAGGTGTTGAGCCTGAAGAAAATCACGTGCCACCTGCTGTGGTGACTGATGATCGATATCCACGCGTTTGTTCAACTCGGTAATGGCCTCGTTGGTAAGCAGTGGGCTAAGGCGATTCAGGGCCTGCGCCAGACCCGGATGGCTTTCCAGCACGTCTTTACGCACCACGGGCGTCACGTTGTAGCTGGGGAAGAAGTGCTTATCATCTTCCAGTACCTGCAGGTCGAAGCCTTTGACCCGGCCATCGGTGGTGTAAATCAATCCGGCATCGACAAAACCATCACGAATCGCGTTGTACACCAAACCCGGGTCCATCTGGCGGATTTGCGGACGGTCGAGCGGCATCTGATAGAGCTTTTGCAGTGGTTTCAGGCCGTCAGAACGACCGGCAAACTCCAGATCAAGTCCTAACAACCAGTTATGTTTTTTATCCTGTTCTCTCACCTGTTCCAGCTTTGCCACCAGCTGCGACATGGTCGTAATGCCTTCCTGCTGCGCACGCTTACGCGTCATCGCGAAGGCGTAGGTGTTATTCATTGGCGCAGGGTCGAGCCAAATCAGACCGTGTTTACCATCCAGTCGTTTCACCGTTTCATACGCATCATGGGAAGACATCGGCTGGCTGATATGGTTGAAAATAATCAACGACGTTCCGGTGTATTCCCACGTCATATCGATTTGCTTGTTCAGCATGGCGTTGCGGGCGATGGTGGTTGAGAGATTGGTTTTGGGCTCCACCTGAAAACCTTGCTTGTTGAGCCACAGGACCGTCATGGCGGAAAGGATGTTCTGTTCGGTGAAGCTTTTGGTCGCCAGCGTAATCGGGCTGGCTGCGCGAGCCAGTGGGCTCATTAAGAGCAGCACACAGGCCGCGCTACTGAGTAAACGGGATAATGTCATTGCAGATTCTCCAGATCAGGCTTCCAGATGCGGGCTAAGCAGACGCCCTCCAGCAGCCAGCAGCATATCGAGCACCCACGCCACCAGTGCAGTCGCTACCGCACCGAGGATCAGCATCGGGAAGTCATTGAGGTAAATGCCTGGGAAAATCAGTTCACCAAAACTTGGTGCGCCAATCAGAAAGGCGAGAGGAGCCGTACCGACATTGATTGCCGTGGCGATGCGCACACCGGTCATGATCACCGGCAACGCATTGGGGAGTTCCACATGCAGCAGGCGTTGTAGGCGGGTCATCCCAATGCCATTCGCCGCTTCCAGCAGAGAGGGGGGAACAGCAATTAATCCCGCCCAGGTGTTACGGACTATCGGCAACAGCGAGGCGAGAAACAGCGCAACCAGCGCCGGACGATCGCCGATGCCAATCACCACCATCGCCAGTGCCAGAACCGCCATCGGGGGCAAGGTGTTGCCCACGTTAAAAATTTGCATCACCGATTCAGACCAGCGGCGCGCGAAAGGACGGCTAAGGATAATGCCACTGGGCACCCCAACCAACAGCGCAGCCCCCATTGAAACGGCCACCAGCATCAGATGTTGTTGACCAAGATAAATCAGATCCACTTTGTGTGCCGCGAGGGTTTGCGCCCCCAGTCCCCAGTACAGGGCAGCCAAAACGGCAACTAATGCCACGAGTACCCCAAGGGCATTTCTGCCCAGTGTTGCCTTTCTCATCGGTTTGTCTCCCTGGAGAATGTCGAGTCAGTCCGCAAAGGTTAAGAAAATTCGTTTTAATCAGTTGTTCTATAGTCAGATCTGGACAGATACTAAGTGGCTATAGCAGCGCCCTCAGCGTTGCGCCAGTTTTGACGGGAAAATCAGTAAGATAGAAAAAGTGATATCGGCAGGTATACCGCGCCAGTATTGGCCTTAAGATTAATCAGGAAAATGCCCGTCCATTAGTGACACCGTCACATATTGCGTGCGGCGAAGGGCGATGTAATACGAGCTTGTTGCGTCGCATGGGCAGAAAAGGGAGTCGTTTTGCATGAGTGAAAATGCGCAAATTCAAACCGGGCATCGTCACTGGGTGTTAATTGCCTGCATGTTAGCCATGTTTATGGCCGCAATTGAAGTCACCATTGTGGCGACCGCAATGCCTACCATCATGAGTGAACTGGGTGGGTTTAACCTGCTGGGATGGGTCTTTTCCATCTACTTGCTGACCCAGGCTGTCACGGTGCCGCTCTATGGTCGACTGGCAGATATGTGGGGGCGTCGTCGGGTGTTCTTTATCGGGACCTCCCTGTTCCTGATCGGCTCTCTGATGTGCGGTTTTGCGCACAACATGTGGGTATTGATTCTGTTTCGCGCCATACAGGGGTTGGGTGCCGCGGCGATTGTGCCCATCAGTGCGACCATTGTGGCCGATGTCTACACGCCGCGTGAACGTGCCAGCGTGCAGGGCTGGCTCTCTAGCGTCTGGGGCGTTGCGGCTATTGTTGGGCCGTTGAGCGGAGCCTGGCTGGTACAGCACTTCTCCTGGGCGGTGGTGTTTTGGGTAAACCTGCCGATTGGCCTGTTCAGTATGTTACTGCTGGCGCGTTATTTACCCGCGTTGCCATCCTCTGAACCGGCAAAAACCTTGAATATCCGTGGCTGTATCTGGCTGATGATCACCATTACGTTGCTGCTGGTGGCGCTGTTGCAAGCGGAGGTGCTGGGCTGGTGGCTGGCCGGAGTGGCGTTATTGGCGGTATTCGCAGGGTGGATCTTAAAGCGCAACGAACAACGCACCCCTGCGCCGCTGTTTCCGCCGGTTATCTGGCAGAGCCGGATCCAGATTGCAGGTAATCTGGGTAATGTGATTATTGGTGCGGCGATGATGGGCATCAGTGCCTTTCTGCCCACCTGGATTCAGGGGATTACAGGCGGCTCGCCTTTACAGGCGGGCAGCGCGCTGGCCATGATGTCACTCGGCTGGCCGCTCGCCAGTACCCTGAGTGGCCGACTGATGCTGATCACCTCCTATCGTTTCACCGCCGTTACCGGGGCGTTTCTGCTGACACTGGGTTCAGCGTTGTTGCTGCTACTGCATATTCACAGTCCGGTGTGGCAGGCAGGGGCCACCGCATTTGTCATCGGCACTGGCATGGGGATGACCAGTACCACCTTCCTGGTATCGGTACAGAACCACGCAGAGTACTCGGTACGCGGCATCTGTACCGCCTCAATCATGTTTAGTCGCATGATCGGCTCGGCTGTGGGAACCGCACTGATGGGCGCGGTATTGAACTTTGGCCTGGCGCAACACTTGCCCCACGCACAGGATCCCGTGCAGCAAATTATGTCGCCTGAACGCCGTGAGCAGTTATCACAAACGGTGCTGGAACAGCTCACCCAGGGCATCGCCACGTCGTTGCACGGCGTATTTCTGCTGGCGCTGTTGATTGCACTGTTAACGCTCTGGGTCGGCTGGATGTTGCCACGCCAGCGGCCAGCGGGACAGGGCAGCTAAGGGGCATAACAACATTCGGAATGAGAGGTCAGGCGGGGAAACGATCCCCGCCGTAGGCAACGGCAGGGAAAGGACTACTGTGAACTGTCCTGAGAACTGCCTGCGCTGTCAGGAACGGTGTTGCTGTCGTCCTGACCGACTTTTTTATAGACAATTTTCTGGCTGTCGTTTTCGCAGTGGCCTACTACCTGGCCGCCCGCCTGATCAACCTGATCGTTAGGCACGATATCCAGCGTGAAACCAGACTCGGGCAGGCCATTGGCCACGATTTTCTTACTGATATCGGCTTTGACCGTTTCACAGGAGGCAAGCGCCTGACCTGAAAGCGCCAGTAGTACGGCCAGTAACACTCCGCTGTGTATTTTCATGGTGCGTTCCTTATGTTGACGAGGGTCCTGACGAGAGCAGGACCGAGACCTTAAGGGGTGACATCGCGCCCGGTACGACGATCGAGGCAGCGCAGTGTATTTGGCTCCCAATAGGCGTTGGTGTTATAGCTTTTTTCACAGGCATCGCGTTTATCAAAAGCGCGGTCTGCTTTATCAAACTCTTTTTCTACCCGGTTGTTCACCTTATTCCGCAGATTGCGGGTGTCATTCCACTGTTCGTGGCTCTGGCGTGCACCTTCGGTGTCATACGCATTGTTACCGCTGTCAATCACCACATGTTGGGTGGCAGCGTAAGTCAGTGGTGCAGTCCCTGCTACCAGCAGAGCAGCGATTAACGTCAGTTTGACGAGTTTCATTCTCTATTCCTCATGCTATCCATCAGTCAGCCTTTTCGCAGGCTGAACGCTGAGTATATCATTGACTGCCTGGGTGGCTTATCAATCACCGCTTTTGTTTAACTCTTTGAGAATAAGTTATGTTGCTGAAGACCACCTTACTGTTTTTCCTGACGGCGTTGGCAGAAATTATTGGCTGCTTTTTACCCTGGCTGTGGCTGAAGCGGGGCGCATCGGTGTGGTTGCTGCTTCCTGCAAGCTTAAGTCTCGCGCTGTTTGTCTGGCTTTTGACGCTGCATCCCGCCGCTAGTGGGCGAGTCTATGCCGCTTACGGTGGCGTTTATGTGATGACCGCACTGCTGTGGTTACGCTGGGTTGATGGCGTAAAACTGAGTCACTGGGACTGGGCGGGCGCACTGTTGGCGCTGAGTGGGATGCTGATTATCGTGGCGGGATGGGGAAGAAGCTAACAGCGCCAGCGATGGCTGGCGCTGGAGGTATCACTCAGATTTGAACACTTTCAATCCCGCGGTGGTCTGCGACACAGGCATGATTTCCAGCGTATTGATGTTCACGTGCTTCGGCAGTGTGGCAACCCACCATACGGCCTCAGTGACATCTTCCGGTGTCAGGGCGGTGGTGCCTTCGTAGACTTTATCGGCGCGGCCATCATCGCCTTTGAACCGCACGTTGGAGAATTCAGTGCCGCCGACCAAGCCCGGTTCGATATCCGTCACGCGCAGGGCGGTGCCGTGCAAATCGGTACGCAGGTTCAGGCTGAACTGGCGCACAAACGCTTTGGTTGCGCCATACACGTTGCCACCGGCATAAGGCCAGTTCCCGGCAATAGAACCTATATTGATAATATGCCCAACGTTACGCTCAACCATGCCCGGTAACAGCGCGCGGGTCATGTACACCAGGCCTTTGTTATTGGTGTCGATCATATCTTCCCAGTCTTCAATGCTGGCACGATGTGCGGGTTCGATACCCAGCGCCAGTCCGGCATTGTTAACCAGAATGTCGATGTTGCGCCAGGCTTCTGGCAGGCTGGCAATTGCCGTATCAATCGCGGCACGATCGCGCACATCGAACTGTACGGTATACAGATTTTCCCCGAGCTCCTGTTGCAGTGCCTGCAAACGCTCTGCACGGCGTCCACTGGCGATCACTTTATGGCCAGCAGCAATAAAACGGCGGGTGATACTCTGACCAAAGCCGGCGGTAGCACCGGTTACAAAAATAATCATCACACTCTTCCTTTCATGGGATTTCGGCTCTTCAGACTCACCATAACACAACCCACCCGCAGCCAGGGGTCAAACCACCTTGCGCACCAGAATGGGGTAAGGTTGCACTGATGAGGTGCAAAAGAGGGCGCGCTCGTAGGGTTGTACGTGCAACGTAAAACAGTACCAATGGCTAACCTTGACAAGCAACCGGTTGCGTTACGACAAAGGGCTTATTTTTTCATATAAAAGGGATGTTACATAGCTAAATTACTGATAAGTAAACTATAACTAGTTATATGCGCTGGCACGCGCTTTGCAAAAGTTGAGTCAGAGTATTGTCGGTTTATGATTAAGGATTCAGGATGCCTCAAGCCCCACTTCGCGCCATTCGCGCCAGTTTTATCGATTTCCGCCATACGGTTGCCAGCCCGGAACAGCTACCTGAAAGCGTGCGCTATCTCGCCGATGGACTGTTGCTGATCGACAACGGTCATATTGTATCGCTGTCCCCGTGGCAGGAAGGGGCGCTCAGTGAAGAGGCCGAATTGATTGACCTGAGCGGTAAAATCATTGTGCCAGGCTTTGTTGATAGCCACATTCACTACCCACAAACGGAAATGATGGGAGCCTACGGCGAGCAACTGCTTGAATGGCTCAATCAATACACTTTCCCGGTCGAAAGCCAGTATCACTGCCCGCAGCACGCGGCGCAGATCGCAGAATTCTTTATCGATCAGCTGTTAGCCAATGGCACCACAACGGCGCTGGTGTTTGCTACCGTGCACCCGGAGTCGGTTGACGCGCTGTTCAATGCTGCGCTAGCGCACAATATGCGCCTGATTGCTGGCAAAGTGATGATGGATCGCCATGCGCCAGAAGCCCTGATCGAGACGCCGGAAGAGAGCTATCAACAAACGCGCGATCTCATCACCCGCTGGCATGAGAAAGGGCGGCTGAGCTACGCGCTGACGCCGCGTTTTGCCCCCACTTCATCGCCACAACTGCTGGAAAAAGTGCAGCAGTTGCGCCATGAGTTCCCGGATGTCTGGCTGCATACCCATTTAAGTGAAAATCCGCAGGAAATTGCCTGGGTCAGGCAGCTTTTCCCGGAACGTAGCGGTTATCTGGATGTGTATCACCACTATAACCTCACCGGGCGGCGCAGCGTTTTTGCCCACTGCTTACACCTCGAAGATGACGAGTGGCAATGCCTGCACGAGACCGATTCTGCTATCGCATTTTGCCCGACCTCCAACCTGTTTTTAGGCAGCGGTCTGTTTGATATCAAGCGGAGCTGGCAACAGCAGGTCAAAGTGGGGATAGGGAGCGATGTGGGTGCCGGAACCACCTTTAACATGCTGGAGACCCTGGGCGAAGCCTATAAAGTCGGCCAGCTGCAACAATACAAGCTCAGTGCGTGTGAAGCCTTCTACCACGCCACCCTTGGCGGGGCGCGGGCGCTGGATCTGGACAGCAAGATTGGCAATTTCGCTGCCGGTAAAGAAGCCGACTTCGTGGTGCTCGACCCGGCAGTCACGCCGCTACAGACGCTGCGGTTGGCCAAAACCGTGGATATCTGGGAAATCCTGTTTGTCCTGATGACCTTTGGCGACGATCGAAATATCGCTGAGACCTGGGTGGCGGGTAGCCGCTGTTGGCCCAAAGCGTCGTGAGTTGTCGCCGTCGGTGGAAACTGGCAGGATAGCTTTTTCGCGTACTTACCGCAGGAGCTCGTATGAACGCCCGAAGCAATCCGTTTTTCACTGCAAGTTCATTGCCTTATCAGGCACCGCCTTTTGACAACATCACCGATGAAGATTACCTGCCAGCCTTGCTGGCGGGCATAGAGGAGAAGCGGCTCGAGGTTCAGGCAATTGCGGCAGAGAGTGCCCCCGCCACGTTCGAGAATACCTGCGTGGCACTTCAGCGCTGCGGCAGCTTGCTGACACGGGTGAATCACGTTTTCTCCGCCATGACCTCTGCGAATACCAGCGCGGCCCTGCAACAGATCGATGAAACCATTGCCCCGCAACTCACGGCGCTTAATGACGAAATCATGCTGAATAGCGCCCTGTTTGCGCGCCTGGATGCCGTGTATCAACAGCGCAATGATCTGGCGCTGGAGGGGGAAGATTTACGCCTGCTGGAAGTGATGTGGCAATCTTTCCAACTGGCAGGAGCCAGCCTCAGTGAGCAACACAAACAGCAGCTCAAAGCCCTGAACCAGGAAGAGGCAGCACTGACCACCCGTTTCACACACCAACTTTTGGCGGCCACGAAATCGGGTGGATTGCTGGTTAATCGAGAAGAGGCACTGGCAGGGCTAACGGCCGATGAGATCGAGGCAGCCAAATCTGCCGCGCGCGCTCGCGGCATTGATGACGGCTGGTTACTGGGTTTACACAACACCAGCCAGCAGCCGGTGAATGCGCAGTTAACGGTGCGCGAAACGCGTGCTGCGTTGCATCAGGCCTCGATGCTGCGTACCGAAAAAGGCGATAGCAACGACACCCGCAGCCTGGTTCAGCGGCTGGCAAAAATCCGTGCTGAACAGGCAAGTTTGCTTGGGTTCAGTAACTTTGCCGCCTGGCAGTTGCAAGATCAGATGGCCGCGACACCTGAAGCCGCACTGGGCTTTATGCGCAATATCGTCCCGGCTGCACGCCGCCGTGCGCAGCAGGAAGCCAGTGACATTCAGGCGGTGATTGATGCCCAACACGAGCCTTTTGCGCTGGCCGCCTGGGACTGGAACTTCTATGCGGAACAGGTGCGCCTCGCGCGTTACGACCTTGATGAGTCGCAGATTCAGCCCTATTTTGCCTTAGACCGCGTGCTGGAAGAGGGCGTTTTCTGGTCGGCCAGCCAGCTGTTTGGGATCCGCTTTGCGCTGCGGGAAGATATTCCGGTCTATCACCCTGATGTGCGCGTGTGGGAGATTTTTGATGCCGATAATACCCCACTAGCCCTGTTCTATGGCGATTTCTGGCAGCGTGACAGCAAGCTCGGCGGGGCGTGGATGGGCACGTTTGTTGACCAGTCAACCTTGCTCAACAGTAAGCCGGTTATCTATAACGTCTGTAACTATGCGAAACCCGCTGCCGGACAGCCTTGCCTGCTCAACTGGGACGAAGTCATTACGCTGTTCCATGAGTTTGGCCATACCTTGCACGGCCTGTTCCCGACGCAACGCTATGCCACCCTTTCCGGCACCAATACGCCGCGCGACTTTGTAGAATTTCCTTCGCAGTTGAATGAACACTGGGCCAGCCATCCCGCGGTGTTTAGCCACTATGCCCGGCACTGGCAAACGGGGGAGCCGATGCCTGCGGCCCTGCAAGACAAAATGCATCGCGCCAGCCGCTTCAATAAAGGCTATGACATGAGTGAATTGCTGGCGGCCGCATTGCTCGATCAGCATTGGCATAGTCTTGATGCGAGTGTAGACATTGCCGATGTCGCCCGCTTTGAACAGCAAGCCTTACAGCAAGAGGGGTTGGATCTGCCACAAGTCCCGCCACGTTACCGTTCCAGCTATTTCCAGCACGTGTGGGGCGGCGGGTATTCCGCCGGTTACTATGCCTACATCTGGACCCAGATGCTGGCAGATGACGGGTTTGAGTACTTCGTGGAGCAGGGTGGGTTGACGCGTGAAAATGGCGAACGCTACCGCCAGATGATCCTTTCACGCGGCAACAGCAGTGAGCTGCAACAGCTCTACCGCGACTGGCGGGGTGCCGATCCGCAGATCGGCCCGATGCTGCTCAATCGCGGCCTGGCTGATTAACGCTGCCCGGCGGGGCGTTAACCCAGCGGCCCGCCTTCAATGGTGTCACACATACCGGCCAGCACGCGCTCGCCGGTTTCGCTTTTCAACTCCTCGTACCAGGCGGCAGTGACCGTCGCATCTTTGGCATGCGTGACGTCACAGCGCTTGCGCGCTTTAAGGACCAGATCTTTCACGCGCTCCACGCGCCGAGCCTGATAGCGCAGCAACCCATCTTCAATACCCAGTGAATGGG
Source organism: Candidatus Pantoea multigeneris (assembly GCF_011752615.1). Lineage (NCBI taxonomy): Bacteria > Pseudomonadati > Pseudomonadota > Gammaproteobacteria > Enterobacterales > Erwiniaceae > Pantoea > Candidatus Pantoea multigeneris. The sequence goes on from NZ_VWXF01000003.1 coordinate 406,181, forward strand.
AGGCCAGTACCGTGGCGAGGACGACCGCATCTTCCATGGCCGCACAGCCGCCCTGACCAATATCCGGTGTGGTGCTGTGTGCCGCATCACCCAATAGCGCAATACGGCCACGGACTAACTGACTAAAGGGTTCGATATCGTGGATCTCAACCCGATTCGTGGTTTCTGGATTGATGGCCGCAATTAATTGCTGCACCGGAGCTGCCCAGCCAGCGAAATAGCGCTGCAAATCGGCTTTAACACTGGCGCGGTCTTCGGCCAGCCCTTGCGGTAACGGCACGTCAAAGAAGAAATAGAAACGGTTACCGCTAACCGGCATTAGTGAAACGCGTTTACCTTCGCCAACAAAGGTTGTCCACTGATCCAGCGGCGCAATGGTGCTGTCCATGGTCACCAGCCCGTTCCAGTTGACATAGCCTGCATATCGGCGCGGCTGGTGCTCTCCGGTGACATACTGGCGGATCACCGAGTGCGTGCCATCTGCCGCCACCAGGAAATCACCGTGGGCCTGGCTGCCATCCGCGAAGGTTGCGGTGACGCCATCCGGCGTTTCTTCTACCTGAATCACGCGTTTGCCGAACTGGACGCGACTACGGCCATACTGTTCGATCAGCATCGCCTGAAGTTCAGCGCGGGCAACAGGATAGGGGCGCTCACCCACCTGATCGACCAGCGGTTGCATGCTAAAGCGGGTGAGGGTATTTCCGCTGGCAAAGTCGTTATAAGCCAGCCAGGCCATATTGCCCCCCAGCGCGCGCAGCTGCTCTTTCATGCCCAGGGCATTCAGGCATTTCACGCCATTGGGCCAAATCGAAATGGCGGCACCCACGGGTTTCATTTGTTGTACAGCTTCATAAACTTCAGTGGTGATGCCTGCTTTTTCCAGCGCAATCGCCGCGCTCATGCCACCAATACCGCCACCTATTACAATCGCTTTCATTTTCTGTTCCTCCATGTGCTACGGAGGTTTTGCAACTTTTGTACCAGGTTTGGCGGTTTGGTTTTTTGTATTCTTATCAATTATTTGTTTGTTTTTTTGTTTCTGAGGTGGTTGAAGTGATGCCCCAAAAAAGTGCGTTCCAAGGACGCTAATGCACGACACTGAATCGATTGTTTCATCCTTGTGCATTTCGTCTCCCTGTCCAGTTCCGCCCTTTGTCGCGACAAGCATGCACGACCTTCCAAAGTGTTGGCGCGACCACGGATATCTCCCTCGTTGAAAAAAAATCAACAATTGGTTGATCTAATCGGCGCTGATTGGGTATTTTATTCAACGTTATGTTGAATTTTACGGTGTAAAAATGTGATGACTGAACAAGCTGACCAACTGTCCTATGAGCAGGAGATACTGCAAATGCTTGCGGCGGCAGTGCGCGCCATTGGCAGTGTGCTGCCGGGCAACACGGAGCTTGTCCTGCATGACCTGCGCAATCCTGCGTTTTCTGTCGTCGAAATCGCCAATGCCCATGTGACCGGGCGTAAAAAAGGGGATTCCGTGCTGGCAGGGCTGAGAAAGGATAAAGCGTTTATTGCCGCCCTGGAGGAAAGCCAGGAACGCGTGACGCTTTTGCCAGATTACGAAACCTTCTCGCGTGAAGGTACGCCGTTGCGGAGCGGTACAGCAATTTACCGGGGGCGAGACTCACGTCCATTTGCAGCACTCTGTGTGAATGTGGATAACAACGGCATAGATAACGCACTGACGCTGCTGCAAACGCTATCTGGCGTAAAAATTCAACCGCCCGCGCCGGCTGCCGAAGCACGAATTGCCGATCAGGCCCATGACAGTATCGAAGACCTGATGAAAGAAATTATCAGTAATGCGACGGGGCTAAACCCAGGCAACCGGCGCGCTGATGCCAAAAAAGCCAAGATGTTGGCCGTACAGCAGATGCAGGAACGGGGCATTTTTCTGATGAAGGGTGGCGTTGAAAAAGCTGCTGAGGCGCTCGGTGTGACCCGTTACACCATCTACAACTACCTTGATGAACTGAAAAATACTGACAGCTGAAGACAGCCAGCTGTGGAGAGACGCGATGCATCGCTATGCCAGTCTGAGGCTTGATCCTGTTGCGAAAGCGGATTTCTTTCCGGCCTGCGGGCTAATGGTCTTGAGGTTGAGCTGTAAGTTCAGGCCCTGGCCTGATGCTGATTTTAACTGGAGCTGACAAATGTCACTGAGTATTAAAACCCCACTGCTGGAGTCTCTGCCGCTGGGTCACCTGAACGGCACCCGTGTCTGGATGAAGATGGAGGCTACCCAGCCTTCAGGCTCTTTTAAAATTCGCGGTATTGGCTTTGCCTGCCAGCAACACTTTGAAAAAGGGGCTCGCCGCTTCATCTCCTCGTCCGGAGGTAATGCCGGGCTCGCCGTCGCGTATGCAGGTCGTCAGCTTGGCGTACCGGTTATCGTTGTGGTACCTGAAACGACGTCTGAGCGTGCCCGACACCTGCTGCAGTTGGAAGGGGCAGAGATCATTATTCATGGAAAAATGTGGTCTGAAGCCAATGCGCTGGCGCTGTCGCTACTGACGGACCAGGATGCGTTTTTGCACCCCTTTGACGATCCGCTGCTCTGGCAGGGACATGCCTCAATGATTGACGAAGTTGTTGCTGAGGGTATCAGGCCTGACGCGGTGATCCTGTCGGTAGGTGGGGGCGGTCTGCTTGCAGGCGTTGATGAAGGCCTCCGCCGTCATGGTTTGGACCATGTTCCGATCTATGCCGCAGAGACGCAGGGGATGTCTTCCTATCATGCTGCACTGAAAGCAGGCAAACCGGTTGAAGTCACGGCACTGACGGGTGTTGCCACTTCACTCGGCGCTCGGCAGGTCTGCCAGCGCGCCTTTGACATTGCGCAGACACGATCAGTGGTGCCCGTTATCGTGACCGATCGTGAAGCGGTAAATGCCTGCCTCACTTTCCTGGAGGATCATCGTGTGCTTGTCGAACCTGCTTGTGGTGCTGCTCTTGCCCCGCTGTATGGCAAAAAGCTGAACCTCGAGAACGAGAAGAACGTACTGGTCATTGTATGTGGTGGGTCAACCGCAACGGTGGATTCTCTCAACAGCTTTAACGGTTAATACCTCCTCCTGTTCAGAAATTGATTTAAGGTAAACAGCATGACAGAACGCATTTATTACCACAGCGATGCACTTGAGATGGAATCACAGGTCATCAGCTGTACCCCACAGGAAGACGGCCGTTTTCACGTCATCCTCTCTGCCACCTTGTTCCACCCACAGGGTGGGGGGCAGCCTTCAGATCAGGGCACGATCGGTGGCGTTAATATGATTCAGGCCATTCAGCAAGGTGACAGTGTCATTCACATCACTGACGCCGCAGTTGAAGAAGGTACCGTGCATATTTCAGTGGATGCGAATCTTCGCCTCATCCATACCCGCTATCATTCAGCAGGCCACCTTATTGGCGTGGCAGGCGAAAAATATGGGTGGCAGGGTAACAAAGGTAATCACCGGCCGGGCGAAGGTCGAGTCGTCTTTGATGCCATTGGGCTTACCACGCCAGTGACTGCGGAAAACTTTGCCGAAGCTGCGGCAGAGATGGTGGCTCGTGACCTTGCGTTGATACTCAAAGATGAGGATGGCAAGCGCATGGTCACCTGGGGAGACTTAACGCCTTATGCATGCGGCGGAACGCACGTGAAGAAAACCTCGGAAATCGGTGAAATCCGCATCATTAAAGTGAAAGAGAAGAAAGGACAGCTCTCGGTTCAGTATGAACTCGGGAATTGAGGTATTTGCGGTGATATAAACCGATCGGCAGGGGTGCCTGGGTACGGCATCCTTTATTAACCGACAGAAAGGCACGGCAGGGGACGATTTTAGGTGAACCGGTATCAGGTGGATAGGGGGAAATTTACGCGCTAAGGCATCGGTGTTGAACCCGGTTGCAAGAAGCGGTTGGGCGCTTTGATGTCAGCTAAACAGCCACATCTTTAGCCTGTGAAGGGCGGTGTAATGCAAACTGCCCGGGCAGAATGCGCTTTGCTTACAGTTACTAGTTACAACATACTTATAGCTGTTTCAGTAAAAAAGTCACTGCGGTCTTCGCTGAGCAGGGGAACATTCACCCTAAGGTCTCTGCGGTCGTGATTTTCAACGCCACTTTTCCGTCCTGATAAACATCCGGCACAAATCCCTGTTCCAGGTGGCGTAACATAATATTCAGCGCCAGCGCAGCATGTTGCTGTGCATTTTGATCCAAGGTGAAATCCAGTACATCATCCAGTAAAAGCTGTTTCGTAACGGAATAGAGTTCATGGGTGATATACGTGCATTCTCCCGCCAGTTGATGTTGCTTAAGAATATCCGCAATATCACTGTTTCCAGTGCCGGTGTTATAAATGCCGACCACATTTTTCGCCGTGCGCAACGTATTATTCAGCAGGGAACGAATCCGCTGTTTTTCATCTTGACCGGCCAACACTGAACGTAAATGCAACTGCGGTGAACGCTGTTGTAATACATCGCGAAAACCCGCAACCCGTTGTGTATGCGCACGAAAATCCATTCTGCCGCTCACTAATATCACGTCACCTTCGCCTGGCGTGGTTTTACTCATTAATAATCCGGCAGTGGCTCCAGCCTGCTGCTGATCAATCCCCACGTGGCATAACCGTTCAGCGTCGGGAATATCTGTCGCTAAAGTGATAACAGGAATTCCTTTTATTTTGCAGTGTGCTAAAGCTTCGTGAATAACAGGGTAGTCATGGCCAAAAACAACAATTCCGTCGCGTTGAGTGCTACTTTCAATGATTTTTTTTGCCAGTTTTTCCGGGCTGGATTCCGGTACTAGCGTCCGGTAAAGCGTTATTTTTTTATAACCCAGCGTATCGGCAACGGCAGCAAACTCTTTTGCCAGTTGCCGGAAAAAAAATGACTCCTGGCTACTGAGGAAAACTTCAATTTTCCACGGCTGGCTGGCTTCTTCAGGCAATAATCTTTGCAACCCGGCCTTACGTGCTGCATTCAGGACTTTACGCACGGTTTCAGGTTTTACCCCTCCACGTTCGTTAAGCACCCGATCAACGGTGGCGATGCCAACGCCTGCTTTCATCGCCAGCATTTCAAGCGTTACTTTTTTCATGACTTCTCCAGACATCAACACCGTCCTGCCATCATTTGGGCAAAACATAACCGGTGTTGTGCTCTTTATTATGCTGAGGTTACGTGAGCTGGCAAGATGTGATCGCCATCAAACCATGCTGATAGCAGCTTAATTCGCCATGATGGATTTCCATCAATAAAAACCTTTCAAATCGTAGGGCGGGGATCTACTCTGCGCAGGTTGTTAACGTCTGCGTAACTGATTGTTTAACTTGTGGAGACAAGTTACCTCACCTACAGCCATAAATTGTCATAATTATCGATGGCGTTAATTACGCCTGATAATCCTATAACACATTAAATTTGTGGCACGTTATGACCACTGTTTTTTTCTGTGGTCTTTTTGATGCAATGTGAATCATTAGCAGGGATATCATGAAACGTAGAGAATTTCTCACTTCCATTACTGCACTGGGAGTCGCATCTACTATACCTGTGGTTACTAAGGCGGAGGTCATTAATGGTGGCCAGCCGTGGGAACCGGGTCAGGTAAAAACGCCACCATCGCCACCCCGCCAGGGCGGACTGCAATATTTAACGCAACACGAGTTTGACACCGTAGGGGCAATCGCCGAACGCTTTATTCCCGCAGATGAAACCAGTCTGAGTGGAAAAGAGGCGGGCTGTGCCACCTTTATTGATCGGCAATTAGCCGGGGATTACGGTAATGCGGTCGCCATTTATCGTTTGGGTAAATTTGTTAAAGGGACAGCTGAACAGGGGCCACAGTCGCCTTTAACTCCCGCTCAGCGTTATCGTCTTGGCCTGGCCGCACTGGATAAAGCCGTACAGCAGCAATATGGCAAAGACTTTATTTCTTTATCCGGCGAGCAGCAGGATAAGGTGCTGACCGCGCTGGAAAATGTCACGCTTGATTTAGGTGAAGAAGTGGAAACCAAAGTCTTTTTCGAACTGTTATTGCAGAACGTTCGCGAAGGTTTCCTCTCCGACCCAATCTATGGCGGAAATAAAGAGATGACCAGCTGGAAAATGATTGGCTTCCCGGGAGCACGTTATGACTTCCGTGATTTACTGCCAAAGAAAGGGCAGAAGCTCAATATTATTCCAACCAGCTTAATTGATAACCAGCTGTAATTTATTTCCCTCCAGAGCTGAGCCATAAAGAGTTTTTAAAATGAAAAATGTCCGTCCAAAAGCTGATGTCGCCATCGTCGGCCTGGGGTGGTGTGGTTCTTTGATTGCAGAAGAACTGACCCGCGCTGGTCTGAATGTCGTTGCCATTGAACGTGGCCCGTGGTTTGAAACCGCAACCGATTTTCCGCCTTCCGTTGATACCGATGAACTGCGTTGGGATACCCGTCGCAGTATGCTACTGCCGCCAGCGGTGGAAACCACCACCTTCCGTAATAACTCCGCTCAGACCGCGTTGCCAACGCGTGACTGGAACCTGAACGAACTCGGTTATAACGTTGGCGGTTCGGGCACCCACTGGGCCGGAATGGCGTGGCGCTTTACGCCCTTTGATTTCGAGCCCTATAGCCAGACGGTAAAACGCTATGGCAAGCAGCAAATTGCTAAAGGGGTGATCCTGCAAGACTGGGGCGTCACCTATGACGAACTGGAACCGTTTTACGATCGTTTTGAAAAGATTGCCGGTGTGTCCGGTAAAGCGGGCAAACTTAATGGCAAAACAATGCCAGAGGGAAATCCGTTTGAAGGCAACCGCAGCAGTGAGTATCCGCTGCCCGCGCTGGAAAGCATGCGACTGACCGACATTTTTGCCGAAGGGGCGAAAAAGATCGGCCTTAATCCATTTATGGTACCCGCCGGACAAGCGTCACGCGCTTACGTAAACCCACTGGGTGTGCGTATGGGTCCCTGCACCTACTGTGGCTACTGCCTCTATTACGGTTGCGGTAACTTCTCTAAATCCAGCCCCAATGCCTGTGTGATTCCGGCATTAATGCAGCGCGAGAACTTTACCGTACTGACTGACTCGGCGGTGGTGCGGGTTAACAAGGCTGAAGATGGGAAAACCGCTACTGGCGTAACCTATATCGATAAAAACCAGAAAGAGTGGGAACAGCCAGCGGATATTGTCATTCTCTCCGCTTTCCAGATGCAGAACGTACGTTTGTTGCTGCTATCCAAAATTGGTGTGCCATACAACCCCGTGACCAAAACGGGCGTGGTGGGGCGTGCTTATAGCTTCCAGACCGTTTCTGGCGCGGCGATTCACTTTAAAGATGAGAATCTCAACCAGTATATCGGTGCCGGTGCGCTCTCTTCGCAGGTAGATGACTGGAACGGCGATAACTTTGATCATACCGGGCTTGGCTTTATTGGCGGCGCGGGAATTCTGGTGGTGGCTCGCGGGGCACGTCCTATCGGCAACGCGGATGCACTGCCACCCGGATCACCGCGTTGGGGTAAAGACTGGAAAAAGGCTTATACCCACGCGTTCCAGAACACCACGTTTATCTTCGGACAGGGCACCAGCTTCTCCCACGAAGATTACTATCTTGACCTCGATCCTGAGTACAAAGATAACAACGGCAATCCACTGCTGCGCGTGACCTTTGACTACAACGATAACGACCGCCGCTCGGCAAAGTTTATCGAAGAGAAGAGTGTCGAGATTGGTAAGGCGATGGGGGCAGAGATCGTGATTGGCACCAACTCAGCCTCAGGTGCGTATTCACCTTACAACTTCGCCAGTGACCACACCATTGGTGGTGCGGTGATGGGTACCGATCCAAAAACCTCGGTATTGAACCGTTACCAGCAGTGCTGGGACGCACACAACGTGTTCGTGCTCGGGGCTTCTTCATTCCCGAACAACGCCGGGTATAACCCGACGGGCACCATTGGTGCACTGAGTCTGTGGACGGCGAAAGCCATTATCGAACAGTACCTGAAAAACCCAGGTCCGTTGGTGAAGGTGTGAGATGAAAAAGACCCGATTAATTGCTGGCGTGGCGCTTGTCGCTGCGGCAGTGGCTGCCGCTTTACTGTGGCAAAATGGCAACACCTCAGCAGATAACGTTGCCAGTAACGATGTTTTGACCAGTCAGCCACCCACGGCGGCAGATGCCGCAGCGGTGGAGCGTGGTCGCTATGTGTCTATCGCCAGCGACTGTACGGCCTGTCATACCGTTCCCGAAAGCAAGCAGCACATGGCGGGTGGCTACGCCATCAGCACGCCGTTTGGTGGGATTTACGCCAGTAATATCACCCCAGATACTGCAACGGGGATTGGTAGCTGGACGGAGCGAGATTTCTTCCGTGCCGTGCGCCATGGTAAAGGCAAAGAGGGTGAAAACCTCTATCCTGCAATGCCTTACAACGCTTACGTGAAACTGACCGATCAGGATATGCACGACCTGTGGATGTATATGCGCTCGGTGCAGCCAATCCATAACGCGGTGCCAGAGACGCAGCTGGGTTTCCCGTATAACATTCGTCTGGCCATGATGGGCTGGAACCTGTTGTTCTTTAAAAATGAAGGTTTCAAGCCGGACCCTGGCCAGTCTGCGGAGTGGAACCGGGGTGCCTATCTGGTTGAAGGCCCGGAACACTGTGCCGCCTGCCATACCGCGAAGAATATCATTGGGGGTGATACCAGTGATTACCTGCAGGGCAGTAACCTGGGGGAATGGCACGCGCCAGACATCACGCCAAATCACTACACCGGGATTGGTAGCTGGTCACAGCAGCAAGTGGTGGACTACCTGAAGCTGGGCAGTAACCACGTTGCCGTGGCTTCAGGCCCGATGGCGGAAGCGGTAACCAATTCAACCCAGCATCTGACCGATGCCGATTTGAATGCCATCGCGGTTTACCTGAAGTCGGTGAAGTCTTCCGCTACCCAGAAACCGGCTGCGCTGACTACCGCTAACAGTGAGCAGATGAAAAGCGGTGAGAACCTCTATTCGGTTAACTGCACCGCCTGCCATAACAGTGACGGGAAAGGGATACCGAATCTCGCCGCCAGCCTCGCCAATAACCCAGGTTTACAGGCGGAAGATCCTTCATCCATCATTACCACGGTATTGCAGGGCGGTCGCGGTGCAGTCACCGTCGGCAACCCGACCAGTGGTGCGATGCCTGCCTTTGCGTGGAAACTGTCTGACGATCAGGTCGCGGCAGTGGCTACCTATCTGCGCAATAGCTGGGGGAACGCCGCACCGGCCGTGACCGCAGAAGAAGTGGCGAAAACCCGTAAGCTGCTTAAAGCGCCGGAGCAGATGCCGGAGCATTAATTAACGTTACATACAGCAACAGGCCACCTTCGGGTGGCCTTTGTTAGAGGGTGCCGGTTCCACCATCTGAACACCACACCTGGCCGGAAGTGTAGCTGTTGGCCGTTTCTGCGAGTGTGACGTATAACGGCGCAATTTCTGCGGGTTGCCCAGGACGACAAAGCGGCGCGGTGGCACCAAACTGCTCAATTTTCTCTTGTGGCTGCCCCCCACATACCTGTAACGCCGTCCAGTAGGGACCAGGTGCAACAGCGTTCACACGAATTTGCTGCTCTCCCAGTTGTTTGGCGAGAGATTTAGTAAAGGCAGCTATTGCCGCTTTTGTCTGCGCATAATCAAGTAAAATTGCACTTGGCTCATAGGCCTGAACTGACGAAGTGTTAATGATAGATGAGCCGCTCGGCAAGTACTCGAGTGCCGCCTTTGTTATCCAGAACATCGCGTAAACATTCGTCTTAAACGTTGCATCAAAATCTTCAGTGGAGAGCGTCAGAATGGATTTATTATATTGCTGTCGGCCTGCATTATTCACCAGAATATCCAGTCCGCCTAATTTCTCGTTAGCCTGATTAACCAACTGCTGACAAAATTCCTCAGAACGAATATCACCCGGAATTGCCACGGCTTTGCGGCCTTCTGCTTCAATTAATCGTACAACCTCTGCAGCATCTTGTTCTTCATCGGGCAAATAGTTGATAGCGACATCTGCACCTTCACGAGCATAGGCGATCGCTACGGCTCGGCCAATCCCTGAATCACCCCCTGTAATTAGCGCCTTACGACCGTCCAATCGACCAGTCCCTTGATAGCTTTCTTCACCATGATCGGGTTTAGGATTCATCTCGGATGCCAGCCCCGGAAATGCCTGATGCTGACGCTTAAAGGGTGGGGAAGGATATTGGTTAGTGAAAATTGACTTGTTGGTTGATGAAGTCATCTTGGTCTCCTGTAAGGTAGATTAAATTAACCCTGGCAGAAGAAGTTAAATTTGTCACGATCGGTTCTGCAAGTGGGTGGCTGGTTTTCAACGTGCAGCCATACATATTTATCAAACCCTTAACGCAATGCGATCGAATTATTTCTGCCACAATGATATTTTTTTCTTTCTTTATAAATCTCTACCAATGTGTGTTGCGAATTATTTCGCTGGTGTTGTGAATGTCAGTGAGAATTATCTGAAAACACCTCGGTGGATAAAGTAGGGGACATAATAATACGCCTGAAGGCGTCGTTTTCTTTTTTAGTACATCTGTGTCATCTAACTCCCCGGATTATACCGGGGAAGAATACGTAACTGCTCATTTTGATGCTTCACTGACTGTCGTGAGGAGAGTGGATGTTACGGGAGTGGGTCACTCCAGATCTTTTACGGATCACAGACAGGGACCTCGCGGGTTTTTTGCGCGGTAGTCAGCGCCATCCATCCAACCCCAGCGGCAAAGAGCAATAGCCCAGCACTGATCGCAATTGATAACCGCATACCGGCCATGAATGCTGCCTTTTCACTGGCTCGGACCATATAGCCAAACAACGCGACGCCAATAACGCCGCCGGTTTGACGGGCGGTGTTCAGCAATGCCCCCGCGACGCCAGATTGATGAGCCGGTGCGGCCGCCAATACGGCATGCGTAATCGTCGGAATCGCCAGCGCAATGCCACTACCCGCCAATAACATGGGTATGATGAGTGTCCAGTGCTCACCACCGGGAAGGGCGAGTAACATCAGCAGGTAGCCACTCGCCGAAATCAGCAATCCGCTGATCGCTAGCTCGCGCACTCCACGTCGCGTCATCAGGCGACCTGCCACCACATTCATCACCATTAAAATCCCCATCATCGGCAAAAATGCCACGCCAGTCTGTGCAGCGCTGAAGTGACGGATGTGCTGAAAATAGAGGCTGAAGACAAATACCATTCCATAGAAGGTTAAATTGGCGGCCAGACCGATAAAAGTGCAAGCCGCAAGGTTCGGGCACCTAAACAAGGATAGCGGCAACATCGGATCGGGTGATCGGGCCTCCGTGCGGATAAATACACCACCTAACAGCAGCGAAGTCACGAAGCAGCCAATAATTAACGGGTGTTGCCAGCCATAGCGACTGGCTTCTGTCAGTGAAAACGTCAGGCAACCGAGGGCGAAGGCACCTGACAGTTGTCCGGGCAGATCGACGCTTTTACCCGCTTGCGTCGGTGAAGGCGCGGCATAACGCTGTGCCAGCCAGAGACCGGCAATGCCGAGGGGCAAATTAAGCAGAAAAATGGCGCGCCAGCCAAAACTGCTGAGCAACAGGCCGCCAATCACCGGGCCTGCTGCCAGCGCGATACCGCCGCCAGCGCCCCACCAGCCAATGGCTCTGGCTCTGGCATCGGGCGTGGAAAAAGCCTCACGCAATAGGGTGAGTGATGTCGGGATCAGCAGGGCCGCACCAACACCTTGCAAGCTTCGAAATGCGATCAGTACCGACAGTGACGAGGCAAGGCCGCAGCCAACAGAACTCACAGTAAACAGCGCAAAGCCAAGTATAAAAAGCCGTTTGCTGCCAAACCGGTCAGCCAGCAGGCCAGCACTTAGCAATAGCGCTGAGAAAACCAGCGCATAGGCATTAACAATCCACTGTAATCCGGCCATATCACTCGAAAACTGATGACGCAGCGCTTCCAGTGCTACATTCACCACGCTCACATCAAGCAACACGATCACAAACGCCATGCAGGCGGCTACCTGCACCAGGCGGGGTTGATAAGAAGGAAGCATCATTTAGACCCTTAAAGGAAAAGAGCCTGAGCATAGGGCGTGGCTATCTGTGCGTAAATTCCCTATATTTGCACATCACTTCGCGTAAAAGTGCACATATGTTTAACTGGGAAGATTTACGATATTTTCATGCAGTCGCGCAAGGCGGCTCGTTATCAGCGGCTGCGCGGCTGTTGCAGGTTGATCATGCCACCGTAGGGCGGCGAGTCACGTCACTGGAACAACAGCTAGCCGGGTGTTTACTCGATCGTCAGGCGAGAGCCTGTGTACTCACGCCTCTGGGCGAGCAAGTTTTGCAGCTCACCCGCGCAATCGAACATCACGCCTTTGCGATTGAGCGTGCCGCGGATGCTGAACGTGCACCGGCGCGAGGAAAAGTGACGCTGAGCGTTCCCCCAGTGCTGGTTAACACCTTACTTACCCGCTGTATGTTTGATTTCCGGCAGAGGTATCCGGAGATACAATTGACGGTGGTCAGCCAGCCTGGCGTGGTATCGCTGACTCGCCGCGAGGCTGATCTTGCGCTTCGCCTGGTGAGGCCCACCGATGACTACGATGTCGCGCGTAAGCTGGGCGAAATGCCGTTTTCGCTCTACGCCCACAATGACTATCGATACCTGAATGATCCCGCCCGTTGGGAGTTTATTGGCTATGAGGAGCAATTGGCACGCATGCCTCATGCGAAATGGATCAATGAGATTGCCGGCCAGCGCCCGATTAGCTGCGCTGTAAGCGATATCATCAGTCAACATCAGGCGGCGAAGGCCGGATTGGGTGTGGCTTCGTTGCCACAATTTATTGGCGATAGCGATCAAGAATTACAACGTTTGCCGTACACGGGAGCAGGATTTTCACCTGAGGTTTGGCTGGTCGTGCACGCAGACCTTCGTGCCTCGCCGCTGTTGCGTAAGGTGATGGATTTTATGACTACAGCGGTGAAAACCACGCTTAACTGCTAATCTTCAACTGACACACCGACAAGGAGGCCAGATGAAGATTACCGATATTCCGTCGCAATACCTCAGCAATGCGCTGTTTCATTTTGCAGCGCCGACAATGACGCGGGTAGATGAGATGCTGGCAACGTTAAATGCCTTTGGCCCGCAGCATCATGCGTTTTTGCCCTGGTCAATCGGGCCGCATCACCGCAGCGCGGTGGCGGAGAATATGCAGGAGGCGATGGATAATTTTTCCCGCCAGGAAAATGAATTAAAGTTTCTGATCATCGATAACCAGTCGCAGCGGCTGTTAGGCTGCATCAGCCTGTTTCTTAAAAATCCGGCGATTCCTGCCTGTGAACTGGGTTACTGGCTGGCTGTGGAGGCAGAAGGGCGCGGCGTGATGACCCAGGCCTGCGAACAGATGACGGCAATGGCGCTGGCGTTATTTGCCCCGAAACGGCTGGAGATCACCACCGCCGGACGTAATCAACGCAGCGCTGCCGTTGCCCTGCGCTGTGGCTATCTGCTGGAAGCGCGCTTAAAGCACCATCGAACAGATAGCTACGGTGAAGTCGACGACACGCTGATTTACACCTGGCCGCTAAGTTGAGATTGAATGATCATGCGGCGGATAATTTCGCCGATTGTTTTAGCGGCTGTTTCTTCTTTCTCACCCCACTCCCATGACGTATTAATACGAAAACAGTGAGATAAAAGATCGGATGTTGAGAACATTTTTCCTGGCGCGATACTTATACCTTGCGCCAGGGTTTTCTTGCTCAGCTCACTGGCGTCCAGATTTCTTGGTAATTCCAGCCAGAGAAAATAGCCCCCCTCGTTATAATGAATGCTGACTTCACGAGGCAGGTGACGCTGTAAAATTTGCCCGATGCTTTTTTTTCGGCTAGAAAGCGTCCGCCTTAATTTTCTCAGGTGCTGCTCATAACTTCTGGTTGCCAGATAATCAACAATTGCAAGCTGCATGGGAGAACTGGTAGACAGCGTACTCATAAACTGTAATTGCTGAACGCGTGGCGCATGTTTTCCGGCAGCAACCCAGCCAATACGAAACCCGGATACCAGACATTTAGAAAAGGAGGAACAGTGTAATGTCATATCCTCCGTATCCCAGGCTTTGGCAGGCAGTGGTTTATCCCGACCGGCATAAAGTTCGCTGTAGACATCATCTTCGATCAGAACCACCTTATATTTGGTTAAAAGCGCAATAAGGCGTCTCTTTTTTTCAGGGGATAAGGTAAATCCCAGCGGATTTTGACAGTTTGTCATCAGCCAACAGGCTTTGACTGGGTAATCGATTAACGCCTGCTCTAAAGCCTCTAAATTGATACCTTCGTCTACATCTGTCGCAATGGATAAGGCTCTTAACCTCAGTCTTTCCAGTGCTTGTAGCGCATTATAAAAACAGGGGTTTTCGACGATAACCCAATCTCCCGGCTCGGTGACTGCCTGAAGGCTCAAATTTAACGCTTCAAGTGCGCCAGCCGTGATGACAATTTCTTCTGGAGAAATACTCATACCCTGTTGCGCATAGCGACGGGCAATAGCTTGCCTTAAATCGATATTTCCAGGTGGAAGATTATTGATGACGCTTAACGCTGATGTTGTTTTACTGGTATGAACGAGAGATCGATTCAATTGCTGATGGGGAAACAGCAGTGGGTCAGGGAAACCTGAACCAAAGGGAATAATAGAAGGGTCTTTACCCGCCTGCATAACCTCAAAGATGTAGGTATTAATATCGACGGCTTCGTCCTGATTCACCTGAGAAACAGGATGAGGTTTTAAATTATCCGCTTTTGGTGCGACATAATAACCAGACTGAGGCCGCGCAATCACTCTTCCCTGGCTCTCAAGTAGATGATACGCATGCCCAACCGTAACGAAACTCATCTCACTGGTTGTGACGAGTTCACGGATAGAGGGCAGCTTGTCGCCCGGAATCCATACGCCGAGCTCAATTTGATCGATCAACTTCTGGGCCAGTTGCTGATACTTCTTCATTTGCCACCCTCAAACCATCCTGAAAACGCTGCAATCACGATCTTTATATATTAGTCACTTAACTTACGCGCTGAGTGGCAGTCATAAAAATAGTCGACCGTGATTATAATAATTTCCAGTGGGCTTAATGAATAACAGTTTCAACAAAAAGCATAATAACAGTTTAAAAATGCCTGATTGTAGGCGGCGCGATAATCAATATTGATACTGCCCACTGAGTGGGCAGTATCAACTCTTTCGGGCAACTTACCTCAGCTCAAGGCGGGTAATGACCGCAGCAACCTCTGCAATATCATCCGCGGACAGCGGTCGAAGCGGGCGGGGCAGACAGTCAACATCCGTTAGCCCCAGCGCGCCCGCAGCGGCTGCCATGACGCGGATACTGCCGCCATGTTTGCGAAAAAGATCCCATAGTGGCTGTAGACGTTCGCTGAGCTGGGCAACGCGCTCGCGCTCTCCACGGGCAGCCGCGTCGGTGATTTCCTTCGCCGTCTGTGGGAAGAGGCCGCCGCAGACCGAGTACCACACTTCGCAGCCAGCGTTAAGGCCAGTGGCAGCGCTGGCGTCACCGCTGATGCCCACCGTCACGCCTGCAGGCAGCTTCGATTTCAGCCGCTGCACACGCGCCAGAGCGTCCTCCGGCGAAGGCGGGACGCCAGGAATTTTAACGGATCGGATACCAGCCAATGCAGCAATACGCCCGTGCAACTCGTCGGAAAACTCAAAGGTAGTGCCCGGATTATCATAGACACAGACTGGCACCGAAGCGTGCTGCGTTAGCGTCTCGAATAAGCCGAACACCTCATCGTCCCTGAGCTTTTGGTATGAAACCGGCGGCAGCAGCAACGCATTGGCCCCAGCCGCCTGCGCGTCATCGGCCAGGCACAGCACCTCATCAGTGCTGACCGACCCCACACAAACCATCAGCGGGATATTTTCCGCGTGGGATTTAGCAATGGTCGCTATCTGCCTGCGCTGTGGGCGCGTCAGGTAGGCGTAGCTACCCGTAGAGCCAAGCACGCCGATGGAATCCGCACCGGCTGACGTAATCCGTTCAAGGAGGCGAATAAAGCCGCGCTCATCAAGGCCTGCGGGCGTAACGGGCGTGAGTGGAAAGGCGCTCAGACCAGTAAACATAGGATGCTCCTGCTGGGTCAATGGGGTTAACTCAGGCGAGAATAGCAGCAACCCTGGCCTGGAGAAAGCGGGCGCTCTGCTTCAAGATGTCGTTCCGGTCAGAATTATCGGGCTGAGATGCCCCGTTTTCAGATAAAAAAATGCACCAGCGGCGCTGGCAATAAGAGCGGGCATATCACCCGGCGGAAACCGCAGCCAGCTTCCAGCTTCATAGCAACCTTCCGGCGCCCGAAGTTGACCTTTCAGAAGAAGGAGTTCCGCTCCACCTGTAAGTGGCGCACAGAAGACCCGCTCGCCCGGGGCAAGTTTCAGAAGCTGAACGGTCTCTGAAGTCCCTGAGAATAGGGGGCAGATTTGTCTGTGCGGCTGCCCCTGCCAGTTGGCTGCCTCCTGCGTATTTATTCTGAGCGGCTGGCGTTCATCGGCAGACATCTGGCGCAGCTTGACGAAAATGGTCGTGCCGTTGCGGCTTGAGGGTTGGTGAGAAGAGCCGTCCGGGCTGCGCAAGTACCAGCCGGCAGGGTGATCGACACCGTCTTCTGTAAACGTCCCGTCGAGCACCAGAATCTCCTCTCCGCCAGGATGGCTGTGTGCGGGAAATTCGGATCCGGGCGCATATCGGACAAGGCTTGTTGCGCGGGCCTGCTCGTGACCAATTCGGTCAAGCATCACCCGCTCAACGCCGGGCTGGGGAGAAGGTACCCACTGATAATCATCCGGGGTAATGATTGCACGCTGCGAAAAATCAGAATTAAGTAACATCATAATCAGTCATTAGAAGGCCCTCTTTCGTTGAGGGCGATTATCAGAAAGCCTGACGACTTCAACAAATCAGATAATCTTGCGAAGCAGAGTAGAAATTCTATGCCGTGAGGTGAAAATTACGCGGCCGGCATGGTTGCCAGCGCGGCGTAATGTTTGAGGGGACTATGAACGGCCTGAGATGACATCCTGAAGAAGCCAGTCATGGAAAACGTTTACTTCATCGCGCATGACTTTTTGTTGCGGGGTGACCAGATAATAGGACCATTTGAGCGGCCACCGGTGGTCGGGGTGCAACTGGACCAGTTGCCCTGTTTCGATATGGTTTTTCACCAGAGCGTGTCTGACAATAGCGACTCCTCTGCCGCTCAGGGCCGACAGGATCACGGCTGAGGTAGAGTTAATATGCAGCCCGCTTTCCAGCGCTTCGGGTGCACCGACCGCCATCAGCACATTATCCCATGACGGAAATTCCGCGCCTGGATGCGGTGTGTCATCGTGTATCAGTTTTTGCGTGGCGAGCCATTCACTGCAGGCCATTTTTACGGGTGGCACCAGGCGCGGGCTGCAAACCAGAACGGCTTCTTCATCCATCAGCCAGGTTTTACTCACGCCAGGCCAGTCGCCCTGTCCGCAGCGAATACCGATATCAGCCTCGCCATGCGACACGTCCATCAGCTTTTCAGTGACGTTAAGCCGCAGATCGATATTTTCGTGCGTTTCCGAAAACCGGTTCAGGCGATCCATCAGCCAGTTCATCACCAATACCTGCGAGGCTGTTACCACCACCACCGAGCGCGACCGGCGACCCCGAAGCTTGTTCAACCCGGTTTCAAGTTTGTCGAGACCCTGTGTGATGTCCTGTAGCGCATCCTGCGCCTCGTCAACCAGCGTCAGCCGTTCTTTTCCTGAGCGGGTGCGGTGAAGAAGGGGGTGTCCGACCCAGTCCTCAAGCGAGCGTACCAGTTGGCCTACTGCGGCGGGCGTAACGCCCAGTTCCTGTGCCGCACCGGTAAAACTGCCGTGCCTGGCGGTGGCTTCAAAAGCATGCAGCCATTTAAGCCGGTTTAACGATCGCATAATGGACATCCTGATTTCATCATTTTCCCCAGTATACGCGAGCGAGAAAGATTTTCTTTCCTGAGTCGCAATTTCTTCTCAGTCGTCAATCAGGGGGCCGGGTGGCATTCTGATTTCACACGATGAGGAGCGTGACTTTTCATCTATAACAACGGTATGAATTTAAAGAGGTTAGCAATGAACGCATCTTTTGCCGGTAAAAAACTGTTAGTGGTTGGCGGTACAAGCGGTATGGGCTTCGAAACGGCAAAGCGGGTTCTGAAAAACGGTGGTAGCGTGGTGCTTGTTGGTAATCGCCAGGACAAAGCAGAGCAGGCTCGCCTGGCGCTGGCTGCCAGCGGCCAGGTTTCTATCATCGTTGCCGACCTGATGAAAGAAGAAGGTATGCAGCACGTGGTGGATATCATTAACGCCGAACATAAAGATATCAGCCTGCTGGTCAATGCGGCTGGCGTGTTTTTCCCGAAAGCGTTCACCGAACATGAAGCGTCAGATTATGACATGTACATGAGCATTAACCGCGCGACGTTCTTTATTACCCGTGACGTGGTGCGCAATATGGTTGAGGCAGGCATTAAAGGCGCGATCGTTAATATCGGCTCCATGTGGGCACAACAGGCCATCGGTGCCACTCCGTCTTCAGCTTATTCAATGGCCAAAGCCGGCCTGCACGCGCTGACTAAAAACCTGGCCATTGAGCTGGGTGAAAAAGGGATTCGCGTGAATGCAGTTTCTCCGGCGGTTGTTCACACGCCAATTTACGAAGGCTTCATTCCAAAAGACGACGTGAAGGATGTGATGAACAGCTTTGACAGCTTCCACCCAATCGGTCGCGTGGGTACGCCGGCTGATATTGCTGAAACCGTTGCTTTTCTGCTTTCTGACCAGACTGGCTGGGTCACCGGCGCTATCTGGGATATCGATGGCGGTGTGATGGCTGGCCGTAACGCCTGATGAGCATGTCGCACGTGCTTAAACGCGTGCGGCACTGGAGTCATTATGCAAAACCAGACCGCGCATTTTTACCTTATCCGCCCCCGGCCTGGATGAGGTACTCACCATGAATCAGGATGATTAATCACATGTCCGCAGAATATTTCCTGTCTGTAGCAGAACAGAAAAATAATATTATTCGGCTATCAACCGCGCAGGCGCTCGCGGGTGCAAACTCCGTGGTTTTCTATGCCACGGGGGCCATTGTCGGCAATGCTATCGCCCCCAGCGGCGCGCTGGCAACCTTGCCCATCACCATGTTTGTTCTTGGGATGGCGGCCTGCATCCTGCCGTTAGGTTCACTGGCGCGGAAAAAGGGGCGAAAAGCTGCATTCATGGTCGGCACCGGAACAGGCGTTATTACCGGCCTGGCTGCAGCTCTCGCCGTGGTCGTTGGCTCATTTTTGCTGTTCTGCATCGCGGCATTTTTGGGTGGTGCATATGCGGCCGTCGCGCTCAGCTTTCGGTTTGCCGCTACGGATGGCGTCGCGCCTGAACGCCGGGCTCGGGCTTTGTCGCTGGTAATGGGAGGCGGTGTGATAGCTGGCGTGGTGGGTCCTATGCTGGTTTCAGGAACGATGCACCTCTGGCCGCCTCATACCTTTGCCGTCACGTACCTCGCCCAGGCTCTCGTGGCCGTCATTTCGGCCTTTATACTCAAAGGCGTGAAAACCACAGAACCTGTCGATGCAATAAAAACAGGGGGACGGCCTTTACGCGAAATTGTCAGCCAGCCAGGGTTTGCCCGCACCGTATTTAGCGGTGCGGTCACCTATATGGTGATGAACTTCCTGATGACGGCAGCACCACTCTCGATGCACATGCACGGCATTTCTCAGCAGGCGTCCAATCTCGGGATTCAGTGGCATGTTATTGCCATGTATGGTCCGGGTTTTTTCACCGGCAAATTAATTAACCGCTTTGGGGCCATGCGTATTGCGGCTGCGGGTCTGCTTATTACGGCATGCTCTGTCCTGGCCGGACTCGCCGGAACCGATATTTTCCACTACTGGCTGTCGCTGATTTTGCTGGGTTTGGGCTGGAATTTTGGCTTCACCGGTGCATCAATGAAGATCATTGAGTATCACCGTCCCGAAGAGAAAACACAGGTTCAGTCCATGAACGATTTCGTGGTGTTTGGGGTGATGATCGTGGGGTCATTTTCTTCAGGGGCTCTGCTCAATCTTTACGGCTGGAACGCCGTCCTATGGGGGTCTCTGGTTCCCATCGGGCTTGCCTTATCCGGTATTGTTAGCAAGTTGCGGGCAAAAAAGCAGAGTGAATTAAGCACCTGAGGCGGTTTTATCGGTCGCCCGCAAGCGGGTTGTGTTGAGGTGAAAAGTATTTAAAGCCCAAAATCAACGAACATGATTTTGGGCTTTTTAGGCTTGTCTGCCGGGATAATAAACTACAGCGTCATGATCATTTCATGCCAGGCCATGCCGCCATGATCTGACTCCGAAGGTTTGATATACGCGTAGCCGAATTTTCTGTAGAGCTCAACGTGGTGCGTCTTGCACATAAGATGAATGGTTTTCTTGCCCATCTCTCTCATCGCACTGATAAATGCCCGCATCATTAAACCGGCGTAACCTTTGCCCTGATAATCAGGATCTAGCACCACTGACATGATCACAACGTTCGGCGCAGCGTCATCATGGCCGACCAACTCTTTAAATTCTTCGTCTGACATCACAACGTCCCAGGCACACCCGGAATTGATGAAGCCAATCAACGTTCCATCCAGCTCAGCACAAAGAAATCCTTCGGGATACTGTTGGATACGGGTGGCAATTTTTTCCCGTGTAGCGGCTTCGTCACCTTCATAGGCCTCGCTTTCAATGGCATAACATCTGTCGAGGTCTGACATGCTGACTTTACGGAAAACTGGAGTAGTCATTTTTCACCTGCGGTTTCTGGTTCTGGACGGCAGCACTATACCCGAATAACATGATGAACATACTGCATTCTATTCATAGGTAAGATGAACAATATGCATCAGGAATTGCGTGTACTCGACATGAATCTGCTGCTTGTTTTTGATGCCATTTACCGGCATCGCAGAATAAACATGGCTGCCGGAGAGCTGGCAACCAGTCCTTCGGCGTTGAGCCACGCGTTGTCACGGCTCAGGACAACCCTGGGTGATGAGCTTTTTGTCAGGCAGGGCAGTCACATGCAGCCCACGGCCAGAGCCCACGTCATTGCCCCCGGTTTATCTGCTGCGCTGAATGCAATGTCGGAAAGTCTGCGGTCAGCAAACGTATTTCGTCCTGAAAACAGCACCCAGACCTTCCGCTTTGCTGTAACAGACTACACGGCAGCCGTCTTTTTCCCGGCGCTGGTGACCCGCTTACAGCAGACTGCACCCGGCATATCGGTTAAAGCCATCTACTCTACGGGCCATGATTCGCTGGAAGACCTTGTCACTGGTAAAGTGGATTTCGCCATAGGATTTCAGACGCCGGAGATGAGCCATCACAGTCAGCTTGGCGTGATTGAGGGATTCAGAGATGACTATATGGTTGCCGTGAGCAGCCGTCACCCGCGCATCACTGACAATCTGACACTTGAGCAGTTTCTGGCGGAAGGCCATGTGGTGGTTAATCCGTGGAATGAAGCCCGTGGAACGATTGACCAGGAGCTGGAAAAACTGAATATCCGGCGGCGCACTGTGGTCGAACTTCCCAGCCTGTTATCAGCGCCTGCCATCGTCGCAAATTCAGAGCTGATCACCACACTGCCTGAAAGAGCAATGGCAACCCTGTTCAGCTCGGAAGCCCTGACCTGCTTTAAAGTGCCATTTTCTGTTCCGGCCTACGCGCTGAACGTCTACTTCCACAATGCCCGGAGCGTGACCCCCGGCCATTACTGGATGAGAGAACGCATACAAGAGTTGATGAACGCGTTAAATCATCAAGCAGCAACATAATTGACATCCTCCCCCACCTTCACGCTACGCGACTCAGGTGGGGGATTCCCGTTTACAGGGTGGCTACCTGATTACTCAGTCGCCGGGTTCCTGCTGCTGACGGCCTTAAGGCACCGTTCACTTCACAGGCTAAAACGGCATGTCCTGCCGCTAAAATATTACGCGCGCCGTTTATATCCGCGTTCTCTTTATAACCGCACGCAATACAAATAAAGCGGGATTGAGACTGACGGTTATCTTTATGCGTATGACCACAACAGGCGCACTTCTGGCTGGTATAAGCCGGGTTTATCGCTAACACCTGACCACCCAGCCAGGATTGCTTGTACTCA
>NZ_VWXF01000040.1:0-487 GCF_011752615.1 Candidatus Pantoea multigeneris
GCAAGGTGGGCGGCACGGTGTCGCCCAACGTGATTATCGGCGGCAAGCCGCTGGTGGTGCGCGACATCCTCAGCGGCAAGCAGCCGGGGCTGAACCTGGTGCCGCTGGCGCTGGGGCTGATACGCGGACGGCCGGGCAGCCTCCTGCGCAATATGTCCTGTATTTTCGCGGCGGCGGCGGCAGGGATGGCGGCGGATGCGGCGTTCAGCCACGTGTTTGCGTCGGGCAACCCGGTGCACGCGGCGACCGGCGTTAAGGTCCTCAACGACGAGGCAGATCTCGACTTTACCGCCCCGGCGCATTTTCCCCTGCGCTGGCAGCGCTGCTACAACAGCCTCAACCCCCGTTGCGGGATGCACGGCCCCGGCTGGTCCACGCTGTTTGACGAAGTGATCCTGCTGGAGGGCGACCGGGCCACCTGGCACGAGCAGAGCGGACGCACGCTCAGCTTTACCCTGCCGGAGCCTGACGGGGCGCTGTACAGCGT
>NZ_VWXF01000041.1:0-439 GCF_011752615.1 Candidatus Pantoea multigeneris
ACCACTTTGTGATTCATGACTGGGGTGAAGTCGTAACAAGGTAACCGTAGGGGAACCTGCGGTTGGATCACCTCCTTACCTGAAGATACTTTCCCGCGAAGTGCTCACACAGATTGTCTGATAGAAAGTAATGAGCAAGGCGTCTTGCGAAAGAGACTTTAGTGTCCCCTTCGTCTAGAGGCCCAGGACACCGCCCTTTCACGGCGGTAACAGGGGTTCGAATCCCCTAGGGGACGCCACTTGCTTGGTGACAGGTGAAAGGTGTCTCCACGAAATATCTCAAAACTGACGGTTAACGTCGAGTTTGAGATATTGCTCTTTAACAATCCGGAACAAGCTGAAAATTGAAACGACACGTCGTATTCATTCTCCGTAATAAGAATGAAGCTATCGATGTGTTCGAGTCTCTCAAATGCTTGCAGCTTGCATGCGTTGTAAA
>NZ_VWXF01000042.1:0-419 GCF_011752615.1 Candidatus Pantoea multigeneris
TTTGTGATTCATGACTGGGGTGAAGTCGTAACAAGGTAACCGTAGGGGAACCTGCGGTTGGATCACCTCCTTACCTGAAGATACTTTCCCGCGAAGTGCTCACACAGATTGTCTGATAGAAAAGTAATGAGCAAGACTGGCTCTACGTTGGGGGTCTGGTGACAAATAACATTGTCGCTCGGTTTTCTGAAGAAAACCTCACCCTTACGTGAAATTAACGAATCAGTGATTCGTTAAGCAAATTTCACGTCCCCTTCGTCTAGCGGTTAGGACTCCGCCCTTTCACGGCGGCAACAGGGGTTCGAATCCCCTAGGGGACGCCACTTGCTTGGTGACAGGTGAAAGGTGTCTCCACGAAATATCTCAAAACTGACGGTTAACGTCGAGTTTGAGATATTGCTCTTTAACAATCCGGAACA
>NZ_VWXF01000043.1:0-385 GCF_011752615.1 Candidatus Pantoea multigeneris
GACCCGTGGGGCAACCTTATCAGCCGCCGCTGCGGCTGGCTGGAGCAGCACTACGAATACGATGACGACAACCGCCTGATACGCGCCCGCGGCACCGGCCCGCAGGGCCGCTATCAGGCCGAATACCGCTACGACGCGCTGGGGCGGCGCAGCAGCAAAACCGTCACGCGCGAGCAGTGTGCCCCGGAGACCACCCGCTTTGTCTGGCAGGGCTGGCGTCTGCTGCAGGAGCAGTTTGCCCCGCACGCGGGCTACGGGGACCGCTGCCGCACCTGGTGCTACGACCCGGACAGCCCGTGGACGCCGCTGGCCGCGCTGGGCCACACCGGCGGCTACCCGTCGGTGCAGATACAGTATCTGCACTGCGACCTGAACAGCGCCCCGC
>NZ_VWXF01000044.1:0-364 GCF_011752615.1 Candidatus Pantoea multigeneris
TTTGCCTGGCGGCTTTAGCGCGGTGGTCCCACCTGACCCCATGCCGAACTCAGAAGTGAAACGCCGTAGCGCCGATGGTAGTGTGGGGTCTCCCCATGCGAGAGTAGGGAACTGCCAGGCATCAAATTATAGTGTGCTGATATGGCTCAGTTGGTAGAGCGCACCCTTGGTAAGGGTGAGGTCCCCAGTTCGACTCTGGGTATCAGCACCAGTTTTAAAGCACGAGTTCGGTAAATTACAGAATTTGCCTGGCGGCTTTAGCGCGGTGGTCCCACCTGACCCCATGCCGAACTCAGAAGTGAAACGCCGTAGCGCCGATGGTAGTGTGGGGTCTCCCCATGCGAGAGTAGGGAACTGCCAGGCA
>NZ_VWXF01000045.1:0-261 GCF_011752615.1 Candidatus Pantoea multigeneris
GCCCCGGCTGGTCCACGCTGTTTGACGAAGTGATCCTGCTGGAGGGCGACCGGGCCACCTGGCACGAGCAGAGCGGACGCACGCTCAGCTTTACCCTGCCGGAGCCTGACGGGGCGCTGTACAGCGTGAGCGAAGGGCTGATTATCCGCCGCAACCCGCAGGGCGACGTGCTGATTGCCGACGACGACGGGGCGGCCTGGCGGCTGTTCCGCGCCACGCCGGGCGAGCCGCAGCGCCTGCGGCTGGCGACGCTCAGCGACG
>NZ_VWXF01000046.1:0-255 GCF_011752615.1 Candidatus Pantoea multigeneris
GGATGTGTAAGTGCAGCGATGCATTGAGCTAACCGGTACTAATGACCCGTGAGGCTTAACCTTACAACGCCAGAGGCGTTTTTGAGAAGACGCAGTAGATTTTCAGCTTTGTTCGAACGGATTGGTTCGCGTGGTTACGGAAGTAAGGTAACGGCGTGAATAACAGAATTTGCCTGGCGGCTTTAGCGCGGTGGTCCCACCTGACCCCATGCCGAACTCAGAAGTGAAACGCCGTAGCGCCGATGGTAGTGTGGG
>NZ_VWXF01000047.1:0-255 GCF_011752615.1 Candidatus Pantoea multigeneris
TGAGCGTCGCCAGCCGCAGGCGCTGCGGCTCGCCCGGCGTGGCGCGGAACAGCCGCCAGGCCGCCCCGTCGTCGTCGGCAATCAGCACGTCGCCCTGCGGGTTGCGGCGGATAATCAGCCCCTCGCTGACGCTGTACAGCGCCCCGTCAGGCTCCGGCAGGGTAAAGCTGAGCGTGCGTCCGCTCTGCTCGTGCCAGGTGGCCCGGTCGCCCTCCAGCAGGATCACTTCGTCAAACAGCGTGGACCAGCCGGGGC
>NZ_VWXF01000048.1:0-218 GCF_011752615.1 Candidatus Pantoea multigeneris
AGTTCGGCATGGGGTCAGGTGGGACCACCGCGCTAAAGCCGCCAGGCAAATTCTGTTATTCACGCCGTTACCTTACTTCCGTAACCACGCAAACCAATCCGTTCGAACAAAGCTGAAAATCTACTGCGTCTTCTCAAAAACGCCTCTGGCGTTGTAAGGTTAAGCCTCACGGGTCATTAGTACCGGTTAGCTCAATGCATCGCTGCACTTACACATCC